>DXHX01000045.1 GCA_019113205.1 Candidatus Pseudogracilibacillus intestinigallinarum | reverse complement strand
AACAGAATGGGAATCAAATTATTGTTGCTGTGGAAGATGGGAGAATTATCGGTTGTTTGCAATTAACCATTATTCCTGGCTTAGCAAGGCTAGGGATGAAACGTGCACAAATTGAAGGAGTACGTGTTGATAGAACGTACCGCGGGAAAAAGATCGGGGAACAATTGTTTAAAGAAGCTATATCGATTGCCAAAACTGAGAAATGTGGTATGGTACAACTTACGACAGACAAACAACGTGAAGATGCACATCGATTTTATGAAAAATTAGGATTTATTTCTACTCATGAAGGAATGAAGTGCATGTTGTAAAAGTTTTTACTGGGTACACGTAGAAATTTTTAAAAAGATACATGATGAAAGAGGCGGTTTAAAAGTGACTTTTTTATTTTGGGTAATGACAAGTTTTACCGTAGTAGGATTTATTGTACTTATGTCGATGAAAAAGAGTATGGAAAAAAGAATTGCCTTAGCGATCGAGCACGAACAAAATTTAGAACTGAAACGAAGGGTAACGAAGCCAGTAATTTGGTGGATAGTAGGAGCTACAATGTGGGGAATCATTAGTATGATGTTCGTCGTCTGGACCTTTATTGTCTCATCATAAAAATTCGATGGATATGAGATAAAATAGATATACTAAAATGAATTGAATTCCAACGATAAAACGGTTATGTATGAATCATACCGTTTTTTATTTTGTTTTTAAAACAGACATGTACCTCGGATGTAACATATTATAGTTAGTAATCTTTTTATAAAATGATGATCTGCCATTTATTTGTATGATAAACTAAAGGAACTGGAGGGAACTATCGTGAGAGAACAACCATTACATGAAATTGCGCGTGATGCTGTTAAAGTTTGGAGAATTCATGCGGCAATTTATGTTATTATTTTTTGGATGATTATTATTGCATGGGGCATCATAACATTTATATTTTCATTTCCTTACCTATATACCGTTATTACTGTTGTTTTGGGGATAATGGCGATTTACGTATTCATCATACTCATTCCAACATTGCGTTATAAAAGATGGCGTTATGAAATTTTTGAGCAAGAAATTTATATTCAGCACGGGATTTTAATTGTCAAACGAACATTGATCCCGATGATACGAGTACAACATGTTGATACAGAACAAGGTCCAATTTTAAAGAAGTATGACTTAGCGACGGTATCTATCTCAACTGCTGCAACGACGCATTATATACCAGCATTGAATGGTGCGGATGCAGAAGATTTACGTGATAAAATTTCCACATTAGCGAGGGTAGATGATTATGACGTATAAGCATGATGGAACAGAGACAACTGCACAAATGCATGACGAACAACATAATGGTTATTCATTTACAAAACGACGTCGCTTACACCCAGCAGCCATTATTTTTCGGTTTACACTTGCACTGAAAGAGACGGTGTTTGGTTTAGGGATCGGTTTTATCGTTACGATGAAAGAATCTTTTATTGCATTTTTACTTTTCGGTGGGGCTTTCATTTTATTTTTGATCGGATATAGTATGTTATCATGGTGGAGATTTACGTATTATGTGTATGAAGATGAATTGAGGATAGAGCAAGGTGTTTTCATCCGTAAGAAACGATTTATTTCATTTCACCGTATCCATAAAATTGATATGACCGCGAACTTGATACACCGACTTTTCAAATTGACAAATATGCAAATAGATACGGCTAGTAGTAGTGGGGGAGCAGAAGTTGCATTAAGTGCAGTAAAAGTAACGGATGCAACCGCCTTACGAAATGTAATTCAAAAAGGAAAATCTTCAACAGATTCAAAAGAAAAATCTTCGACAGAAAATAAAGAGGAAGGGACAATACTATCGACGAAAAAAGTGACGTGGAAAAATTTATTTATCGCAGGCTCTACTTCCGGGAGTATCGGATTTATGATACTTGCCGTGTTAGCTTTCGGTCCGCAACTAGAACAAGTAATTCCTACATCAGCGTTAAACAAAACATTTCAATTTGTTGTGACGTTAAGTATCATCTTTCTTGTCGTGGCTATTTGTCTTCTTTTAGTTGGATTATGGGTATTAGGTATTGCCGGAACGATGATTAAATACGGCAACTTTACAATTGAAAAAAGAGAGAAAGAATTATTTATTAAACGTGGATTAATCGAAACGAAAGAACTGACGATTCCGTTTGATCGAATTCAGGCGATCGGTTTGGAACAAAGTTTGATTCGGCAACCGCTCGGTTATGTAAAAATATATGCAGTTGTTGCGGGAGGTTCTTTTGACCGAACAGAAGCATTTCCAGTATTATTTCCTTTAATCCATAAAAAAGAAGTGACGCAATTTTTGCAAACATTTATGGAAGACCATGTTATTGAATTGCAGCAAGATGCGATACGTTTACCAAATCGAAGTCGGAAATATTTTATCGTTAAACAACTTATTTTTCCAATGATCATTTTCAGTGGTTTACTATATTTCTTCCCATCGTTCGCGTGGATTCCGGCCTTACTTGCTGTTTTATTAGGTTGGTATGGATATATGGGTTATAAAGATGTTCGTGTACAAACAGAAGGAAAAAGCCTTACATTTCAAATTCGCCGTTTATTTGATAGAGTAACTGTAATGACGTATAAACGACGTATACAATCACTTAAACTAACCGCACATCCATTGCAAAAGAAAGATGGATTGATGAGTGCCCATTTATCTTTAATTGGTTCTAGTGGTTTAGGGACACATTATACGGTTTCACATATGGAAATAGAGGATGCTATGGAGTTAGCGGAATGGTTTTCTTATCAACAGTCAGTAGTAAGTGAGGAAAGACAGATAGAGGGAGATATGCTTTGTGAAGAATGAAGTAATATTCGAGAAATTAGGGATACAAAAAATTACGATTCCATTGCCATTTCGATTAGACCATGTCCATTGTTTTTTAGTAAAAGGTGCTACGGGATATACGCTAATTGATACTGGTTTACATGACGAACAAGCGAAGAAAATATGGCAAGAAAAATTGCTTGGAAAGGATGTAGAGAAAATTATATTAACACATCTGCATCCCGACCATACTGGTTATGCTGGTGTTTTACAAAAACAAACAAATGCACCAGTCTATATGTCAGAAATCGATGCAAAAGCAATGCAAACTATATGGCAAGAAGAAGCAATTCCGTTATTGCAACGAGATTATCATACTTTCGCCGTACCAGAGCAAATGACGGAAAAAATTATTCAATTGATACGAAAGACGACAAATATTGTGGAGCCAACTCCGACTGTTCAACAGTTTTTACGAGATGGAGAAACGATTAACATAGGGGATTATACGTATGATATCATTGCAACACCTGGACATGCAGAGGGGCTCGTCTGTTTATATGAACCGGAAACAAAAGTATTATTATCGACCGATCATGTTTTGCCGAAAATCACTCCGAATATTGCGTATTGGTTTTATGGGGAGAAAAATCCCTTGTTATCGTATAAGACTTCCTTAGAAAAAATTAAAAAACTTGATATTTCATATGTAATTCCATCACATGGAGAACCATTTGAAGATGTATATACGCGAATAGATGAGATTTGGGCACATCACGAAGAACGGATCGAGAAAACGTATGATGCAATGAAAAATGGGATAACGGTTTTTGATATGTGTGATATTCTATTTCCGTATGAGTTATCTGTGTATGATTATCAATTTGCGATTGGTGAGGCTGTTGCACATATGGAATATGTTCGTCATGAAGGTAGATGTGAGCGGACAATAGAAAGTGGAGTATACATTTATCAGTCACTTACATAAGAAGATAGAGTAAGAAGCACGTAAGACGATAAGTTTTGTCCGGTCAACTTATAATCTTTATCGTGCTTCCTACTTTTTACCCGTATTTGTTTCACACATTATTTTTGAATGACAACTTGAATGACATGGCCAACGCCTGTATGACGGTATCCTTCAATACGTTTTGCCTCTCCATAATAAAAATGAACACATTTATGTGGACGGATAATATCTAAAATAACCTTTGGATCATACAACATATCGACGAGTCCAGGCCCACCTGTATCATAATCGATTTGTGCTTTGGAATATACTTCAAAAATGAAATAGCCACCAGGTTTAATTGCATGGATCATATTGTTAATAAACTGCTTCTGGTTAGCATCATGAACATGCCCAAACACCATGATACCACCATCATATTTATTACGATCCAACTCCATATCAATTAAATCGGCTTCCACTGTTTGAATCGATACCCCATTTTCCTTCGCTAATATCGAGGCATGTTCTAACCCGACAGAAGATAGATCATATGCCGTAACATCATGGCCTAATTTTGCTAAATAAACGGCATTCCTTCCTTCGCCTTCTGCAAAACAAGCAATATTACTGTTATCTGGAAATAAATCACATTTACTTTTAATGAACTTATTTACTTCTTTTCCGTACGTATATTTATTTTGTTGAAATTGTTCGTCCCATTTATTTTTTGGCATGTTTTCACTCCTTTATAATCGTTCAACGTTTAAATTTACTTCTTTTTTTCTTTTTATGTAATGCATGTAAGGCTTGTTGAGCTCTTTGTTTTCTATTCTCCGTTTCTTCGACATTAATTGATAGGATGGAATATGTTTCTTCCATTTTCTCCACATCAAAAACCGTCCCGACATCACTACCTTCAGGTAAGATAGCTTTGTCAACAATGTGCTCCTCTTCAACGGACTCAATTAAAATGACAGCTAATTGATCTTCAAACCGATCTAATATACCGAACATATTATCACTCCTCTATACATGCTTTCCCTTCTTCTATTATATCAGAAATTCTTCCTGGACCAATTCCATCAATGATAGATAAGTCTTCTACAGACGTATATGGACGGTGCTCGATTAAGGCATCTGCTCTCGCATCTCCAATATGAATAATTTCCATTAATTCTTCCTTTGAAGCATCATTGATATTAATACAGGCAGCTTTTTTCTTTTCTTTTTCAGTTTGCTTTTGTTTCTTTTTCTTTCCTTTATCCACTTCATATGTTTTCCCATCCGTTTTGATCACGATGTTTCCATATGTATCTGTTCCATATAAAGGAATATCTTTGGTGGCAAATAGATCGATGACTTCTTCATGTGGATGACCATATTTATTATCGATCCCCGCACTGTAAATAGCAATTTCAGGGTTTACTTCCTCAACAAACTTAGGATCACTGGATGTATTGGAACCATGATGACCTAATTGTAAAACAGTCGCTTCTATAGGTAAGTCATTTTCTAACATAATCTTTTCTTCTGTTTTAGAAGCATCTCCCGTAAATAAAAAGGATATGTCACCGTATTGTGCGTGGAATGAAATAGAATCTTCATTTAAATTTCCCGTTACATTAGCTGGATGTAAAATAGTTAATTGCAATGGGCCAATATCAAATACGTCTCCTGCTTTAGGTTCGTCAAAGTCTGCATCGCTCTTCACGATCGCTTCTACCGCTTTATTATAAACTTCCGATTGTGCAGTATTACTTGACATCCATACTTCTCCGACATCAAATTGATCTAAAACTTTATGTAATTGACCGATATGGTCTGCATGTGGATGGCTAATTATAACGATGTCGATATAATCGACCTTTAGATCTTTTAAATAAGGAACGACTTCATTTCCTTTCCAGTCTCCCGTGTCATATAAAATATGGTACGTTTCATCTTTATCTTTTACTTGAAATAATGTTGCGTCTCCTTGACCAACATCCATATAGTGGACGGTTAAATCATCTAGTTTTTGTGCTTTTTTAACTGATTGCGTAGATGTTTTTTCTTTCTTATTCGTTTCACTTTCAGCAACTTCCCCTGATTCATTTTGTTCCATAGGTACATTGTTTTCGTTATTACTTTCGTTTTCGTTCGTTACTACGTCATTTGTGCAAGCGATTAATAAGATTGCCATGAGTAGTGTCATAATAATTTTTCTATACATGTTGTCTTCTCCTACTATGTAAAAAATGTGCATCTTTAAGCGTAACAAAATGATTACGAGAATTCCAGAAAAGAAGATTTAAAAACGTATATATTTTGTATAAAATTACGTTACGAAAATTTTTGCTGATCGGTGCTAAAAATTAAGTGAGGGATGTAAACTATAGAACACGGCTGAAATGTAAGGTGGAAAGTCATACATTTATTGACTCAATAGAAACATTCATAAACTTATACAGAAAACTATGGTATAACAGTGTATACATTTCCAAACATAGAGTAAATTTTGATTCCAAGGAGATGTTGAAATCTGAAAATTTAAAATATTATTTGAAGAGAAATCATTATTCAAGTATAATAATTTTAACTAACGCTTTCTTTTTCAATTAGTTGTTATATAACAAAATAAAAAGGGGGATATAAAAGTGAAGCGAAGTTTTCGTTCTTATGTTTTTGTATGTTTATTAGGAAGTTTGGCATTATTATTAATGGCTTGTGGCAACGGCAATAATGAAAGCGCAAACACGAATGCGAATGCGGACAATAACGGTGGAGAAAGTGATGGAAATACGTATGTTGTCGGAACGGATGCCGCATATGCACCGATGGAATATATCGATGATGCTGGTGATATTGTCGGGATTGATATCGAAATAGTCGATGCAATTGCAGAAGAAATGGGTTTTGAAGTGGAATATAAAAATATCGGTTGGGATCCGTTATTTCCAGCTGTAAACAACGGGGAAGTAGATTTTGCGGTTTCTTCGATTACGATTACAGAGGAAAGAGAAAAAGAATTTGATTTCACAGACCCGTACTATATTGCTAATCAACTTATTTTAGTGCCAGAAGATAGCGATGTAACAAGTTTTAATGATTTAAAAGATAAGAAAGTTTCTGCACAAATGAGTACGACAGGGCATATTGTTGTACAAGAATTATTAGGAGAGACGAGTCCGAATATCGTTGCGACAGAATCGATGCCACTTGCGATTAGTGAAATGTTAAATGGCAATGCAGAAGCATCTGTCGGAGACAACTCAACTGTAAATGAATATTTAAAAAACAATCCAGATGTAGATTTAAAAACAGTGGAAGATGATAGTTTTGAAAAAGAAAATTATGGCTTGATGGTGAAAAAAGGAAATGACGAATTACGTGAATTACTAAATGAAGGGATTCAAAAGATTAAAGATAGTGGAAAATTAGAAGAAATTACCGGAATTGAAGTAGAGTAACATGGGAGAGCTAGGACAGAGAGACAATTTGTTCATTCTCTGGTTAACCTAGCTCTTTTGTTTCATTTTTGATGATCGGTAGGGGGTGCATACAATGGAATTTTTGGACAATATTCGTTTAGATGTCATTTGGAATTATCGTGAACTATTTATTCGTGGTGTCGGCGTAACAATTGCATTAACAGTGATTGGTTACACAATCGGTATTATACTTGGTCTTATTTTTGGGATAGGAAAAATGTCTAAACGAAAAATATTTTATTATCCGAGTAAATTATATATCGACTTTTTTCGTGGGACACCATTATTAGTGCAAATATTACTTATTCATTTAGCGGTTATTCCGACCATTTTCGGGAAATCATTAGGATTCTTCGTATCTGGTATTCTCGCACTTTCGTTAAACTGTGGTGCATATACAGCGGAAATCATTCGTGCCGGAATCCAATCGTTAGATAAAGGACAAATGGAAGCGGCTCGTTCATTAGGAATGCCACATGGGATGGCGATGAAACATATAATTTTGCCTCAAGCTTTGAGAAGAATGGTGCCTCCATTAGGCAATGAATTGATTGCATTATTAAAAGATTCCTCCTTAGTGACAGTAATTGCAGCAAATGACATTTTATTCGCAGCGAAAGTAGTGCAAGGAGCAACTTTCCGCCCGTGGGAACCGTATATTTTTGCGGCAATTTTATACTTATGTTTAACATGGGTCGTAACGAAAATTGTAGCTTATGTAGAAAAGCGATACAGCACGAGTTATGTTCCAAAAAAGAAGCGGAAATTAAGCCATCGATGATAGGAAGGTGAAAAAGATGATAAAAATTACAGGCTTAAAAAAATCATATGGTGACCTCGAAGTATTAAAGGGAATTGATTATAACGTCAAAGAAAAAGAAGTGATTTGTGTCATCGGTGCAAGTGGTTCTGGAAAGAGTACGTTTCTTCGTTGTATCAATTTGCTAGAGGAAATAACAGATGGCTCGATTTATATTGATGGGGTAAAAGTGAACGATCCGCAGACAAATATTAATAAATTACGAACGAATGTAGGGATGGTGTTTCAACAATTTAATTTATTTCCTCATATGACAGTACTACAAAATATTACGATTGCACCACGCCAAATTAAAAAAACAGCTGAGAAAGAAGCAGAACGTCTAGCATTTGAATTATTAGAAAAAGTAGGTTTATCTGATAAAGCACATAATTATCCGGAACAACTTTCGGGTGGACAAATGCAACGTGTTGCAATTGCAAGAGCATTAGCAATGAAACCGAAAATCATGTTGTTTGATGAGCCGACCTCTGCATTAGACCCGGAAATGGTAAAAGAAGTATTAGACGTTATGCGGGAGTTAGCGGAGGAAGGAATGACGATGATTGTCGTCACACATGAAATGGGGTTTGCTAGAGAAGTAGCCGATCGTGTGTTATTTATTGATGGTGGTTATTTAGCAGAAGAAGGAACCCCAGAAGAAATTTTCCAAGCACCAAAAAATGAAAGAACGAAAGCATTTTTAGGAAAAGTTTTATAAAAAATGAGATTTTTTTAAAAGGGATAAGAACAACATCATTACGCTATTTGGAAGAGGTATTTCATTACTAGATTTGTTTAAATATACAGAAAATTTCTTTTATTAATACGTAATTGTGCTATAATAATTTTTAATAAACAAATAGGGGGCTAATTATGAAAAAAATAGTTTTATCTATTTTACTAGGAATCATGGTAGCCGTTTTAGTTGCTTGTGGTGGAAACAATGACGCGAATAGTAATGCGAATGACGCTACAAATAATAACGGTGGTGGAGGCGACAAAGATACATACGTCGTAGCAACAGACAATGGATATGTACCATTTGAGTACATTGATGAAGAATCAGGTGATTTAGTAGGATTTGATATCGATTTAATTGAAGCGCTTGCAGAAGAGGTGGGCGTAGACATCGAATTTGAAACATTAGAGTTCGATGGAATCGTAGCTGGAATTAGTTCTGGTAAGTTCGATATTGCAATTGCTGGAATGACTATTACAGAGGAACGTGAAAAATCAATTGATTTTACGGATCCGTACTATGAGGCTGGTTTAATTTTAGCTGTTACAGATGACAATGATGAGATTCAATCCATTGATGATGTAGATGGCAAAACGATTGCTACTCGTACAGGTTCTACGTCAGAAACATACTTAAAAGAAAATACAGATGCGGAAGTGGAAGCATTCCCACAAATCATTGAAGGATACCAAAATGTCCTAGCAGGCCGTGCAGATGCGGTTTTATATGACTTACCGAACGTACTATTCTATTCAGAAAAAGAGGCAGATAATAAATTAGTTACTGTCGGTGAAAAGTTAACAGGGGAAGACTATGGTATTGCATTCCCTAAAGATTCTGAGTTGAGAGATCAATTTAACGATGCTTTACAGACATTAAAAGAGAATGGCACATATGATGATATTTATGAAGAATGGTTTGGAGAAAGACCAGAAGGTACGTAAAAATGAGAAGAGGTTGGGACATATCTATTTTCAATATCATTGTCCGACCTCTTTTTTCTGTCGAAATATAACAGATGAAGGTGGTGTATAACAGTGGAGCATATTATAAATGTTTTACCTAGTTTATTACAAGGATTAAAATACACTTTTATTATAACCGTTGTCGGTATTTCCATCGGTTTTGTTATTGGTGCATTTGCAGGTTTAGGTAGAATATCTAAAAACAAACTTATATTCGGTATTTCCACTGTCTATGTAGAAGTAATTCGTGGAACACCAATTTTAGTACAAATTTTATTTATTTATTTCGGATTGTCGGACTTATTAGATATCAACTTAGACAAAATTACCGCATCGATTATTGCAATTGCCGTAAATGCTGGTGCATATATTGCCGAAATTGTTCGTGGTGGTGTCGAGTCTATTGATAAAGGCCAGTTTGAGGCTGGAGATTCTATCGGTCTAACAAAATCTCAAACGATGTGGTACATTATTTGGCCGCAAGCATTAAGAAGGATGATTCCGCCATTAGGAAACCAATTTATTATTAGTTTAAAAGATACGTCATTATTCTCAGCGATTGCGGTCGGGGAGCTATTGTATGAAGGGCGAGCGTATGCGAATTCAACCTTTACATATTTTGAACCGTTTTTAATGGTTGCGTTATTTTATTTAGCCATTACGATTCCTGCCAGTATTATTTTAAGACGTATAGAGAGGAAGCTTGATGTATAATGATTACAGTAGATAATTTACATAAATCATTTGGAAATCACGAAGTACTTAAAGGGATTTCTAATAAAATAAAGCCACAAGAAGTCGTATGTGTCATCGGACCATCAGGCTCAGGGAAAAGTACCTTTTTACGTTGTTTAAATTTATTGGAGGACGTAACATCTGGTTCGATTACGATTGATGGAGAAGAAATAACGGATACTCGAACGAATGTACCAAAAGTACGATCAAAAGTGGGCATGGTATTCCAACATTTTAATTTATTTCCACATAAAACAGTGCTTGAAAACATTACTCTTGGACCGATGAAAGTACTCGGTCAATCTCAAGAGGAAGCGGAAGAAAAAGCGAAGGAATTACTTGCAAAAGTCGGTTTGTCTGATAAAGCGAATGTGTATCCTAGTAGTTTGTCAGGCGGACAAAAACAGCGTGTAGCAATTTCTAGAGCGCTTGCGATGAATCCGAAAGTAATGTTATTCGATGAACCAACATCAGCACTAGACCCAGAGTTAGTAGGGGAAGTACTTGCGGTAATGAAAGAATTAGCACAAGAGGGTATGACAATGGTCGTCGTCACACACGAGATGGGTTTTGCCCGCGAAGTTGGCGACCGAGTAATTTTCATTGATGAGGGAATTGTGATGGAAGAAGGAGATCCAGAAGTAATTTTTGAACAGCCGAAAAGTGAACGACTTCAATCATTTTTAAGTAAAATTTTATAAGAAACGAACACCATCGTATATTTTATCGATGGTGTTTTTTATAAGGAGAAATAAAGATGAAGGAACAAATAGAAAAAATAGTTGCTGACTTTTGCACAACCTATCGTATTCCAGGATTAGCATTGCAAGTAGCGAAAAATGGGGAAGTTATGTTGGAAGCGTATGAAGGTTATCGTGATGTCGAACAGAAATTGCCTATAAATGCACATACTGTTTTCGGGGTAGCTTCTATAACGAAATCTTTTACAACACTTGCAATTATGATGTTACAAGAAGCGGGGAAGCTACATATAGATGACGAAGTGAAAGCGTGGATTCCAACATTAGAAAAAATTCAAACGGGGACGAAAATTCATCATTTAATGACACATACCGCTGGATATAAAGGGTTAACGGCATTTCATCGAGCACGTTTACAAAGTATGTTGGAAGACAAAGATAGTGCGATGTTATTTAATTTGCCAATTAATAAAGCATTAGCAAATGTGGTTACCGTAGAAGATATGATTGCGGTGATGAATGAAGAGGTAGATTCCTTTATTGGAATTCCAGGTGAAAAATTTAATTATTCAAATGAAAGCTATGCTTTATTACAATATATTTGTGAAAAAGCGAGTGGAACTAAGTATACGACATTCGTTCGAAGCCATATTCTTGAACCACTAGGGATGAACCGCACGTTTTTTACAGTCGACGAAATGAATGAAAAAGAGAATATTACAGAAATTTACGCATATACAAAAGATAAAGCGCGACAAGTGTTTCATTCTCCAACATGGTGGGCTAGCGGAGAAATATATAGTGCTGGCGCATTAAAATCATCGATCCAAAATATAATGCGTTACTTGGAAATTTTCCAGAATGGTGGAACCGTCGATGGGAAGCAATTTTTAAACGAGGAAAGTATGAAACAAATGATGCAGACCGAGATTAAAAGTCCGCATGGGGTTCATTACGGATATGGGCTCTTAAACTATAATATCTATGGCGAAACACTCGTTGGGCATGGTGGAGGAATTAAGGGAGTATCTTCCTTTATGGGCATAGTGAAGAGCGCTGGTTTGACGATTGCTGTTTTAACAAATATTGCTGAAGTACCGACAGAATTATTAGTGAAAAAAACCGTGGCGGAAATTTTACAATTATCTCCAAATGATGAGGAGCCAAAAATGAACTCAACGTACGAACATATAATAAAATACGAAGGGATGTATGACTCTGGTGAAGGACAAAAGATAGCAGTCTGTATAGAAAACAATCGTTTATATTTGCGTGTACAACATGAGTATATTGCGACAACACAAGTAGCCCATAACTTATTCCGCCTTCCAGATGAGAAATATATTGCATTTGAAACAGATAGATCCGGCCGTGTATGTGGCATGTATCGTGGAATGCGCTACTACAGTAAACAATCCGTCTAAATTTTATCCATGAAAAAAGATTAGGATAAATAAAAACGGTAAAATTGAACCGATATTTTCGTTTACCCTAATCTGAATGATCATTTTTTAGAATGTGCTATGATATGGTGAATGTAGTGTTGCTTATATTCGCAAGTTCGTCGCGATTTCCGTTTTCACTTGCGGAATTACGTGATATATCCGCAAGTTCGTCACGATTTTCGTGTTTACTTGCGGAATTATAGGTTATATCCGCAA
>DXHX01000044.1 GCA_019113205.1 Candidatus Pseudogracilibacillus intestinigallinarum | reverse complement strand
AGGTATTACTGGATATGGTGTTGCAATTTTATTTGTATTATATCGAGCACCAGATTTAGCGTTAACACAATTAGTAATCGAAACAATTACAATGGCATTATTCTTACTCTGTTTCTATCACTTTCCTAAATTACGAAAAAGGGAAGAAACAAAGAAAACAATCTTTACAAACCTTATCGTATCAATTGGTTTTGGACTATTAATGACTGCAATTGGTATTTCTGCATTAAGTAGCAACTGGTTTGATAAAATTTCGGAATACTTTGTGGAAACATCACTTCCAATTGGTGGCGGACGAAACATCGTAAACGTAATTTTAGTAGACATGCGTGGATTTGATACATTGTTTGAAATTGCTGTTTTAGGACTAGCAGGATTAACTGTATTCGGCCTCATTAAATTACGAAACAATAAGGGGGCGAAATAAATGGAGTTTATTATAGCGATTTTGGCTGGAGTGTTATTTGCGACAGGTGTATATAATCTTTTACAGAAACAATTATTACGAATTGCGATTGGTACAGGCTTAATTTCTCATGCGGCACACTTATTTATTTTAACAATGGGTAAATTGAAACGTGGCCAACCACCAATCATTGTCGATAATATTACGAATTATACAGATCCATTACCACATGCTTTAATTTTAACTTCCATTGTAATTAGTTTTGGGGTTACAAGTGTTGTATTAGTGCTTGCATACCGAACAATTAATGAAAATAAAACAGATAATATGGAGCAATTAAGGGGCAATGAATATGAGTAATTTAGCTATACTACCTATCGTATTACCGCTTTTAGCCGGTACGATTGTTGCTTTTACAAATAAAAGGGTTACATTCACAAGGTTTTTATCGAAAATATTTATTTTAATTCATTTAGCGTTAACTATATGGATTACATACCTCGTTTTTACAGATGGTACAATTGTTTTAGAGGCTGGTAGTTGGGTTGCTCCATATGGGATTATTTTTGTCGCTGATTATTTATCTATTTTATTAGTTTTAACGACAGCGACATTAAGTACTGCGTGTATCTTTATTGCACCAAAGCTAGTCTCTGAACGGAAAGAAACATTTTACTTTTATACATTCACATTTATGTTAATCAGTGGTGTTTCTGGCGCATTTTTAACTGGAGATTTATTCAACTTATTTGTATTTTTTGAAGTATTATTAATGGCTTCATACGGATTAATTATTCTCGGAGGAAGCAAAGAACAATTACGAGAATCTTTAAAATATGTATTAATTAATTTGTTCTCATCTGTAGTTTTTGTAACGACGGTAGCATTTTTATATGCTGTTGTAGGTACAGTGAATATGGCACATATTGCAGAACGTGTACATGAAGTAGAACAAGCTGGCGTATTAACAACGATTGGTATTGTACTATTTTTCGTTTTTGCAACTAAAGCTGCACTTTTCCCGTTGTACTATTGGATGCCTAAATCATATATCGTACCGAATCCAGTAACTTCTGCTTTATTTGGTGCATTGTTAACGAAAGTCGGAATCTATTCGATTATACGTATTTATACGTTGATCTTTATATATGAATCAGATACAATTCGTAATTTCTTCATAATAATTGCAGGATTATCGATGATTTTTGGTGTCATAGGAGCTTTATCAACGAATGATATTAAATTAATTATTGCTTATAATGTGATTCCTTCTATAGGCTTTGTACTACTTGGTTTAGCAATATTTAATGAGACAGGTTTATCTGGTTCAACATACTATTTAATTCATGATATGATTATTAAAACTGCCCTCTTTTTACTTGTCGGTGTCATTACATATATTGCCGGTACATCTGACTTAAAGAAAATGGGTGGACTAATTCATTATTATCCAAGACTTGGCTGGATATTCTTTATTGCTACATTCGTTTTAGCGGGGATTCCTCCATTTAGTGGTTTTATCGGAAAAATATTACTTCTAAAAGGAGCCTTTGAAACAGATCATGTGATTATTGTCATTGTCGGTTTATTGACGAGTTTACTTATTCTATATTCCGTCATGAAAATTTTCATATTAGGATTTTGGGGAGAAAAGAAAAAGAACTTTCAAGTTAAACGTACGAACGGGATGTTATACCCTATTGTATTTTTAATTATTCTCTCTATTTTTATGGGGATTGGCGCAGAGTTTGTATATCCTCATATTGAAACTGTTGGCGAATACTTATTAAATCCAGAAGCATATATTAATTCCGTATTAAAGGAGTAATGAACATGACTTTTCAAATTGTTGTTAATTTAATTATATCCTTTATGTGGATGTTTTTGAGTGAAAATTATACATTCGTCACATTCATTTTTGGATATATTTTAGGTGCTCTACTATTACTTTTATTAAATCGATTTTTCCCTAGTCGATATTATTTAGCACCAATTTATAAATTTTTCATTTTATTTCTTATCTTTATTCGCGAACTTATTTTATCGAATATCGATATCGTTAAAATAGTATATAAGAGGAATCCTGATTTCGAACCTGGTATTTTTGCACTTCCAGTTGAAGTCGAAAAAGATTGGGAAATCACTCTTTTAGCAAATTTAATTACGTTAACACCTGGAACTTTATCTGTAGCCATTTCAGATGATAATAAACAAATTTTCATTCATGCAATGGATATTGAAGACAAAGAAGAAGCTATAAATGATATTAAAAACACATTTGAAAAAGCGATCATGGAGGTGACGAAATGATAGATGTATTACATGTTGTTGAACATATATTATATATTACAACACTAATTTGTATTACTGGAATTGCATTATCTTTAATTTTACTTATCTATCGTGTCCTAATCGGTCCATCAAATCCAGATCGTGCTACAGCTTTAGATGTGATTGGTGTTTGTTTAATGGCTACCGCTGCATTAACGTCGATTTTACTTGCAACGACAAAATTAAACGATGTTATTTTATTAATTGGGATTCTATCTTTTATCGGTACATTAGCATTAGCAAAATATTTAGAAATGGGTGTTATCATTGACCGAGACTCTGATTAGTATCATTATGAATATTATCATTATCATTCTAATGTTGTCAGGTACCTTTTTCATTTTTTCTAGTGCTTTAGGAATCATTCGATTCCCCGATGTTTTCACTCGATTACATGCAGCAACAAAAGCACCTACTTTAGGAATTATGAGTATTTTACTTGCAACATTCTTGTTTCTTTACGGTTCACATCAAATCGTAAGTGGAAAATTACTTTTAGCAATTTTATTCATATTTTTATCTTCCCCAGTCGGTGGACATATGCTTTCAAGGGCTGCCCATAAAGCGAATGTCAAACCTTATTTACGACATCGTGAAGATGAATATGAAACATATATGCGAACAAAAAATAAAAAACAAGCTAAATAACTGAGATAATACTCGGTGAAACGAAAAAGGTGATTTCAGTAAGTTAATTTTTACTGGAATTACTTTTTCTTTTTATTTGACCGACTAGGCCCTCCATAAATTTGCTACACTTTCCACGGATTGACCTCAATCATATTTATTACAAAAAGATAAACTTTAATTATAAAATAATTATATCTCATCTCTTTTAATTGGACGTGCAATTTCTTCCTTTCTTATACATACAATGATAAAAATATGTGATAGGAGGAATCAGATGTCGACAATTTTAGCGATAATGACATATTTTTTAAAACAGTACGTCGTATTCGTTTCATATATTAAAAACAACGCATTCCCCCATCCATTATCCAAAGAAGAAGAAAAAAAATATGTGGAAGCAATGCTTGCTGGCGACACGATGGCAAGGGATAAATTAATTGAACATAATTTACGTCTAGTTGCACATATCGTAAAAAAATATGATGATACAAATGAAAAAAGCGAAGATTTAATTTCAATTGGGACAATTGGTTTAATTAAAGGTGTAGAAAGTTTTAAGGCAAATAAAGGAGCAAAGCTCGCAACATATTGTGCTCGCTGTATCGATAATGAAATTTTGATGTACTTACGTTCATTAAAAAAGTCGAATAAAGATGTGTCTTTATATAGTCCAATTGGCCAGGATTTAGAAGGAAATGAAATGACTTTAGCCGATATACTAGAAGCAGATGTAGAAGATATTGTGACATCCATAGAAAAACATATTGAAATTGAAAAGTTAAATCGTTATATTCATCTTTTATCAGAACGGGAGTTATTTGTTATTATTCACCGATATGGGATTCATAGAAGTGAGATATTAACACAGAAAAAAATTGCAAAACAATTAAATATCTCCCGTAGTTATGTATCTAGAATTGAAAAAAGGGCTTTAATGAAATTACTTCGGGCGTACATACGGGAGGAAGAAAATAGATCTTAAAAGAATAAATATTTAATGAAGTATACCCGTAAAAGTTAGATAACCTTTACGGGTATATAAGTTTGCGACTACATGATTTTGTTTTTTTTAATCTTGTAATTATCGTCCTAATTAGCATTATATTTTTATACTCGTTTAACGAACTCAATTATTAGATTGGCAGCATTTGTTGCAGCTACTTCTAGGAATTGTTGGAATGACATTGGTGCCTCTTGGCCAGCAATATCAGATAGTGCTCGTATAACTACAAACGGCACATTATATTGATAACAAACTTGTGCAATCGCAGCTGCTTCCATTTCACATGCAATCATGGTTGGAAATAATTCACGAATCGTTTGTACCTTTGTTTGGTCATTCATAAAGGAATCTCCAGTTGCAATTAGTCCAATTTCTGAACCAATTTCCATTTCTTTTAAAATTATTCGAACTTGACGTACCAATGTTTTGTCCGCCTTAAAAGTTGCAGGCATTTGTGGAACTTGTCCATGTACATAGTCAAATGCTGTTACGTCAACATCATGGTGTACTACAGCATCACTAATAACGACATCTCCTACTTTTAAAGCTTCTGAAAATCCTCCAGCTGAACCAGTGTTAATAACGAATGTTGGTTGATACTTTTCCATTAAAATAGCTGTTGTCATAGCTGCATTTACTTTTCCAATACCTGATTTAACTAAAACGACATCTTTCGTTTCTAATGTACCTTTAATATACATTGTATTTGCAACCGTTTCGATTGTTTGATTTTTAATTTGTTTCTGCAATAATGCAATTTCTTCATCCATTGCACCAATTATTCCAATTGTCATGATGTTCCTCCAATATTATTGTTCAATATTCAATGATTTTAATTTTTCTACTTTAGTCGGTTTCCAACCTTTGTCAATTTCCCATTGTAAATATACTTTATATGCTATGCTTTGATCATTATTTGATACGGTAGCAATCACTTTTTGATCGCCACCATTTCCAACCCAATGTTCGATCATATCATCTTCTTTTAAATCAGTTACATAGGAAATAGCTTTTTTAATTTCTTTACGATCTTCTGATTCATTATCGAAATTAACTGTATGTGTACCAGTTTGATTCGTACCAATTGGCGGCCAATCTGCAACAAATGCTTCTTCAACATTGCCATCTGTTGTAAACATTTCTTCTTTCGTTATATCTGTAGGATAATCTTCCTTTTTCATAATTCCTTCTTTTGCCTCTTCTTTATCCTTTTCTTCATCGTCCGTTTCATTATCTTTTTTATCATCTTTATTTTCATCTGTACTATCTTTTTCATTCGTTTTTTGTTCTTTATCATTCGTTTCAGTCGCAATATTTTCTGTTGTAGGATCATTTTCGTTGCCATCATTTGTTGAACTATCCTTCTTAAATATTAAAGAAATTAATAAAACAACACATAAAATGGCTAGAACGATTAAAACGATTAATTGTATGCGATTATTGCGTCTTTTTGAATGACGATCAACTCTTGATAAATTATTTGGATCTGTCATATGTACTCCCCCAATGTAAAATAGTGTAAAAAAGGTTGGCCCATAATCATGTATTATTTTAACAATATGCGTTGTTAAATGATACCGCGTTTACGTTCCAACCTTTAATATGCTATTGAATGGATACAATTTTTACTTGGATGTCTCCACCTGGTGTTGCAACTGCAACTTCTTCGCCTTCTCCATGACCTAATAAGCTTTTTGCCATCGGTGAATCGTTTGAAATTTTCCCTTCAAATGGATCTGCTTCTGCACTACCAACGATTGTATACGTTTCTTCTTCTCCATCTGGTAATTCAATAAATGTAACTGTTCTTCCTAATGCTACAACATCAGCATCTTCTTCGTCATTTTCAATGATTACTGCATTACGAATCATTTTTTCTAATTGTGCAATACGTGTCTCAACGAATGCCTGTTCTTCTTTTGCAGAATCATACTCGGAGTTTTCCGAAAGGTCACCGAAATCACGTGCTACTTTAATTCGTTCAACGATTTCTTTACGTTTCTCCGTTTTCAAGTAATGTAATTCTGTTTCTAATTTCTCTTTACCTTCTTCAGTCATGTAATAGCTTTTTTCATCTACCATTTTTAGAACACTCCCTAATCTTATCTTTTTATCTTTCTATATTTATATTGTCTTAAAACTATTTCAGAACACTTACGGTCATTCCGTCTCCTATTGGTAGCACGGTTGTATGATATGTTTCTTCTTTCATTAGCCAATGATTAAAAAGATCGATTTTGTTTGCAAGTTTCTGTAATCTTTTCTGTTCTGTTAATGATTGATTAATGACATATCCTTTAAATAATATATTGTCACAAACAATGGTCACATCATTTGAAATGAGCGGTTGAACAAGTTCAAAGAATTTCTTATATTGCCCCTTTGCTGCGTCGATAAAGATAAAATCAAAAGTTATATCTTTCATTTGAAATTCTTTTAATACTTCTAAAGCATCGCCATGAATGACATGAATGTGTTGTTGTTTATTTAACTTCGTAATATTTTCGTTTGCAATACGGACCATTTCATCGTCTCGTTCAATCGTTGTAATCTTGGCTTCTGGATATGCTTCATTTATTTTTAAAGCTGAATAACCAATGGCTGTCCCAATTTCTAAAACTCTTTTTGGTTGTTTCATTCGAATTAATTGTGTTAAAAATTGGATACCATCCTTCTCAATGATTGGAACACGATGTATTGACGCATACTTCTCTAATTCTTTTTCCCAATTTTCACTCGTAGGAATTAATGCTTGGATATAAGTTTTTATTTCATCCATGTTAATATTCATTTTATTTCCGCTCACTCTTTATCTTTCTTTTTCTTGTCATCTTTTTTATTTTCTAAATCGTACCATTCTTGACGGTATTTTTCTTTAATTTTATTATGTTCCTCTAAAGTATCTGCATAGAATGTTTCCCCGTTTGGACGTGAGAAATAAAATAATTTCGTAAAGTCGTCCCCTTCAGGATGTAAAACGGCATCGATTGCTTCCTTACTAGGTGAGGCAATAGGTCCAACAGGAAGGCCGTCAATTACATAAGTGTTATACGGTGTATCTACTTCAATATCATCATATGTAACAACTGCTTTATGTTCAATATTTTTTAATCCGTAAAATGCTGTAATATCACTTTGTAATTTCATATTTTCATCTAAGCGATTTATATATACTTGGGCTACTTTTGGACGATCTTTTTCAAATTTTGATTCTCGTTCAATAACGGAAGCAAGGGTTAGAACTTCATGAATAGTAAAGTCTTTTTCATCCATTGCATCTAATTCATTAATGACTAAATCATTTGTTCGATCTATCATCTGTGTAATTAATTCTTCCGCCGTCACTGCCTCATCGTAAATATCATATGTTCCTGCAAATAAATAACCTTCTAATGCCATATATAAGTCATCATTTAATACCTCATCTGTAATTAAAGAAGGGTATTCCTCCATCATTCTTTCAATAAATGATTTATCTGTTACAGTTCGAATAAAATCTTCCTCTGTAAACTTTAATTTCTTTGACGTAATTTCTGCAATTTGTTCAATATTTCTACCTTCTGGAATCGTTACCCGAAATAACGGTTCTTCTTGCACAGTACCAGTCTGTAGATTATTGGCAATATCGTCCATCGTCATAGACTGATTCAATATATATTCCCCAGCCTGGAAATCACTATAATTTTTAAACTTCACATAAAACTGGAATACACGTTCATTTTTAATTAAATCATTCTCTTTTAAAATCGTAGCAATATTTGATGTAGATGACCCTAATGGAATTTCTATTTCAATGTCCTCTGTAGAATTTTTATCCACAGGTTCAATCGTTGACTTTATATAAAAAAAGCCAAATGCTATAACAGCAATAAATAAAACTGTTAAAGCAGTTAATAAAATAAACACAATTTTTCGCACGGTTTTTGCCTCATTTACAATTTCCTCTATATTTTGCTTCTTACTCATCACGTTTTAACTCCTTTTATCTGTATTTCGTATAAATACAGATAAAATAACTTATTTTACAATAAGTTATTTCCATCATCTAAAACAGTATTTAAAGTCTCTTCTACTAAATCCCACTCAGCATCATCTTCAATTGCGAAAATTTTAAATTGATTCTCATCTTTTTCATCATCTTCATAACGAAATGCAAATACATCTACTTCTTCGTCATCTGATTGTTCTACAGGAATGACGGCAATATACGAATGACCATTCTCTTCGATATCAAATTGTGTTAAAACTTCAAATAAATGTTCTTCCCCATTTTCATCAGGAATTGTAATTCTTTCGTTTGGTTCTAAGCTCATAGTATAACCTCCTAAGGTTGTTGTTCTAAATAATTTTGCAAAATGATGACAGCCGCCATTTTGTCGATTATTTCACTTCGTTTCTTACGACTCACATCACCTTCTAGTAAAACCCTTTCAGCTGCAACTGTCGTTAACCGCTCATCTAATAAATGAACAGGGAGGTTAAATATACGCTCAAGTCTTCGAGCATATATTTGCGATATTTCTCCCCGTTCACCTAATGAGCCATTCATATGTTTTGGTAAGCCGACAACAATTTCGCTTACCTCATGTTGTTCAATAATGTCACTTAATGCTTTATCTGCTGATGACATATCGTTTTCGTCCCAATAGATCGTAGTCAATCCTTGTGCTGTAATTTTTAGTGCATCACTAACAGCAACACCGATTGTTTTTGAGCCTACGTCTAACGATAATATCCTCATTGTTGTTCCTTCTTCAAATCAGCTAAATAAAACTTCACTAATTCCTCGATAATTTCATCCCGCTCTAATTTACGGATAAGATTACGTGCATCTTTATAACGAGGTATATAAGCCGGATCACCTGAAATTAAATAACCAACAATCTGGTTAATTGGATTATATCCCTTTTCCTTTAATGCACTATGAATCGTGAGCAAAGTTTCTTTTATATCTTGATCATACTGATCATCGTGAAAACTAAATTTCATCGTTTTATCAATTGAACTCATCATCAGCACCTCGCTTAACAATTGCTTGTCTACATTTTAACATGAATAGTAAAATTATAATATCTTTTTATGTTATTTTAAATTGTTTTCTACATATGGAAGAACGGTTCCTAATGCATCTTTAATTTTTGATGGATCCTTTCCACCTGCCTGTGCCATATCTGGGCGACCACCGCCACCACCTTGACATTTTTTTGCTGCTTCAGCGATTAATTTTCCAGCATGAAGGCCACGAGCATTTAACTCTTTTGACACACCTGCTATTAACTGTACTTTACCTTTATTTTCTGCCGCTAATAAAATGACACTATTCGGTAATTGCTCTTTTAATGTATCCATCATATTTCGTAATTGATTCATATCTTTTACAATTACTTGTTCTGCTAAAATTTGAACACCTTCGTATGTCGTAATATTGTTTACTAACTCTTTTGTTGTTTCGTTTGATAATTTTTGTTGTAATGAATCGTTTTCTTGTTGTAATTGTTTCATATCATCTAATAATGAATCAACACGTGTTAGAACTTGATCATCTTTTGTTTTTAACTTCGTGCTTAATTTTGTTAAAACATTTAATTTATCTTGCAAGTATTTATACGCTTCTTTACTCGTCACTGCCTCAATTCTTCTCACACCAGCACCGATTCCACTTTCAGAAACAATCTTAAATAAACCGATCTCAGCACTATTATTTACATGACATCCACCACATAATTCCACACTATAATTATCTAATTGCACGACACGGACGATATCACCGTATTTTTCACCGAAAAGTGCCATCGCTCCCATTGCTTTTGCTTCATCAATAGATTTAGATTCAATGACAATAGGGATATTTTCCCATATTTTTTCATT
>DXHX01000043.1 GCA_019113205.1 Candidatus Pseudogracilibacillus intestinigallinarum | reverse complement strand
TGAAGCAAGTATTACCGGAGAGTCTGTTCCAGTAAGCAAAAGGGTCGATTCTGAAGTATTTGCGGGAACAATCTTAGAAAATGGAACGATTCAAATTCGATCTGACCGTGTAGGGGAAGATACAACATTTGGTAGAATTATCGAATTAGTGGAAGAAGCACAGGATTCCAAATCAGAAGCAGAGCGGTTTATTGATCGATTCTCTAAATATTATACACCAGCTGTTTTAGTCCTTGGTTTTATTGTTTGGCTATTCTCAAAAGATATTGAACTAGCTATCACGATTCTTGTTTTAGGATGTCCAGGTGCATTAGTTATCGGGGTTCCTGTATCCAACGTTGCCGGTATCGGAAACGGTGCACGTAATGGTGTCCTCCTAAAAGGTAGTGAAGTTATCAATGACTTTAGCAGAGTAGATACTATCGTTTTTGATAAAACAGGAACATTGACAGTAGGAAACCCTGAAGTTGCCGAAAAAGAATTTTACGGAAAAAATACTGAAGAGGTTCTAGGATATTTAGCAAGTGTGGAGCGTGAATCGGACCACCCACTAGCGAAAGCTGTCCTACAGGATATTGGCGAGACAACTTTCTCTACTGTTGAAGAAACCGAAGTCGTTAAAGGTGGCGGAATTGTAGCAAAAATAGGTGTTCATCGTATAGCCGTTGGTAACGTAGCTTTAATGGAAAAGGAAAATGTGAAATTAAGCGAAAAAGCTAAAAAAGACGTCGAACGCTTTGAGAAAAATGGGAATTCTCTTGTGTTAACTGCGGTCGACGGAGAATTAAACGTTCTGATGGGTATTCGGGATCAAATCCGTCCAGGTGTTAAAAAAGATCTTCAAAAACTGAAAAAACTAGGGGTCAAAAACCTTGTCGTTCTTTCTGGGGACAACCAAGGAACCGTAGATTTAGTTGCTCGAGAACTTGGGTTAACAGAAGCACATGGTCATATGCTACCGGAAGGAAAATCTGCTTATATCGAAAAAATGCAAGCAGAAGGCGGGATCATTGCCTTTGTCGGTGACGGAGTGAATGATAGTCCTTCACTAGCCTTAGCAGATATCGGAATCGCCATGGGAAGTGGAACAGATGTTGCAATTGAAACATCAGATGTTGTTTTAATGAATTCTGACTTTAGTCGTTTACCACACGCATTAGGCTTAACAAAATCAACTTCAAGAAACATGAAACAGAACATTATCATAGCAGTTGGTGTGGTATTAGTCTTACTTGCCAGCCTACTATTTAGTGAATGGATGAATATGTCAATCGGGATGTTGGTTCATGAAGCAAGTATCTTAGTAGTCATCTTGAATGGTATGAGATTGCTTCGATACCGTTTGAGAGAATAATTTTAATAGAAACCAGTCTTGATGAATGATAAAGGGGAAGTATTCAGGTAGGAAGAACAAAATACTCCCCTACTTTTTCTTAAAACTTGATTTGCATCAATTTCATTTCGTTGAACCTGAACTATACTTAAATTGTAAAAAAGAAGAGGGAAAACAAAAAAATCAAAGATAAGATGAAAGGAGAAATAATTCATGAAAAAAGGAGTTATTCAATTAGAAACATTATCTTGTCCATCTTGTATGCAAAAGATTGAAAATGCGGTGAAAGGATTAAACGGGGTTAATCAAGATAGCTTAAAAGTATTATTTAATGCTAGTAAAGTAAAAGTAGATTTTGATTCAGAAACGATCACCATTAACGATATCGAAAAAGCCATTGAAGACTTAGGATATCCAGTCGTCAAATCAAAAGTAAAATCGGCCTAAGACCAAAAAATCACAAGAAAGAGGGAACGAATAATGTCTGAACAAACATTTAACGAAGTAATAACAAACCATTTTGAAAAACTGGATTTATACACCACTGCAATTACACGGGCCCATGGTAAGAATCACCCAGAAGCCTTTGAAGTACGTGAATTGTTTGAAACAATTAGTGGAAAAGTAAAAGACGCAGGTACGAACAAACCTGACTTAGATGCTGAATTTGCTCAATTACGAAAAATCACAGACAACTACACCATTCCTGGAGATGTATGTGAAACGTATGCAGGCACATTCGAGATGTTATCAGAAGTAGATAAAGCATATCAGGCTTAAAGTAACTCAAAAACAAAAGAATAGATTGGTTTACGGTCGTTAAAAAATGAAGGGGGAAATGATTTATGCAAAAAGCAACGATTCAATTAGAAACCTTATCTTGCCCATCTTGTCTCCAAAAGATTGAAAATGCGGTGAAAGGAATAAACGGTGTGAATCAAGATAGCTTGAAAGTAATGTTCAATGCAAGTAAAGTAAAAGTAGATTTTGATTCAGAAGCAGTCGCTATTAACGATATCGAAAAGGCAATTGAAGACTTAGGATATCCTGTTGTCAAATCAAAGGTAAAACCTGCTTAATCGAGTGAATAGAAAGGAAGCCTAGGATGCCCTCTTAGGCTTTTTATAAAAGGGAGAGGTTATTTTGGAACAAAACCAATGTTGTCATCACCAACATGGACATGCAGAATGTATTCGTATTGTTCCCATTTTCAACCATTTGGAAGACTCACAAATGGATTTGATTGCGGAATCTGCCAAGATACTTCATCTTAAAAAAGGGGAAATGTTATTCCGTGCAGATGAGGAAGATGATACCTTATATATTATCAATTCAGGTAAGGCTCGGATTTACCGCTTATCGGATTCTGGAAAAGAACAACTTGTTCGCATTTTAAATCCTGGTGATTTTACAGGTGAAGTCGCCATTTTCCAACCTGGAAGTATTCATGAGAATTATGCGGAAGCACTACAAAATACATCCATTTGTTTAATTAAACGAGGTGATTTACAGAAGTATTTGGTGGAATATCCGCAGATCTCATTAAAAATACTGTCAGAAGTAACGATGCGTTTAAAGGATTCTGAAAAACAAACCACACAAGTAGCGATTGAAAATGTAGAAACCCGCATTATATCCTTTTTAGCTGAGAATGTTGAAAAGGGAAGTGGCGATAGTCCAACGATTATCTTACCAATGTCCAAAAAGGATTTAGCCTCGTATCTTGGTACCACACCAGAAACAATCAGCCGTAAATTTACTACTCTAGAAGAACTTGGATTGATTAAACAGTTACCGAAAAAGAAAATTAAAATAATGGATTTAGATCAATTGTTACTTCATACTGAATAAATATAAGCAGAGTAGCGTGCCATCATCTAACGTGTTAAGTTTAATAGTACAAAACATAAAATAACAAACCTTTTAGCAATCCAATTAGCATATAAAATGGATTGCTAATTTTTGTTGATTTAACAATGTTTATCTACAAAAAGAAAGAGAAATGGCTACTTATTTGGCACTTATTTTACCAAGACGACATAAACTTGTGTCAACTGCATAATTCATTAGCAAAACACCCCCTAATAACTAAGCTAATTCCTCTGATAAATAACTAAGTAATTGGAAATTTATGTTAAAATTATAATTTGGATTGTGAATTAGTGTACTTAAAGTAACGGGGGCTTTAGTTAAATAACCATCTTCCACAATCGGGCGCGATTGTTGCATAAGGAAACATATATAACAAAGGAACTTCCAGTAAATGGAAGTTCCTAGTTTTTTTATAATAAAACAACATTGAACTTTAACAGAGCCATTTTAAAAGAAACGCTAAATCTATTGATATAACAGCATTCCTAGTTACTTAATACAACTTATTCCTTCTTATCCATAAACGACCACCAGTTATAGTTCTAATCGAGATTGATTTCCATGATGACTTTTATTATTTTTTCATAATTAGTTCGGGTTTGCTTATGTATCCTAAAGCTCATAATAGGTATCACATAATATAAAAGGTATAATAAGAAAGCAAAAAAAACATTTCAGATAAATTTAATGCATACATCAATTGAAACAACAATAGTGATTGTGAATATTTTTTCCTTCTACAAAAAAGCCATTACCTACTAAGGTAACAGCCTTTATCCCCTAACATATACTTGCCCCAATCTTGCCCCAAATTAATATATTTTAAAGTGTTTAAATAAAAAAGACAAAAAAATAATTATGCTTACAACCGTTGATACATCAACGATTAACAGATTTTAAAACCCGTTAAAGGTAAGCATAATTTTACAGGGGGAATACGAGAAAGTCTTACATTCATAAGTATACCCCCCCTAAACATTTATAAACATATTTTTTGAAAAAAATTACATTTTATTTCATCGCATGAACAATGTCTTCGTAAACAGTATGCCATAAGTCCTCGTCCGTAGTGAATCTTTTACGTGATTCTGTCGCGTATTCCTTAAATGCAGCCTCATATGCAGGATCTTCTTTTGGTGGAAAATTTTTCTTAAAACTATTTGCATATTTCTCAACTTCTGGTGCCATTGGACCCCATGTGCCTAATTCATTTCCAGCTTCATCTAAGAAAATAAAAATAGGGATAATTCGTTTTTCGTTTGTTAAATATTGATCCATTAATTCTAAGTGAGAATCACGTGGCAATACACGAACTGGAATATTCGCTTTTTCTAAAGTACGGAATAAAATTGGAATATCTAACATACAATGGCCACACCACACTTCCCCAAGTACGATTACACGTGTTGTTTGTTTTTCTTGAAGTGCTTCGATATCTTTTTCGGGTACTTGAAAGTTTTCATAAATTTGCATAAAGCCATCTTTTAAATCTGCTAAGTCTGCCATATATTGTGCTGTTGTTTGTCCTTTTTCAAACCAATTATTTAAATTCATTACTGTTCGCTCCTTTTTATATGATTAATGCTAGTGTACTGTAAATAGATACAAACGTAAAGATGTGTCGTGTTTGCTTGTGCACCATTTTTTTCGTATGATAAAAGAAAAAATATTCGGGGGAAGTCGACATGGAAGTTGCAACAGTAGCCGATGCAAAAGATGTACATGCCATCATGACGGCAGCATTTTCACGCTATAAGCATGACCCATTTCCAACAAGTGCGCTACAGGAAACGGTAGCATCTGTACGGAAGGATTTACAAAACGGGGAATTAGCCTTTTTTTATGTTGAAAAGAATGAGCGTGTTGGAATGGTGCGTTGTGTATTAAAAAAGGACTATTTATATTTTAGACGTCTCAGTGTGTTGCCAAAGATGCAAGGGAAGGGCATCGCCAAAAAGATATTGGCGTATTTAGAAGTGGAAGCAGAACGATTAAACTTGTCAACGATTCGTTGTAAAGTAAGAAAATCAGAACCGAAAAACATAGCATTGTATGAAAGTGTTGGGTATGTCATTACCGGGGAAGAAGATGTAGAAAAAGAACATGGTGCATTGCCGATCGTCTTGATGGAAAAACAATTACACTAGTCAAAAAAGTATTTAGGTATTTATCTGTTGCAATTTTTAAAAAAATGTTTTATGATTGATTTACAATTACATATCGATTCTTCGGGGCAGGGTGAGATTCCCGACCGACGGTAAGAAGTTTATATAAACTTTAAGCCCGTGACCTGCTATATATAATATAGTGGCTGATCTGGTGTAATTCCAGAGCCGACAGTACAGTCTGGATGGGAGAAGATGAAGCTATGGTTCGTGCGATATACGTTAATTTGTATATATGCGCTTATTCCCTATACAATAATGCCCTAAAACGACATGTTTTAGGTTTTTTTATTTGTAAAAAAGGGACTTGAAATATAGCTTCTTCCTTCATTAAGTTTTGAATCGATAGAAAAATGAAAGGGAGAAGAGAGCAGATGCAAAAGTCACAAAGTTCATCAAAATTATTGAAGTTAGTTGTTTTATCGTTGTTAGCTACGATGTCACTCGTATTATTTTTCATTAGTTTTCCATTACCACTATTACCACCTTATTTAAAGGTTGATTTTAGTGATATTCCAGCATTAATTGCAGGAATGATTTTTTCACCAGCTGCAGGGGTACTCGTTGTATTTTTGAAAAACCTTATGTACTTCGTTGCAAAAGGGGCAACAGATCCTGTAGGTGTTGTAGCAAACTTTATCGCTGGTACGTTATATGTATTCCCGGTCGCTTATTTATACCGTAAATATAGTGGCATCAACTCTATCGTCATCGGGTTAACCATTGGGACAGTAGTAATGGCAGTTGTGATGACGATTTTAAATTACTTCATCATTTTACCTGCATACGGCATGTTTGTCGGTGTTGGATTTACAGATACAGCTAAATGGATTGCTGTTATTGGTGGGGTATTACCGTTCAACTTTATTAAAGGGGTTATCGTAAGTATTTTATTCGTACCTTTATTCTTTAAGTTGAAAGAGTGGATTGAAAAGAAAAAAGTGCCAACGAGCGCTGCGTAATATAAAAAATATACACGATATGGTGTCGGTCGCAAATTGATATGCTACCGACACCATTTTTATATTGTCCTCAGATGTCGTCGTGTCACTGTCCAACTAGACAAAAGAAAACACTACAGCATATCCATTAAACATGCCGTAGTGTTCATCATTCCAACTTAATCTTCTAATGTAAACGTAAATGTTACGTCGTTTTTAAATTTTCCACGTTCAAAAGTTCGTTCGATAAATGTGACATCATTATCGTGTGTGACGAGCAGAACGGTAGAGGCTCTTGTGCCATAACGATCTGTTTCAATGAAAATCGAGGAGAGGGCACGCTCTAATTCTTGCGGGACACCTGTATTTGGCAGTAGATCATCTGGTGCGCGTTCGACTAGAGCGAGTTGCTCGAATAATACGTCTACATCGACAATGTCCACCGAATGTACATATTCCGCTAACATTTTACGAGCTCGGTCCACTTTAGGCCACGGGGTGTTTAAAAACGCATTGCTCACCGTATGAGTACCAGGAGGAACTGATGTGATCTCACCTTGGCGGTTCGCATAATACATCAGCTTGTCCACAGATCCGACGAGCACATTAAAACCGTTATATTGTGCGCGATTTTGATGCAATTTTTCTAAAAACGCTTCTGGCGTATCGTCGCCTAATACAAAAGACGGGACGATTTCGCCACGTGTTTGTCGGTTTGGATGTTCATTTGCCATATCCCGGTAGTTCGTTAGGGCGGCAAACCTGCCATCTTTCGTCAACGCCATCCACGTACCACCGGCACGTAAATCACGACCAGCGAGCAATTGGGGATGGTCCTCCCACCAATTAGCGGCAGCAGTTGGCCGATTATAAAATTCATCGCGATTCGCAGCGACGATTAGTTTGTATGTCGGGTGATCTCCTTGATGAAAACTAATAATACACATAGGACAGCCTACTTTCTTCTTTTTACGACGCCGATTGTACAACGGGAAATACAAATTTTGGCATCTTGTTCATCGCGAATGTCGATGTTCCACACTTGTGTCGTACGCCCAATATGTATCGGTGTAGCAGTTGCGGTTACGACACCTTCTCGTTTACTTTTTAAATGATTCGCATTAATTTCGACACCGAACACAGCTTCTTCCTCTTCGTTAACATTTAAAAACCCACCAATACTTGCCGCAGTTTCAGCTAATAAGACACTTGCACCACCGTGTAAATATCCTGCTGGTTGATGTGTTCGTTCATCGACAGGCATCGTCATGACGACACGGTTTTTTTCTAATGTTACGATTTCTATTCCTAATGCTTCCATTAATTTATTTTCCTTAAACATTGTATCATCCTCCAATAAAATTAAAATAAAAACGGAGCAGCTTTCGTGATATTATATCATGAAAACTGCTCCGTTTGGACAATTGCATTACATAAAAATGGAAATCAAAATGGAAATGCCTAATAAAAATCCGTACATCGTATTCGTCTTTCCTGTATTTGCCATTGCCGGCATCATTTCTAGTGGTGTCGTATTTTCAGCGAATCCTTTAATAACTTGCACAGCTTTTGGAACACTTAATAAAACGATGAGCGACCAAATGGGCAATGTCCCGACGATAATTAATAACATCGTAATGACATATGCACTAAGGAAGAAAAACGCCTGCATCGTAATAGCCCCTTTTCTCCCGAGTAAAATCGCTAACGTTTTTCGTCCACTAATTTTATCGTTATCAAGGTCACGAATATTGTTCGCCATCAAAATCGCTCCGATTAAAATGGCAACAGGAAGGGAAACGAAAATCATCTCTTTCGTTATTGTACCAGCTTGGATAAAATAACTAATGGCAATCATGACAGTACCCATTAGTCCGCCAGCAAAAAGTTCCCCAAAAGGAGTGTATGCAATCGGCATAGGCCCACCCGTATATAAGTAACCAATTACCATCGATACTGCTCCGATTAATGCGATCCACCAACTTGAAGCATAACAAATATACATACCTAAAATAAATGCAATTCCATAAAAAGTGAACGCTAAACGTAAGACCGTTTTTGGTTGTACCCCATCACGGACGATGGTTCCCCCAATACCGACCGATTTTTCATTGTCTAATCCACGAACGAAATCATAATATTCATTGAACATATTCGTCGCAGCTTGAATTAAAATCGATGCGAGTAACATCGCTAAAAATAATAATAAGTGAAACGTTTCTTGTTCCACATAGGCAAAAACAGTTCCGACAAAGACAGGGATAAACGAGGCTGTTAATGTGTGGGGACGTAATAAACGCCACCAAACTTGAAATCCATCTCGTTCATTTAACACTTCTTTGATCATCATTTTATCATGTGCCATTTGAAAAAATCTCCTTCTTTCTCTCAATAAAAAACATACTCCTTATTCATCTTATGGAATGGACAACGACATGTCAATTTAATGGAATGAAAACAGTGGAAAATGGTCCATTTTCTTGAGAATCTATCAAAATAAGCATAAAATAGAAGAGTAGCGAAAATGCTACGTATTATTGGAGGTATCGTAATGATCGATTTACAGGAAAAAACGTTACAGTCCTTTTTATATAAAACGAAAGAAAAAGCTGTACAAGCTAGGAAGGCATTGTTCATTAGCTGGTCTGAAAAAATTGCACCAGTCGTAATGATCGATGTATTTAATGCTGCAAAAAATAAAGGAAAACAACGTCAGTTTTGGACGAATGGAAACAAAGATTTTTCCATCGTAGGAATTGGTACGACGAAGACGATTATCGCTTCAGATGATCAAATTCATACATTGCAACAACAGTGGGATACTTTTGTACAAGATGCCATTATTTATGACCCTTATGAAACAGTTGGAACAGGGGCAATTGCTCTTGGCGGGATGGATTTTGACCCGAAAAAACAACGAACGACTTTATGGGAAAAGTATGAAACGAGTGCCCTAATGGTTCCAGAGATGACGGTCGTACATCATGAAAATAACTATTATGTAACATTTCAAATAGAAATGAATGAAACGACGAATATTGCGGAAGTTTTATTGCGAATAGAAGAAATGAAACAATATTTACAACCGGCACCTTTAAAGAAAGTGTCCGGACAAAAAATTGTTGCCGAAAAAGAGATTGCGCCGAATGAGTGGAAGCAGTCTGTGCAAGATGCAGTCGATGCAATTAAACGAGGCGAAGCGAAGAAAATTGTGCTCGCTCGCGAAATGCGTGTGCAGTTAAATCAGCGTGCCAACATTGCATGGATGTTACATCGTTTAATGGAAACACAGCCGAATAGTTATGTGTTTGCATTTGAAAAAGAAGATGATAATTGCTTCATCGGTGCGACACCAGAAAGACTCGTTCAAGTAGAGGGAGACGAGCTTTTATCGACATGTCTTGCGGGAACAGCACCACGTGGCAAAACAGAAGCGGAAGATAAACAAATTGCACAAGATTTATTAGAAGACCCGAAAAACCGTGAAGAACATCATTATGTCGTCCAAATGATTCGTGATAGTATTGAGGATGATTGTGAAACAGTGCATATTCCGAATGAACCGACTGTATGGACATTACGGAATTTACACCATTTATTTACACCAGTGACAGCGACATTAAAAGCGAACAGATCGATTTTTAATACGGTAGAAAAATTACACCCGACACCAGCACTCGGCGGTTTACCGAAAGAAGCGGCATTAACGTATATTCGGGAGCATGAACGATTAGACCGTGGTTGGTACGGTGCGCCTGTTGGTTGGGTCGATTCGAATCATAATGGCGAATTTGCGGTCGCGATTCGTTCAGGGCTTGTCCAAGGCGAAGAAATTTCATTATTCGCTGGATGTGGTGTCATGCGCGATTCGGATCCACAGATGGAATATGAGGAAACAGGGGTAAAATTTTTACCGATGTATAATGTGTTGGAGGATTGCGAATGAATCATACAGAAAATGTAACCCGCTATGTCGGTAACTTTGTCGATGAGTTATTCCGTAGCGGGCTCACGCATGCCGTCATCTCACCCGGGTCAAGATCGACCCCACTTGCGATGATGTTATGTGAACATAAAAAAATAAAAGAATATGTCGTCATCGATGAACGTTCTGCCGCATTTTTTGCATTAGGCATTGCGAAGAAAACGAAAAAGCCTGTTGCGATCGTTTGTACGTCTGGTACGGCGGCAGCAAATTATATGCCAGCTATCGTTGAGGCGAGGTATGCACGTGTGCCCCTTATCGTGTTAACGGCAGATCGACCACATGAATTACGTCATATCGGTGCATCACAGACGATCAATCAAGTTGGAATGTATGGCGATTTTGTAAAAATATTTGAAGAAATGGCTTTACCAGAAGGATCTGATATGATGCTTGATTATGTAAGACAAAGGGCAGGGCGTGCATATCGAATTGCAGAAGGACCTGTGGCGGGACCAGTTCATTTAAACTTCCCGTTTCGTGAGCCACTCGTCCCTGATTTTTCATTGGACAATATTTGGGGCAAACGAAAAGAACGTTTTAATGTGTTACATACAGGAAAAAAACGTTTGGAGCCGACACAATTAATACAATTAGCAAAAGTGATGCAAGAAAAAGAACGTGGACTTATCGTTTGTGGACCACAATTTGATATGACGTTAGCAGATGCAGTGATCGCTTTAAGTGAACAGTTAAACATTCCAATTTTGGCGGATCCATTGTCACAACTCCGAGCAGGTGCACATGAGAAAGATACAGTAATAACGACCTATGATGCCGTCTTACGTACTGAAAAAATTCGTGCAGAGTTTCAACCTGATTATATGATTCGTTTTGGTGCGATGCCAATTTCGAAAAACTTTATGTTTTATTCGACAGAACATCGTCGTGTGCCACAGTTTGTCGTTGAAGAAGGCGAAGAGGTGCGCGAACCGACGAATGATGATACACAGTATATTATCGCTAATAGTGTTCGATTTTGTGAAGATATGATGCATTATATTGAAGCAAAGGAAGACCGAACATGGCTGCATAAATGGCAAGTGACAGAACAAATAGCGAAAGACTTTTTGCAAGCGGAGGATAAGACGTTAACAGAAGGAATTACTGCACGAACATTAGCGACTTGTGTCCCGAACAATAGTATTTTATTTACAGCAAACAGCATGCCAGTCCGAGATATCGATACATTTTTCTTCCAAACGGATAAAAATATTATCGTGCAAGCGAATCGTGGCGTTAGTGGGATTGATGGAACGATCGCAACCGCGTTAGGGATGGCAGCTGTCACGAAAAAACGTGTCACCTTGTTTATTGGGGATTTAAGTTTTTATCACGATTTAAATAGTTTATGGATGGCGAAACATTATAACATTGACATTACAATCGTCGTCATCAATAATAATGGTGGAGGTATCTTCTCGTTTCTACCTCAGTCCAAAGAGGAGAAACATTTTGAAACATTATTCGGAACGCCACTACATATTGACTTCTCCTATGCAGTCAATATGTATGAAGGTATTTACAGCATTGTTGAAGATGTCGATGCTTTCATCCAACAGTATGAGCAAAGTTTACAAATGAATGGCCTATCTGTCATAGAAGTTCAGACAGATCGTGCCGAAAATGTAGCATGGCACCGAGATATTTGGGGAAAAATTGTTCAAAAGGTGGAGCAATATGTCCAATAAACACGAGGATCAATTTTTTACTATTGGAGATGCCACCTATCGCTATCGTGTCGAAGGGACAGGCGATATGCTCGTCTTACTGCACGGTTTTACCGGAACCATTCATACGTGGGATATGCTCACTGAAACATTACGCGAGCAGTTTACCGTCCTTCGTATTGACTTACCTGGACACGGGAAAACAACTTGCTCGACAGGTCGAACGATGGAGCAATTTTCTAATGACTTGCATGCATTACTCGAGAAGCTTGAAGTACAAAAATGTACCCTTCTCGGTTATTCTTTAGGAGGAAGAACGGCATTGTCGTTTGCACAATTTTTTCCAGAAAAAGTGCAAGCCCTCCTTTTAGAAAGTGCATCACCTGGACTTGCGACAGAGGCTGAAAGAACGGCGCGAGTAGCAAGGGATGAAGTTTTAGCGAAGAAAATTGAAACGAATGGGGTAAAAGCTTTTGTCGCTGCGTGGGAAAATATCCCTTTATTTGCGACACAAAAAGCATTACCTGAAGCGGTTCGAGCCACTATTCGAGCCGAACGTTTGTCACAATGTGAAGTAGGACTTGCAATGTCACTACGAACGATGGGAACTGGTGTGCAAGCATCGTGGTGGGACAAGCTAGATGCGATGACGATGCCAGTGACGCTCATTGTCGGTGAACAAGATGAAAAATTCGTCCAAATTAACGAAAAGATGGTGCGTTCACTTTGTTGTGGAGAACTTTTTGTCGTAGCACAGGCAGGACATTGTGTGCATGTTGAACAAGTAGAAAAATTTGCTAAAATAGTATGGAAGCAGTTAATAAAATAGAATGAATACGTTTTGTTTGAAAATGTGAGCTATCGGTTGAGGTAGTCGTGGAGTATTCACGTTTGGGTGATTTTTTTGGAGCGGATTTGCTCTAGATGATCGAACCATTTTTACCATTCGAATAGGGCAATTTATTCTATTTAAAAAATATATAAAGAGGTGTCCATAATGACAGTACAATGGGAAAAAGTAAGAGATTATGAAGAAATTATATATGAAAAATCAAACGGCATCGCAAAAATTACGATGAATCGTCCAGAAAAACATAATGCATTCACACCACTAACAGTAAGTGAAATGATCGATGCATTTGCCGATGCTCGTGATGATTCAAGTGTTGGCGTCATCATTTTAACAGGAGAAGGGGACAAAGCATTTTGTTCAGGTGGAGACCAATCTGTACGTGGGCATGGTGGATATGTTGGAACAGACCAAATCCCACGCCTAAACGTATTAGACTTACAACGCTTAATCCGCACAATTCCTAAGCCAGTAATCGCGATGGTAAATGGTTACGCAATCGGTGGTGGACACGTGTTACACGTCGTATGTGATTTAACAATTGCTTCAGAAAATGCGACATTCGGACAAACTGGACCAAAAGTTGGTAGCTTTGATGCAGGATATGGTGCAGGTTTATTAGCAGAAATGGTTGGCCAAAAACGTGCACGTGAAATTTGGTACTTATGCCGCCAGTACACTGCTGCAGAGGCATATGAAATGGGCTTAGTTAACAAAGTCGTTCCATTAGAACAATTAGAAGCAACGACAGTAGAATGGTGTGACGAAATTTTAGCGAAATCACCTACTGCACTTCGTTTCTTAAAAGCTTCATTCAACGCTGCAACAGACGGTTTAGCAGGATTGCAACAAATGGGTGGAGATGCAACATTATTATATTACACATCTGACGAGGCAAAAGAAGGACGCGACGCGTTTAAAGAAAAACGCACTCCAGACTTCGATCAATTCCC
>DXHX01000042.1 GCA_019113205.1 Candidatus Pseudogracilibacillus intestinigallinarum | reverse complement strand
TTCGAAATGTCTGAGTATGTAGTGACACCGTCAGGTTCATGTGCTGGAATGATTTATGGCTATGTCGATTTATTTAAAGATGATAAATTTTGGCTAGAACGTGCACAATCATTGAAAGAAAAAACATACGAATTTACACAATTTATCGTAGAGAAGTTAGGAAAGACAAACATAGGGGCATCGTTTCCAAAAAAAGCAACCTATCATGCTTCATGCCATATGACACGGTTATTAGGGGTATCGAATCCACCACGTCAACTTTTGGATAATGTGGAAGGATTAGAAATAGTCCCTTTATCGAATTATTATGATTGCTGTGGTTTTGGTGGGACATTTTCGGTAAAAATGTCCAAAATATCAGAGCAAATGGTGGATGAAAAAATTCGTCACATAGAAGAGTCAGGAGCAGAAGTAGTCATCGGTGCAGATGGTAGTTGTTTAATGAATATAAAAGGAAGATTGGAACGATTACAAAAACCGATTCAAGTTTTGCATATTGCGGAAGTATTAAATGATGCATTCAAAAAGGAAGGAGAGAAAAAATATGTCGATTAAAATTGGAGACCTTCCATTTAAAGAAAGTGTCGAAGAAGAAGTAAAAGATACATTTATGCGTAATGCTATCGCGAATGCACAAGATAGTTTACGAAGTAAAAAACTGAGTGCAACGGAAGACGATACTCAGTTTGGAGACTGGGAAGCATGGCGTGAAGCGGGGGCAGAGATACGACGTCACACATTAAATAATTTAGATTATTATTTACATATGTTGAGTGAAAAAGTACAGGAACGTGGGGGACATGTGTATTTTGCTGAAACACGTGAAGAAGCAAGTGATTATATTAAACAAGTCGTCCAACAAAAAGAGGCGACAAAAGTAGTGAAAACAAAATCGATGGTAACCGAAGAAATCGAATTAAACAAAACATTAGAAGGAATCGGTTGTGACGTATTAGAAACAGATTTAGGGGAATATATTTTGCAAATTGATGAAGATCGTCCATCACATTTTGTCGCTCCTTCGTTACATAGAAATAAAGAACAAATTCGTGATATGTATACAGAAAAGATTGGGTATACAGGCACAGAAGACCCATCAGAATTAACGAGTTATACGCGAGAAGTGTTACGTGAAAAATTCGTTGAAGCGGAAGTCGGTATTACAGGATGTAATTTTGCAGTTGCAAATTCAGGTTCTGTTGCACTTGTAACGAATGAAGGAAATGCAAATATGGCTACAACTATGCCAGATACACAAATTGTCGTAATGGGGATGGAACGAATTGTTCCAGATTGGGAAGATTTAGACGTATTAGTTAGTTTACTTTGTAGAAGTGCAGTCGGGCAAAATTTATCAACATACGTGACAGTTATAGCACCAGATACAGAAGAGGGAACGGTCGATGTACCGAAAGATTTTCATTTAGTTATTTTAGATGGTGGGCGCTCAAATGCTTTAGGGACGGAATTCCAAGAAGCATTACATTGTATCCGGTGTGCTGCATGTGTGAACGTATGCCCTGTTTACCGACAAATTGGTGGGCATGCATATGGAACGATTTATCAAGGACCTATTGGAGCAGTTTTAACGCCGATTTTAGAAGGGTATGAAGAATATGGTGATTTACCATATGCATCGAGTCTATGTGCAGCCTGTACGGAAGCATGCCCAGTAAAAATTCCATTACATGATTTATTAGTTCGTCATCGTGAACGGATTGTTAGTGGAGAAGGTGATTTTAGCCAGGCAGAAAAAGCAGCAATGAAAGGATATGGTTCTGTCGTTGCGACACCATCATTGTATGAATTAGCGATGAAATCGGCAAAAGTTGGTGCTACACCATTTAGAAAAAAAGGAAAGATTTCAACTGGTGTCGGACCTTTAAAGGAATGGACAGATATTCGAGATTTCCCAACACCAGACGGATTAGACTTCAGAAAGTGGTTTAAAAAACATAAGGCTGGTGAACATCATGAATAAAGGGACCATTCAACATAGAACGAAATTTTTAGAAAAAATCGCAGGGAAAATGCATCGCAAACCGAGAGATATGGCGAACCCGATTGAACGTCCTAAACGATTATTTACACCAGAAAAGGATGTTTTAGCACATATTGCAGGTGTAGACCTATTACCGGTGTTTTATAGGGAATGTGAAAAAATTTTAACCGACGTAGTGGAAACGACTGCTGCATCATTAGATAACGTATTAAGAAATTTAGTAAAAGCACATGGAAATGGCGAAGTAGTTATTTCCAAGGACGCTCGCTTTACAGCATTTGGTTTAAAAGATTTTTCGGAGGAAGATTTTGTTTATCGGTGGGATCCGGCCAAAGGTGAGGAAAATGTTATCGTGACTGAACGAGCACAAACAGGCATTATGTTTTCAGATATTACGTTAGCGGAATCGGCGACAATGGTCATGTTTAATGATAAAGATAAAGGGAGAGCGATTGGACTTTTACCGGAGACATTTATCGGTATTATTCCGTTAAGTACGCTAGTACCTCGCATGACACAAGCTGCTGAGGAGATTAACCGTCGAATTGAAGCAGGAGAAACGATTGCCTCATGTGTGAATTTTGTGTCTGGACCAAGTAATAGTGCAGATATTGAATATAATTTAGTTGTAGGTGTACATGGTCCAGTGAAAGTGTCGTATATTATTGTGACAGATCGTTAATATTCGGAATGGATACGTAAAATGATGAAGAAAAGAGTTTGAAACAAACAAAGGGTTAAAAGCAATACGAATGATAACTAGAAATAGCTAAGTATATTTTTAGGACGAGAATCTCGCATTTTATATTCGTATTACGAAATCTTTTACTAACTTATGTTTCAAACTCTTTTTGTTTTTGATTAAATGATTGAAAAATGATTAAATATTGCTGAAATAAGCAGTTCTATATGTAATTTTCATCAGAATTATGATAAAATTAAATGGAATTTACCTTAAATTCGGACAAGTAGGTGACGCAAAAATATAACTATTTCGTTTTAGAGAAAAATAACGAAAAGGATGACCTAATCAGGAGGTGAATTCCTTGTATCGATCGAGGTACAAGGAACATATTTGATTATATTAAATATAACTTTAGTCGCCTTATTAATTTTAATGACAGCATTTTTCGTTGCAACGGAATTTGCTATTGTAAAAGTAAGAACGACAAGAATTGATTATTTAATTGAAGAAGGAAATAAAAACGCAATACTCGTAAAGAAAATTTTAAGTAATTTAGACGGCTATTTATCTGCCTGTCAATTAGGAATTACAGTTACAGCTCTTGGACTAGGATGGTTAGGAGAGCCGACAATTATGCGATTGCTCGGTCCATTGTTTGATGAGTTAGCCATCAATCAGGCGGTAGCGTCTATCTTATCATTTGGTATAGCTTTCTTTACGATTACGTATTTACACGTTGTTATTGGAGAATTAGCACCAAAAACAATAGCCATTCAAAAAGCAGAAGCTCTTACATTATTTTTAGCAAGACCATTAATTTTGTTCTATAAAATCATGTACCCATTCATTTGGTTATTAAACGGGTCTGCCCGTATATTCATTCGTTTATTCGGATTTAAGCCGATGGACGGGCATGAAGTAGCACATACAGAGGAAGAGTTACGCATTATTTTATCGGAAAGTTATAAGAGCGGTGAAATTAATCAAGCTGAAATGACATACGTGAATAATATTTTTGAATTTGATGAACGAGTTGCAAAAGAAATTATGGTACCACGAACAGAAATGATTTGTTTTTATAAAGAAGATAGTTTTCAAACGAACTTAGATGTCGTCTATGATGGCCAATTTACAAGATATCCAGTTGCAGATGGAGATAAAGATAATATTATCGGGCTTGTAAACGTAAAGGAAATTTTTACGGCACGTTTAAAGGAAGAACAACCCGTCACTATTGACCAATACGTTAGACCAATCATTCATGTTTCAGAAGCAACACCAATTCGCCAATTATTATTAAAAATGCAAAAAGACCGAATCCATATGGCAGTTGTTATCGATGAATATGGAGGAACGGCTGGGCTTGTTACAGTAGAGGACATTTTAGAAGAAATCGTTGGAGAAATTCGTGATGAATTTGACGAAGATGAGCAGGAAGAAATAGAAGAAAAAGAAAACGATACGTTAGTCGTTTCTGGTAAAGTTCAATTAGATGAAATAAATGAATTGATCGGCACACATTTAGATGAAGAAGATATTGACACAATCGGTGGTTGGATTTTTGCGAAAAATTTAGATGCAACTGAAGTAGGTACAATGATAGAACATGAAAATTTCCAATTTACTGTATTAGAAATTGAAGGGTACCAAATTAAAACGGTCGAAATTAAAAAATTATATGAAGAAAACAAAGAGGAAGAAACGTAAGCGAAGAGATGCTTATGTTTCTTTTTTTACAAAAATTAGGTTATTTTATTATAATAATTTCCACCATTGCTTTATGATTGGTATAGAAACTAACTTATATAATCGGAATAAAGTGAGGCATTTATATATTGTTAAATCGTATACATAATAAATTTGGTTTAAGAACATTGAAGGGGAGAATTATTCTTTTTTATATTGTGTTTTCCCTCGTTTTAGCACTTTTTATTTTTTCTCCACTTCTGTTTATCGGAAAAGAGCAGCGATTAGTAGATGCGGAAAATGAAATTAATCGAGTAATCCATATTCAAAAAATGTTCATTAGTAATTGGTTAGAAGAACATTTAGTTCAATTGAAGACAATGGCAGAGATTTCACGTAAAAATATTGATGATGATATATTTATGACTAATATGATTGAAGAAATAAAGAAAAATCATGCAGGTTTTGATACTGTTGCATATGCAAATAAACAAGGTATCATTGAGGAGACGACATCAAATATTACGAATATTGATGTTTCTAGTCAAGATTATTTTAAAGAAGCAAAAAAAGGCAATGCATATATTTCAGATGCCTTTTATGGCAAGATTAGTAAAAATAAAATTGTGACATTTTCAGCACCAGTTTTAGATGAACAAAATAATTTTAACGGTGTGTTAGTTGGAGCGGTGAAGTTAGAAACCATCAATGAAGTAATGGGAAGCTATAAAGATGAATCTGCTGAAACGTATATTACGGATAATGATGGGAAATTCATTACTAATTCTAGCAAAGGGAATTTTGGCGAGAAAATCCATTCTGCTATTTATGAAAAGGCAATTTTACATGAAGAACCGAATGACATGTATGAGTCCAATGATGGAGAAATAGTATTAGGAAATTACGTATGGGTAAATGATGATCGTTGGTTGATCATTGGTGAAAAAAATAAGGAAAATATATATGCTCCGTTCAAAGGAATTGTTAAAATATTTATTCTTGGGTATGTAGTGTTAGCGTTACTTGGGTTATGTATGATCCTTTTTCTATCGCAACATATCCAAAAATCGATTGATAGAGTATTAAAAGGTACTAGGAAAATCGGTAACGGCGAATGGGGACACCGGATTGAGGAAATAAATAGCGATGCACAGGAATTTAAGGAATTAAGTCATAATTTTAACAAAATGGCCGACTTAATTGAAGAGCAAGTCATCTCATTAATGGAGAGTGAAGAAAAGTTTAGAACGATTGCTGAATATTCTAGTGACATCATTTCTGTCCATGAAAACAACGGGAAATTCACGTATATTTCTCCAGCGGCAAAGGAAATTTTACAGTATGATCCTGATGAATTAATCGGAAAAACTGGTGTACATTTAGTTCATGAAGCGGATAAGGAACAAATTTTAAAATGGTACAGAAAGCTAGATACTTCTGGATATGCAGTCATAACATTTAGAATAAAGAGAAATGATGGCACCTATATTTGGATTGAATCATCAGCGAAAAAGATTTTTTCAAATGATGCACGGTTGAATCGAATGTACATGTTTTCAAGAAATATTACTGATAGAAAAAAAGTGGAACAACAATTGAAAGATATAGCGGTAAAAGATAGTTTAACAGCAGTTTATAACCGTCGTGCATTTAATGAAGATTATGAGAAAGTATGGGGCGAAGCGATTCAACATGATCGTAGCATTAGTTTAATGATGATAGACGTAGACTTTTTTAAGAAGTTTAATGATTGTTATGGACATTTAGCTGGTGATGATTGTTTAATAGAAATTGCAAGGACGATGGAGCGAATTGCTCAGGAAGAACACGGAAAAGTGTATCGGTATGGTGGAGAAGAATTTGTCGTACTGTTACAAAATAAAAATGTCCAAGACACGTTGAATATTGCTGAGAATATACGAAGTGCGATAGAGCAATTGAAAATTACCCAACAAGTTTCAGAAAATAAGCCGTACGTGACGGTTAGTATTGGGGTCAATCATTGTGTACCAACTAGCAATCTATCATATATGAAATTTTTAGAACAAACGGATGCTGCATTATATCAAGTGAAAAATAATGGTGGGAATAATATTTTTTATGAATAAAGGAGTATGGAGAAATGAGATGTGGAGAAAAGAAATTTATTGTAGAAACATCTGATGGAATGAAACATACAGTCCGTGGGCGAACACAAGCGGAAGCTCGAAAAAAGGCTAGAGAGTTATGTGGGAACAATATAACGATATATTCTGTTCGTTCAAGTATGAACGAACAGAAATAAGCATTACCTTCTTTGCCAATAATTATTCGCTCTTGCAACAGTTTGGAAATGAATAGATATTACTTCAGAAGCACGAATTAAGCTATTTGCATTCCTTGAATATTTTGGTCGTAGTTTGTTTCGAATGGCCTCTGATGGTTGTGTGTATTCTACCCCTTTTTGGGCAAGTTTAATAGCTAATTCAAATCCTTCTTGGGGATTTTTCGTTTTTAATGAAGGAAGCCAAGTTTGTTTCATAGGTAACTATCTCCTTTCGTTTATATATATTTATTCAAGGGTATTAAATAAGTGAAAATTCATTTGAAGGATAGAATACGAAAAAATTTGAAAAAATAAGTTTGTTTTGCAGAAATATTTCTTTTTTGTATAGTATAATAGTCATAGTCGAGAAGTGGTTGCTTCGAATTATTTGTTTCCAAAAGGAAGGATTTGAGTAAGTTGGATAATGAAAATCAACTAGTAAATAAATTGAAAAATATTCAGTATGCCTTAAATGAATCTGCCATTGTTGCGATTACGGATAAAACAGGTGTCCTTACATTTGTAAATGATCGGTTTTGTGAAACGTCTAAGTATAGTCGGGAAGAATTAATTGGAAGTTATCAAAATATCGTTAACTCTGGGTATCATTCCCGAGAATTTTTTAAAGAAATGTGGCGGACAATTGGGAACGGAAAAATATGGCAAGGAGAAATTAAAAACAGAGCAAAAGATGGGACTTTTTATTGGGTAGATACGACCATCGTTCCATTTTTAAATGAAAAAGGAAAACCGTATGAGTATATAGCGATACGGTATGAAATTACGCAGCGAAAAGAATACGAAGAAAAATTAAAAAGGGTTGCCTATTATGATCCATTAACAGGATTACCAAATCGAAATATGCTAGATGGTTGGCTAGCGATGAAAGCTGAATGTGCAAATAACGCTACTATCAGTGTGTTAATGATAGATGTCGATCGTTTTAAGGCTATTAACGATACATTTAGTTTTGATACAGGAAACTTAATACTAAAAAATGTCGCTAAACGACTAGAAAATATCATTGGAACGGAAGATCTTCTTATTAGAGAAGGAGCAGACAAGTTCATTATATTTTTATTTAATGTTTCTTCTAAAAAAGAAATTTTGGAGACGATTAGCCTTATAAAACAACAGTTAAGTGTACCATTTCAAATGAAGCAAGAAAGGGTCACTATATCTGTTAGTATCGGGATAAGTATAGAAAAATTGGAATTACATCATTCATGTCGAGTGGACATGTTACAAAACAATGTTCAGAAAGCCGATACGGCTATGTATCATGCAAAAGAACAATTTGGGAATTCACATTGTTTTAATACGGATGATCAAAATGTTGAACAAAAAAGATATACAGAATTGGAACTTGGATTACGAAAAGCATTACAGGAAGAACAGTTTCATGTTGTATATCAACCAATTATTGATATAAAAACGAATAAAATAAACGGTGTTGAAGCATTGCTTCGATGGACACATCCAGAGTTAGGGATAGTAAGTCCTGCTGAATTTATTCCTATATTGGAAGAAATTGGTTCCATCATTCCGGTTGGAAATTGGGTACTACAGACAGTTATTAAACAAATGAAACAATGGCATGAGGATGGAATTTTCATCAATCGTGCTTCTATCAATGTTTCACCTATACAATTCAGAACAGATTGTTTTGTAGAGAATTTAAGAGAGATGTTAGAGAAAGAGGATTTAGACCCAAAATATATTGATTTAGAAATAACCGAGGGAACTATTTTAGATATTCAAGGTTCACAACCTATACTGGAAAGACTTCGGAATCTAGGTGTGTACGTGTCGATTGATGATTTTGGGACAGGCTATTCTTCTTTAAGTTATTTGAAGCAATTACCAATTTCAACGATTAAAATCGATCAATCGTTTATTTCAAATTTAGACGAGCAAGATGAAATGATTGTCAATACGATTATAAATCTAGGTGAAAACTTATTTTTCAATATTGTCGCAGAAGGTGTAGAAACGAAAGAACAATTAGACTATTTACAACAACAAGATTGTTATGAAGGACAAGGCTACTATTGGAGTAAACCAGTAGAACCAGAAAAAATTATCGAATTTTATGGAGAAAATAACGAATGATAGAAAGCATCCTTTCGATTATGGAAGGATGTTTTTCCATGAAAAGAAAACTATCTATTCCGCTTTAGATAAACTATAATATATGATATGTAATAAGTTTAGGAGGATTTACTTGTGACGATAAAAGGCGAAACATTTATAACGAATATTCATCGTTTAAATGATAAAGGGCAAGGACAAGCAGCTGTTTGGAGAAAAAATGAAAAAGGAAATGAACGTAAATTAAGACTTACGATTCCATATACATTAGTTGGAGAAGATGTTCAAGTAACAGTGGAACGTCCAGAAAAAAGAAGATGGAAATGTAAACCAGATAAAATCATTACACCTCATTCACAAAGGGTGGAAGCGAGATGTCCTCATTTTGAGTTATGTGGTGGTTGTATTTGGCAACATTTCAGTTATGAAGGACAATTAGAAACTAAAACAAATTATGTGAAAGAAATGGTTCGAAGTGAAGGGTTTGATGACAATTTAGTTGCCCATACACTTGGCATGGACGAACCGTGGTTTTATCGTAATAAAATGGAATTTACTTTTGCAACAGATGGTTCATTAGGATTGCACGAACAAGGAAATTTTCGTCGCATTATCCCATTAGAAACATGTTTCTTAATGCATGAGGAAATGAAAGAAGCTGTATTAGAAATTGCTCATTGGGTGAAAAAGTATGAATATAGTGGGTATAACAAAGATACACACGAAGGAATTTTTCGTCATGTGATGGTACGTCGTGGATTTAAAACAGGAGAAATTTTATTAGCAATTTTTGCAACAGAAAGTCCTGAAAACATCGCATATGTAGACGAGTTAGTTCAAATAATAGAGACGAAATATCCATCTGTAAAAGGTCTGTTATGGCTGGAAAATCGCGACTGGGCGGATCGTGCTCAAGCTGAGGCAGAACATGTATTACTTGGGCGTGATTTTATTTATGATGAGTTGATGGGATATCGTTACCGTCTATGGTTCGATACATTCTTCCAACCTAATCCAAAACAAGCTGAAAATTTAGTAGATTATGCAATGGAATTTGCAGATGTGAAAGAAACAGATACGATGATTGATCTATTCTGTGGGGTCGGCACATTCTCATTACCATTTGCAAAACGAGTGAAATCATTAGCTGGTATTGAAATAGTAGAAACGTCAATAGAGTCAGCAAAACGTAATGCAAAGGATAATGGTATCGACAATACGTATTTTCTTGCTAAAGATGCTCGACACGGAATCGATGAAGTGTTAGAACAATTTGGTACACCAGATGTTTTATTACTTGATCCTCCAAGATCAGGGGCAGGGGGAAAGGTAATGCGTCGAATCGGACGAGCTCAACCGGAACGTGTCGTTTATGTTTCATGTAACCCTGCATCTTTCGCAATAGATATAAAAGAATTAAGTGCATTTGGTTACAAACTGGAAAAGGTACAACCAGTAGATCAATTTCCTCAAACGCATCACGTCGAGTTGGTAGCATTGATGTCAAGAGAAGAAACGTTGATATAACAAGGTATTAAGAAGAATCATCTATTTTGCTCACGTGGTGAAATAGATGTTTTTTATGTGGAAATCTTTAATTATAAAAGTATTATTGACGAAGAATAATTGTTATAAAGCTGGAAGGAAAATCACACCAAAAGGAATTATGATCCATAGCACAGGGGCGAACAATCCAAACTTAAAACGTTACGTTGGTCCAGATGATGGTTTGTTAGGGAAAAACCAATACAACAATCACTGAAACCAGCTACGTCCAGATGGCAGACAAGTGTGTGTTCATGCTTTTATCGGAAAGTTAAAAGATGGATCGATTGCAACTTACCAAACATTACCTTGGAATCATCGTGGATGGCATGCAGGTGGTGATGCGAATAATACGCATATTGGCTTTGAAATCTGTGAAGATAATTTAACAGATAAAACTTACTTTAATAAGGTTTATAAAGAAGCGGTTGAACTTGCTGCTTATCTTTGTAAACAATACAAACTAACAGAGAAAAACATCATCGGCCATTATGAAGGATACCAAAAGAAAATCGCTAGTAACCATGGTGACCCGCGTCATTGGTTTTCAAAACATGGTAAGTCAATGGATACTTTCCGGGAAGATGTAAAGAAGGAATTAGCGAAAGGTACGTCAACATCTAAACCATCAACTGGTGGAAAGAAACTATATCGTGTACAGATTGGTGCGTATAGTGTTAAAAGGAATGCTGATAAACAGTTGGCAAAGGCAAAGAAGGCAGGATTTAAAGATGCGTTTGTGAAGTATGAATAGGTGTAAATAGTCGAGGGATACAAACACTCCTCGACTATTTAATAAGTATATTATGAAAATAAGTTTTTTGTGTCGGCAAAAATCTTTATTCGCTCGCCAATTTCATCACGTACTCGTTGGAACTCTGACCACTCTTTTCCAGCTGGATCATCGAAACCCCAGTGTTCTCTTCGTACATGTGGGGGAGTGACAGGGCATTTATCAGCAGCATCTCCACAAAGTGTGACCGCCAATGTTGCTTGATTTAATATGTCTAAGTCAATGATATCTGATGTTTGATTAGATATGTCAATCCCTACTTCATTCATTGCCTTAATAGCATTGGGATTTACCCCGTGTGCTTCAATCCCAGCACTATGGACTTCCCACTCTTCCCCAAGAATTTCTTTTGCCCATCCTTCAGCCATTTGGCTTCTGCAAGAATTCCCCGTACATAAAAAGTAAATAATTTTTTTTGACATAACTTTCATCTCCTATTATAAAATTAATGTGATATAGAGTCCTAACAATGTAATGAACAAAATAGGGAACGTTAAAATAATTCCCGTTTTAAAATACGTACCCCATGAAATCTTAATACCTTTTTGAGAGAGTACATGAAGCCATAGTAATGTTGCGAGTGAACCGATAGGTGTAATCTTAGGGCCTAAATCTGAACCAATAACATTTGCATAAATAAGTGCTTCACGAATTACACCAGTTGTGTCTGTCTCTGCAATAGCAATTGCATCTATCATGACAGTAGGCATATTATTCATAATAGATGAAAGAATTGCAGCAATAAATCCCATTGAAATCGTAGCTACGAATAAACCTTGTTCGGCACTTGTTTCAATAATTCGTGCTAATACATCTGTAAGACCGGCATTCCTTAAACCAAATACAACGACATACATACCGATGGAGAAAAAAACAATCGGCCATGGTGGACCAGTTATAACAGCTTTCGTATTGACAGCTTTACTATTTCTAGCGATGAATAAAAATAAAATCGCAACAATTCCAGCGACAATCGAAACAGGGAGTTGAATGAATTCGCTTGTAAAATAACCGACCAATAATATTGCTAACACATACCAAGAAAGACGGAATAATTTCATATCCTGAATCGCCTCATGTGGCTTCTTCAAGTCGGAAACATCGTAGGTCTTCGGAAT
>DXHX01000041.1 GCA_019113205.1 Candidatus Pseudogracilibacillus intestinigallinarum | reverse complement strand
GAAGCTCAAAAAAGGAGTCCCAGTAAAAATTACTGAAACTCCTTTTCGCTTAATCGCTTTTGTCCAAGCCTCGCCATACATATAATATTATGACTTAAAGCCAAATAAACTTTTCATTTTTTGGAACATCCCTTTGTTCTCCTCCAATGTTTGAAGGGGAACAGATTCTCCTAAAATACGACGTGCAATATTACGATATGCAATCGAAGCCTTATTGTCATTTTTTAATGCGACAGGTTCTCCTTCATTTGATGCTTTTATTACATCATCACTATCAATGACAATCCCTAACAAATCGATCGATAATACTTGAATAACATCATCAATATCTAGCATATCGCCATCTTTCATCATATGATTGCGGATACGATTAATAATTAATTGTGGTCGTTCCATTTCACGTTGTTCAATTAAGCCAATAATACGATCAGCATCTCGCACACTTGATTTTTCAGGCGTAGTGACAACAATGGCTTTATCTGCACCAGCAATAGCATTTTTAAAACCTTGCTCAATCCCAGCTGGACAGTCAATAATAATGTAATCATAATCTTGTTTTAATTCCGCAATAATTTTTAACATACCTTCTTCTGTAACAGCAGATTTATCACTCGTTTGCGCTGCTGGTAACAATGAAAGATGTGAAAAGCGTTTATCTTGAATTAACGCTTGTTGTAGACGACATCTTTCTTCAATGACATCTACAATATCGTAAATAATTCTATTTTCAAGCCCCATAATGACATCCAAATTACGTAAACCGATATCTGTATCAATGAGACACACTTTTTTATCCATCAACGCAAGGGCAGTTCCAACGTTTGCGGTTGTCGTCGACTTTCCGACCCCACCCTTTCCAGATGTAATAACGATCGCTTCACCCATCATACATTCCCCCTTTTAATTTACGTAATTTTCTCTGTACGTAAGGTAATACTTGTAAGCGGTCAATTACAATTTTTTCATTTTCTTTGTCCAAATAGCCGCACTCCATATAGACCCCTTCCGTCTCGTAATCTGGGGCACGACTTATGTATTGTGATATGCGCAATTGATTTGGATTCATATAAGAGGCCGCAATGACAGCTTCATCATTCCCCTTTGTTCCTGCATGTGCAATTCCATGCAATTTTCCTAATATGTAAATATCTCCTGTTGCACGAACTTCACCGCCCGGATTCACATCTCCAATCAAAAGTAAGTCACCTTCGATATCGAGAACCTGACCGGAGCGAACGATTTGCGATATCGATTTTAAAGAATGTTCTTCAAACCATTGTTTTGCTTTTTCACGGCTAATAACCTTGGAGTCAAATTTTTCTATAAAGAAATGGTTGTCCTTTTCAACCATTTCACGTAACTGCTTTTTTTGTTCAGGTGAAACATGACGATATCCCAATTGCAATGTCACATTTGCAGCTTTTTCCTGTTGATCTGTATGAGGAACAGATGCTAATACTTCTTCTAGTTGAAGAATAACGTCTTGGTAACTCTCTTCATCATTAATATGAAAAATTAACCCATCTTTTGTTCCTTTAATTGAAATAATTTGATTGTCATTTTGCATTCGTTTCACCCCATTAAGCAACTTTCCATATTATGAAACCCGTTGTAATTCTTCATCACTCCATCTTACTAAACGTTTAGAAAAAATGAAATAAACTAACAAAAAGAACAGAAGATTTGCTACTACTGTTGGAAGGAGTCGATGTGTCATAAAAAACATAAATGATAAATCAATTGTCCCGACAAAGCTATATACAATATAAATTTGGATTTCTACTAGACTTATAGTAACCATTGCAATAATACACGATACAAGAAAATTCGTTATAAATAGTCGTTTTAACATTTGTGCTATATACACAGATACTGCATACACGAACATGTACACACCTAATATATCTGCATATACGATATCAATTAATATACCAAAAACAATACTATATGCTACTGCATAAAATGTATGGCTTTTGTCAAAGAAAATAGCGACAACGATTAGAAACATAAATAACCAATGAGGTACAATTAATATTTCCGTTTCTAATAAACGTAAAGGTAATAAATCAATTGCAATACCTTCAATTACAAGCAAACCAAATAAAATGAGTACTAATACAAGACGCTTCATTTACTTATCACCTGAATTTTCTGTGTCATCGTCTGTATCTAATGCTCGATCTATCACAATTACTTGATTAATATCGTAAATATTTGCACTCGGTTCTAAGTATACTTTTGTTGTTAAACCATACGGGTCTGCTTCAATCTCCTTAATCGTACCAATTGGAAGGCCTGATGGATATTGGCCACCTAACGAGGAAGAAACAACTAATTCTTCTTCTTTTACCTTTTTACCAGATTGTTCCATAATGCGAAAAACAAGTGCTTCTTTTTCCTTGTCATACCCTTCAATTAACCCAAAAATATTATCTTTTCCTTTACGTGAAATCGTAGCGGAAATACGATTTAACTGATCAAAACCAGTAATAAGTTGTACTGTCGCATGCATATTAGATACAGATGTAACTTTTCCAATCATACCATCTACTGTCATAACCGCCATGTTCGTTTCCACACCATGCTTTGTCCCACGATTAATAGTAATTTGTTCTAACCAACGTTCAGGCGAACGGGAAATTACTGTTGCTAAAATTGGTTCAAAATCTCGTGGCGAATCGACAATGTCCAATGTTTTGCGTAATTCCTCATTTTCTTTATCCAATTCATTTACTTCATATACTAATGTTTTATATTCTGCTAATTTTTCTTTTAATACTTTGTTCTCTTCATATGTTATTTTAATATCTCCAATACTATGGTACATATCGATGAAGAAGTTCGCTGGTTGACTAATAATGTTTTGCATCCAACCAACTGAATCGACAATCACCTTCTCAGGGCCTGATAAATTATCTCTTTTTGTTAAAGAATAGCCAACTAATACTACGAGTAAGATGATTCCAATTAATAATATAAATAAAGATTTCCTACGAAAAAAAGACATGCGTACACCTACTTATTCAATCGTTGTACGTGATGCTACATTCGGATTATCACGGAAATGTTGAATGTATTCTAATGATTTCCCTGTTCCTATCGCAACACATTCTAACGGATTATCCGCGATAAATACTGGTATGTCCGTTTCATCACTAATTACTTTATCAATTTCATTTAATAGTGCGCCTCCACCTGTTAAAACAATTCCACGATTCATAATATCGGCAGATAATTCCGGTGGTGTTTTTTCTAAAGTCGTTTTTACCGCATGAACAATTTTTTCTACGCTCTCTTTTAATGCATCTACAATTTCATCTTGAGAAATAGTAATTGTTTCTGGTAAACCATTCAATAAATTACGACCACGAATAGCCATTGTAACATTGCTATCTGCACCTCTTGCAGATCCTACTTCTACTTTAATTTCTTCTGCAGTTCTTTCACCGATCATTAAATTATATTTTTTTCGGATATAAATCGTAATAGCTTCATCTAAATTGTTTCCCGCAACACGAATGGATTTAGCTGTTACAATTCCACCTAAAGAAATAACTGCTACTTCTGTCGTACCTCCACCAATGTCAACAACCATACTTCCTGTTGGTTCCCATACAGGTAAATCAGCTCCAATAGCTGCCGCAAATGGTTCAGCAATTGGATATGCTTCTTTTGCCCCTGCTAATTTTGTTGCGTCAATAACTGCTCGTTCTTCTACCTTCGTAATACCCGAAGGCACACAAACGACAACATTTGATTTCGCGCCAAAGCTTGATCGCTTTTCATTCGCACGTTTCATATAATATTTCATCATTGCCGCAGTCGTGTCATAGTCAGCAATAACTCCATCTTTCATCGGACGAACAACCGTGATATTACCAGGAGTTCTCCCAATCATATCTCTTGCTTCATTTCCTACTGCAACAATTTGATTCGTGTCATTGTTTACAGCTACTACAGACGGTTCACTAACGACAACTCCTTTTCCCTTTATACATACTAACGTATTTGCTGTACCTAAATCTATTCCTAAATCTTGTGATAATCCAAACATGAAAAAACCTCTCTTTTATCCAAATAATTTGTCAATTCCTAGTTGATGATTCATAAACTTACCTTTTTTATAATATAACCAAACAATTCACAAAATAACATCTTGCATTAATCATCATTCTTTATTATACGAAAAATAATAAAAAAATGATAGGGATACTATTTTTCATTTTCATAAAAAATGACAGTTTTTCGCTATTTTTTGTCATCAAAATGTAACCTTCTATTCATTATAATATAAAACAGCCGAAAAAGTTATCCGTATATTTTGAAGTGCCATTATTTTTAGAATTGACAGATAAATGGATTGTCAGTATAATTTCATTCATACATCGAAAGGTTAGAAACATATATGATTCGGTTTTTAGAGAAATGAAAAGGAGATATTTTTCGTTTCCATAAATATACATAGATAAAAACGAACGTTTTATAGGCATAATTTATTCATTATCCGTAAATTTTCATGAAAAACATATTCTTTTCTATCTAAAGACATGAATTCATCCCTTTCTAACTTTTATAAAAGGGGGATTTTTTATGAGAAAAAATTTATTCATTTTATGTTTGCTAGCATTGTCTCTTCTTCTAGCAGCTTGTGGCGAGGATTCAGATGAAGCAAACGCAACAAATGATGGGGACACCATTACAATTAAAGTAGGTACCATTTCACCACCAGAGCATTCATACACAAAAGGTATTGAACTTTTTGCAGAAAAAGTGGAAGAAAAAACGGATGGTCGCGTGAAATTTGATATGTTTTTAGACGGCCAACTAGGTGGAGAACGTGAAATTATCGAACAAGTGCAATTAGGTTCTATCGACTTAACTGTCGCAACAGGTGGAGTTGTTGGAAGCTTCGTGCCAGAACTTTCTGTCCTAGAAATGCCGTTTTTATTCAAAGATGTAGAAGAAGCATATAAGATTTTAGATGGTGAAATTGGTGATCAATTAGTAGAAAAAATTGACGCACAAGGCTTTAAAACATTCGGTATATGGGAAAACGGCATGCGTCACCTTGTTAACAACAAGAAAACAATTAAATCACCAGAAGATACAAAAGGAATGAAAATGCGTACGATGGAAAATGACCTTTACTTAGAAACATATCGTGCATTAGGTACAGACCCAACTCCAATCGCCTTTCCTGAAACATACACTTCATTAGAACAAGGTGTCGTAGACGGTCAAGATTTATCACTAGGTGTTATGGTAACAACTAAAATGTATGAAGTACAAGATTACTTCACTGATACAGGTATTTATTATGCAGCAGCTCCAATGTTTATGAATCAAGATAAATTTGAGTCTTTACCGGAGGATGTTCAAGAAATTTTCATTGAAGTAGGCGAAGAAGTAACACAGGAACAACGTCAAATTAACCAAGACATGGAAACAGAACAACTTGAATACTTAGAAGAACAAGGTGTTGAAATCTACGTACCAACAGAAAAAGAAATGGAAGCATTTAGAGAAACAGTTCTACCAGTCTATGATAAATTAAGTGACCAGTTTGACGGCATGGTGGAAGATATTCAAAATGAATTAAAATAATAGATTGATCATCATATGTTCATCCAGTACTAACATACTGTGATGAACATATTTTTCAAGTGAGGTGTTTTTATGTGGTCAAAGATAGTAACAAACATCAATAAAATAACTGAATTATTAACGAGTTCATTTCTCGTCATTATGGTCGCCATTATTTTTATGCAAATAGTTTCGAGAGTCCTTATTCAAAGTTCTTTCCCCTGGACAGAAGAACTTGCACGTTTTTTAATGATTTGGGTAACATTTTTAGGTGCTGCATTTTCTTTTCAACATGGTGCACATATAGGCATTAGTATGTTAACGGATAAACTTCCTAATAAATTGAATAGTATCGTTCAATTATGTATCGGCATTTTATGTACCGCTTTATTTCTAGTTTTACTTGTGAAAGGAATTGAATTAGTAGGAAAATCGGGAAATCAAACATCCCCTGCCATGAGCATTCCAATGAATTATGTATATTTAATTATTCCGATTAGCGCCGTACTGTTAATTATGAATGTCATTGATGTTTCCATCAAACAATGTATTAAAAATTGGAAGGGAGAAAGTGTATAATGGCCATTTTATTATTCGTTATTTTTCTATTATTAATTATTATTAATGTGCCAATCGCTATTGCACTTGCTCTTTCTTCCATCATCATCATGGCAATCATTGGTGAAATCCCTCTTATTATGTTGCCACAAAAAATGTTTGCTGCATTAGACTCATTCCCATTGATGGCGGCTCCATTTTTTATTTTAGCTGGGAAATTGATGGAAATCGGTGGAATTAGTGAAAGACTCGTTAATTTCGCGAACAGTCTTGTCGGGCAATTAAAAGGTGGTTTGGCCCACGTATCGATCGTAGCATGTATGTTTTTTGCTGCCATTTCCGGTTCTGGTTCTGCTACTACCGCAGCGATTGGAGGAATTATGATTCCTGCCATGGTAAAAGCCGGATATGATCGTAATTTCGCAACGGCTGTTCAAGCTGCAGGTGGAACGACAGGTATTATTATCCCTCCAAGTGTTCCTCTTGTACTTTATGGTGTTTCAGCCGGCGTTTCTGTAAGTAGTTTATTTATTGCTGGTATATTACCTGGACTTTTAATTGGATTATCTTTAATGTTCGTCGCATATTTTATTTCTAAAAAGAACAATTATGGTTCTAAAGTGGAACGTATCAGCTTGTTCAAAACATTTAAGGAAGCAATTCTAGCTTTACTTATGCCTGCAATAATTTTAGGTGGAATATATGGAGGACTTTTTACTCCAACTGAGGCATCTGTTGTTGCGGTTGTGTATGGTTTTATTATCGGAACATTCGTTTATAAACAAATTAACTTTAAAACATTACATAAAATTTTAGTTGAATCAGTTGTAACAACTTCTGTTATTTTATTCATTATTGCAGCTGCATCGATCTTTGGAATGTTGTTAACGCGTGAACAAGTGCCACAAACGATTGCAGGTACGTTAATGGACGCTAACATCTCACCACTTGTTACATTACTACTGATTAATTTATTATTATTAGTAGTTGGTACATTTATGGAAGCCATTGCGGCAATTGTCATTTTAACCCCTATCTTACTTCCAGTTGTCGAAGCAATTGGAATTGATCCTATTCACTTTGGGATTATTATGACAGCTAACTTAGCGATTGGTTTAATTACCCCACCTGTTGGTGTCTCCTTGTTCGTCGGCGCCCGGGTTGGAAATACAAAGTTTGAGCCATTAGTAAAAGCGATTATTCCATTTATCATTATGATGGTCGTTTCAGTTATAATTATTACATTTGTACCGCAATTATCGATGATGTTTATCGATAAATAAGATATACAACAAACTTGGGACAATATGCATGATAAAACGAATGTCCCAAGTTTCTTTATGCACATAAATCTATTATAAATACCCTTTTTCTTTTAAAGAGGTAAAGTTCCCTTTTCCGATAACGAGATGATCGAGCATTTCAATCCCCATAATTTTCCCGGCTTCCACTAACCTTCTAGTTACATGTATATCTTCTTGAGAAGGTGTCGGATCCCCAGATGGATGGTTATGTACACAGATGATAGAAGCAGCCGCCCGTTTTACTGCTTCTCGAAAGATCTCCCGTGGATGTACAATCGATGAATTCAAGCTCCCTATAAAAATTGTCTGCTTATGTACAATTTGATTTTTCGTGTTTAAAAATAATACGACGAGGTGTTCTTGTTTTAAATGTTGCATATCTTCCATTACAAAATTCGCCCCGTCTTTTGGAGAACGAATAATATATGCTTCATCTGGTTTATATCGTTTTATTCTTTTCCCCAATTCGATTGCAGCTAATATATTGACCCCTCTTGCAATACCGACCCCTTTTATTGCTGTTAATTCTTCGATCGTTGCTTCTGATAATAATTTAATCCCTTCAAAATGCATAATGATGCGAGTGGCTAAATCTAATACAGACTCCTTCCTCGTTCCACTTCCGACTAAAATAGCAATCAATTCCTGATTCGATAACTGTTCTGCCCCATATTTTAATAAACGCTCACGAGGCCTTTCATCTTTCGGTACATCTTTCATTTTAACAACAATGTTATTCCCCATATATTCCCTCCTATTCTTCGTACAAATATTGTACTGTGGAAAGAATATTTTGACGAATTGACAAAATCGCGTTTTAAGCCTCATATTCGTATCTGTTTTTGCAAAATCCCCCTGGGAAAATAGCATTTTATCCTTGTTTATCGTCAAGAAAAATTAAATTTACCCATTTTGTAAATTTTTTTCTATAGCAAATAATAATTGCAATATTTTACCCTTTGCCCATGCTTTTTTATCTGTGTCTTGTATCATTTTATAAATATCATACAACATGCTATCCTTTGAAACTGTCAACGCTTGTAACCGATCCAATGCATGTGCATCGTCTGTTCCTAATAATTGACTTTCTAACCAAACAACTAAAGATTCTAAATAAATTATCTCTTCTTCAGAAAAATTTATCTCCCCCATATCAATTGTCCATTCTTTTAAAAACACCGTGTCATTGTTTTGGTACTTTTTTTCTAATGTTTCCTTTTTAAAACTGACATCAATAAAAAGATAATATTTTCCATCTTCTTCCCAAATATACGCTCCTTCATGCTTATCACGTGTTGCTTCCGCATTTGATTTTTCTTCAAACAGACCCGCTTGTACTATATAAAAAGATATATTTTCAAGTGCTGTTGGCTTCTTTACGATATTGTCCTCTGTCATCGTCTCTACTTGTTCCTCTCCAGTTACCTGTAACATAAATAGTCCTAAAAAAATACCAATGGTCGTACTAAAAAATACAGTTATAATTAACTTTGTTACAAAGACCTTGTCCAATGTATGCCAAAACTTTTCAGCTTGTCCTTTTATTTTATCCAACAACTTTATCACCTTCTTTATGTTCATCATAATATTTTTAAAACGCATATTTCCCCTTATTTTGTCGATTCGTTTTCTACAAATTTTATCGTTTTCCACTTGTAAAAATAACTAATTCCGATACACTTATGGATAGATTATAATTGCTTATATTAGATACATATAAAGAAAGTTGGTAAAAGATGTCTTATTCATGTTGGATTATTTATAATGGTTATTTACAAAGTAATAAATTTATCGACTTCGCAAACATGTTTGATCATGCTGCAAATACAGCCGGTGATAATACAACTATTTATCGAAATGATGAAATTATGACGTTAATCGCAAATAATTTAATTGTAAACGGAAAACAAGTCCAACGACCTGATTACGTTATTTTTACAGATAAAGATATTTACTTAGCGAAACAATTAGAAATTCTCCATATTCCTGTATTTAATTGTAGTGCAACAATTGAAATTTCTGATGACAAAATTAAAACATATCAAGCCTTAAAATTCGCAAACATTCCAATTCCAGAAACAATTGTCGCACCGAAAACGTACGGATTACCAATTCATCTTGATAATTCTTACATAAAATACGTCATGGACACCTTAGGTTTCCCACTTGTCATAAAAGAAACATTTGGTTCATTTGGAGAACAAGTATATTTAATTGAAAATGAAGCTGCTTTGTATAAAAAGATAGGGGAAATTGGTGGTAAACCATTCATGTTTCAAAAGTTTATAAATACGAGTTATGGAGTAGATTTACGTTTACAAGTAGTTGGAAATGAAGTTGTTGCGAGCATGAAGCGTGTAGCAGAAAATGATTTTCGTGCCAATGTAACAAATGGCGGAAAAATGATGGCATATATACCTAATGATGAGGAAAGACGTATCGCTATTCAAGCTTCTAATGCAATCGGAGCCCATTTTTCTGGGGTTGACCTCCTATTCGGCAAAGACGGAAAACCGATTGTATGTGAAGTTAATTCTAATGCACATATTCGTAATTTATATGATTGCACAGGGGTAGATGCATCCCATGCAATTATCGAGCATATTCATCGAGTATTAAACAGTACAAACAAATAAAAATGGTGCCAATCAATTTTTTCACCAATACCAGTAATTAAAAAATGAAACACGATAGATAGTAATAATATAAAAAATGTATTACTTCTATATTCGTGTTTCATTTTCATTTTAAGATAAGAGATATTGTCTTACTTGCATAATAAAATGCATGGACCCAGTTATAATGTATAACGTTTCCGAATCTTTATCATTATACAAGGCATCCAAATAAATACGCCAATCCGAGAGGAAATGAACATCCCGTAAATTCAATGTATATAATTCCTCCATCGACATTGCTCTTTCATGATCAAAAGTCGTAACTGTCATTTCATCACAATTATTTCCTAAAAATTCAATCATTTCATGTACAGCTTTATCTTTAAATCCAGCAAATAGACAATGGATGTTTTTCTCTTCATATTTTTCTTTTATAGTATGGATGAGTGCTTCAATTCCTGCCATATTATGTGCACTATCCAACAAAATTGCAGGGTTTTTAGAGAGCAATTCAAAACGACCTTGAAGTTGAAAGTTTCGAATAGCTTCCTCAGCTGTCTTTTTATGAAATTCTATTCCATCCTTTTGTAATAGGTATAATCCCATACATGCTACAGCAAAATTATGTATTTGGTACGTGCCTTTAAACAATGGATCAATACAAATTCGTTCCTTTTCAATACGTATACATAACTCTCTAGCTGTTTCTTCCAGTATATAATCTTTTCCAAATGCATATAATGTTGCTTGTTGTTTCCCTGCTTCCTCTCTTATAACGTCACTCGCTATTGCATTCATATCCCCAATCACAACAGGGTGACCTCGCTTAATTATCCCTGCTTTATGTGAAGCAATACTATCGATTGTATTGCCTAAAAATTGCATATGATCCATTGCAACAGTTGTAATAATCGATAAAATAGGTTCCACAACATTCGTCGTATCTTCTCGTCCACCCATCCCTGCTTCTATGATAACGATATCTGTTCGTCCGACAAAATAACGTAATGCTATCACTGTTAAAATTTCAAAAGGAGTTGGATGGTTACCTTCCCTATCTAATTGGTTAATCGTTTCCTCTAAAGCTTCAAACAACGCAATAAAATGTGTTTCTTGTATTGGTTGATCATTCCAAACAATATGTCCTCTTATCCCAGTAAAACTCGGCGATGAAAAAACACCGACTCGATAATTTTCAAGTCTTAACACATTTTGCATTAAAGTAACAGTCGATCCTTTACCATTTGTTCCAGCAACATGGATGACTCGTAATTTTTTCTCCGGATGGTCAAACGCTTCTAATAAACGATACATTCGATTTAGTCCCGGTTTAATGCCATATTTCCTTCTTTCGTTGAATAATGTTTCTATCATCTTGATCGATTTCATCTTTCTTCCCCACATTTTCTTGTAAATTTTATATTTTACATTAAAATTAGTATAGCAACTATTAAACGGAAAAGCATGTATGAAAAGATAGGTGAAAAAATGATTGGTTGGATAATATACAACGAACAAGATGCGAATGAAAATAAAAGTTATATTGAATGGTTTATCCTTGAAGCAAAAAAACAAGGCATCGATTTACAATTGAAACTGCGACATGAACTAGTAATCGGAATAGAAAATGGTAAACAAACCATTCTCTATCAAAATATAAAAATAACGAAACCACATTTCGTCGTCATAAGAACAATTGAACCATTTTTACAATTATATTTTGAACAGCTGGCTATTCCAGTTTTCAATAATTATGAAACAGCCAAAATTTGCAATGATAAAGCAACGACATATATGGAAATGAATGCTTTACAAATTCCCGTCGTACCGTCATATTTTATGCATAAAGCTGCATTGCCAGAATCGATACCTTTTCCCTTTCCTTTTATTTTAAAACAAACGAATGGTCGTGGTGGTAAAGAAGTATTTTTCATACACAATGAAATAGACTGGGAGAAAGCAATTGAACAATGTGCTAATCATGCACTCGTCCTACAAAGCGCAAATGTCGTACTCGGTCGTGATGTACGTGTTTTTATAATCGGAAAAGAAATTATCGCTGCAGTGTTACGTAAAAACGACGCTGATTTTCGCGCGAATTTCAAGCTCGGTGGAACTGCTGAACGTTTCGAATTAAACAAACGGGATCAAAATATGATCATGAAAATTGTCGAGCGATTTGATTTCGGTTTAGTTGGAATTGATTTTCTCATTGGAACAAATGGCGAATTATTTTTTAATGAAATTGAAGATGTAGTCGGATCAAGAATTTTAAGTGAAACAACGGACATTAATCTATTACAAAAATACGTACATTTTAT
>DXHX01000003.1 GCA_019113205.1 Candidatus Pseudogracilibacillus intestinigallinarum | reverse complement strand
GGTTGGGGATTACAAAATTATGTTCGTATTTCTATCGGTACACATGAGCAAAACAAGCAATTCATCGATCTATTAAAGGACATTTTATAAAAAAATACGAACGATCTGGCCTTTAGGTGAGTGGCCAATCGTTCGTGTTTTTCTTTAACCGTTATTTTCGTAAAAGAAGTTTTTCGTTATATCAATAAACTGCTCGATGACAGGTGGTAAATAACGCCCTTTTAAAAAAGCGATATAGACGGTGCGGGATAAATGGTCATTGTCAAAATGTTTAATTTGAGATGAGTCAATATGGAAGGAACGGATGTAATTTTCAGGTACGATTGTCACACCGATTCCTTCCTCTACTAATGAGTATGCTGTTTCAAAACGTTCGATTTCAAACTTAATATTCGGGGTAATACCGAGTTCGAGAAATTCGTTTAAAATATCGTCTCTCGTTTGAAATCCTTCTTTGCAAATAATAAATTGCTCATTTTTAATATCTTGGAAACAAATCGTTTCTTTTTGTTGTAACGAATGATTTTTCGGCAAGAGGGCGACGAGATTTTCTTTATATATTGGAATTGATTTTATTTCATCTGATTTGAATCGTTGGTTAGTAATGGCTAAATGGATTTTATAATTTTGTAATGCCTGCTCTACTTTTTTTAGTCCAAGTACTTCAAGTAATTTGATTCGTACGTCAGGTAATCTTTCGTTATATGTTGCAATTACTTTAGGTAGCCAAAATTTGACAGATTCAATGAGGCCGATTTGAATTTCCAATGGTCCATTATCTTTTAAACGAAGGATTTCATTTTCAACATAATGAAAATGTTGAATAAGTTTCTTAGATTCCTTATACACAATCTCTCCTTCTTTCGTCAGTTGAAAATTACGTGTACTTCGTTCAATTAATTTTAAGTTGACACTCGTTTCTAGTTTTTTAATAGCTGAACTTAAAGAAGGTTGGGATATATGTAAATGTTGTGCGGCTTTCGTAAATGTGCCTTGGTCGACTAAAGTTGTGAAATAATGTAATAATCGATAATCCATCATGTATCACCTTGTCTTTTTTGTTTGATTTGTAGCTTAATTATAGCATATATTTATAAATGGAAGAGAATATATAGTTTATACAGAAAGGAAAATGAAAATATGAATATATATGATCGTTTAGATGAATTGAATCTAACATTACCGAAAGCACCAGAACCTGCTGGGTTATATATTACGAGCCAAACGACTGGTAATTTATTGTATACGTCAGGACAAGATTGCCGAGCTGAAAATGGTGAGTTTCCTTTTACAGGGAAAGTGGGAGTAGATTTATCGGTTGAGGAAGGGTATGAAGCGGCACGGTTAACAGCGCTAAATTGTTTATCTGTCATTGAAAAGGAATTAGGAGATTTAAATCGTGTGAAAAAAATCGTTAAATTGTTATGTTTCGTAAACTCAAAAGATGATTTTATAGAACAACCTTCCGTGATGAACGGGGCATCTCAATTATTGATAGATGTGTTTGGAGATGTAGGTAAACATGCACGTACAGCAGTATCGGCACCATCATTACCATTTAATATTCCACTAGAAATTGAAATGATCGTTGAATTTGAATAAGTAATCCATAGTGTTTTATTGTAGTTCGACGTATTAGACTTATGAGACGGCGAACTAAAGTGAATAAAGTGAAAAGGGAATTCCAGTAGAAATTAATTTACTGAAATTCCCTTTTGTCTTTCATTGTTTTTTCCTATCGTCTTCAGTTATTCTAATTTAGCTCTATAAGAGGATAAAGTGAATCTTTCCTTTACATTCATTATGGAGTCAAATCTAACTAATTATCTACTTATAATTTTGGTCATCAGTTGTGTATATACAGTGCTGCGGATGACGATACATCATTGTTTTAACATGTACTATATTTTTCGACGGTGCAAGGCTACTTTAATTTTTCGTTATTTTATTACACTACAAAAAGAGAAAATATATGCTTTTTGTACACAATTCAACTGAGGAAAATTATTATTTATAATGAAAAGCTATAAATATATAGAAAATACGTATTGGAGATTATAAATAACTTGAATTAATATATAAGTAACAGTATTGTAGATTGGGGATGATGTCCTTGGTTTTTGAATGGACTGGAAGGGAAGATTTAAATGCAAAAGGTAAGCGATTTCATCAAGTCGTTCAAAATATAAAAATAGAAGATTTAAAAAAAACGTCAGAACAATCATTTAGTTTTGTCGGTTTCGAATGCCAAGAAGGAGTGCGTAGAAATAAAGGAAGATTAGGTGCAAAAGAAGGACCAAATGCGATTCGCTCTATGCTTGCTAGTATTCCATACCACGTAGAAAAAGAAAATCTTTTTGATATTGGAAATGTTCGCTGTGACGATGAGAATTTAGAAGATGCACAAAAGAGATTGGGAGAAAGCGTTGCTGGGATTATTTCAAAACAGCATACCCCAATTATTTTAGGTGGGGGACATGAAACGTTTTACGGACATTATTTAGGTGTGCGAGAAGCGATTGGGCCAGATAAAAAAATTGGAATGATCAATTTAGATGCTCATTTCGATATGCGAATCGATGAAACACCTTCATCAGGTACAATGTTTCGTCAAATTTTAGAAAGTGATGCACATGCTGGTTATCTCGTCATTGGCATTCAGGAATTAGGAAATACAGAACAATTATTTGATACGGCTGCTCAACTTGGTGCACAACATGTGAAAGCGGGGGAAATTTATCCAATCGAATCTACATATGAAACGATTGATGCATTTGTTGCGGCACATGATGTAATTATTTATACGATTTGTACCGATGTGATTGATCAATCGATCGCACCAGGAGTAAGTGCTCCTGCACCATTTGGATTAGATGCACAAACGGTACGTAACATAACGAATTATGTCGTTCAGAAAGAGAAATTTGTAAGTATGGACGTTTCCGAAGTGAATCCAACATACGATGTAGATAATCGTACGAGTCGATTTATTGCGTACGTATTAGCAGAAGCGATTTCAAATAAAAATAAATAGTTAGAGGTGACTGAAATGGTTGAATTAAATGGGAATACATTAACATTAGAACAGTTGAAAGATATTTTATATGATGACAGACAAGTTTCTTTGTCAGAAGAAAGTATTGAAAAAGTAAAAGAGAGCCGTAAATCTGTGGAACAAATCGTACAAGGAGAAGAATCTGTGTACGGTATTAATACTGGATTTGGTCGTTTCAGTAATGTTGCGATTGCAGCTGAGAATGTCGAAGATTTACAATTAAACTTAATTCGTTCACACGCATGTGGAGTCGGTGAACCGTTTGAGCCACGTGTAGCAAAAGCGATGATGGTTTTACGATTAAATGCATTACTAAAAGGATTTTCTGGAATCCGTGTAGAAGTGGTACAATTATTACAAGCATTAATTAATAAAAATATCGTTCCAGTTATTCCACAGCAAGGTTCATTAGGTGCATCAGGAGATTTAGCTCCATTAGCGCATTTAGCACTAGTGTTAATCGGAGAAGGGCGTGTCTTTGCTGAAAATGGTCACATCGTTGACTGTTTACCAGTATTAGAAGCAAACGATCTAAAACCAATTACATTGCAAGCAAAAGAAGGACTTGCATTAATTAATGGTACACAGACGATGACTGCAATGGGAGTGATCAACTATTTAGAAGCAGAAAAGTTAGCACTTGATGCAGAGTGGATTGCAAGTATGACGTTTGAATCCTTAGAAGGTGTTGTTGATGCATTTGCACCAGAAACACATGAGGTTCGTGGTTACCCGCAACAATTAGCGGTAGCGGAAAGAATGCTACATTGGTTAGAAGGAAGTCAGTTAACGACGCGTCAAGGAGAAAAGCGTGTACAAGATGCTTATTCATTAAGATGTATTCCACAAGTACATGGTGCGTCATGGCAAGTGCTTGATTATGTAAAAGAAAAATTAACGATTGAAATAAATGCAGCAACAGATAATCCGTTAATTTTTGACGGTGGAAATACTGTTATTTCTGGCGGGAACTTCCACGGACAACCAATGGCATTTGCAATGGACTTTTTAAAATTAGCGATTGCAGAATTAGCGAATATTTCAGAGCGTCGTATTGAGCGTTTAGTAAATTCACAATTAAACGATGATCTACCACCATTTTTAAGTCCTGAACCAGGATTACAGTCAGGTGCGATGATTATGCAATATGCAGCAGCTGCATTAGTGTCTGAAAATAAAACATTAGCACATCCTGCAAGCGTTGATTCAATCCCATCTTCGGCAAACCAAGAAGACCATGTAAGTATGGGGACGATTGGATCGAGACACGCTTATAACATTTTATTAAATAGTCGTCGAGTGTTAGCGATTGAAGCGATTTGTGCGAAACAAGCATTGGAATATCGTGGAGTTACTAAAGCTTCTGAAAAAATTCAAGCGAAGTGGAATGCTTTACATGAATTTGTTCCAAGCATTACAGAAGATCGTATTTTCCATAAAGATATTGATCAAGTAAATGATTATTTAAAAACGTTATAATTTTTGGAGGGGATAATTATGTCGTATATTTATTTGAAAAACGCATCAGAATTAGTAACAGTTGCAGGTCATTCAGAAAAGCCAGCGAAAAAGGAAAAGATGAGTGATATCGGCATTATCGAAAATGGTTCGGTATTGGCAAAAGACGGTGTCATCATTGCAGTTGGAACAGACGCAACATTACAAGAACAATATGCAGAAGAAATTAAGCAAGCAGAAGTAGTGGATGCTACAGGGAAAATTGTGACGCCAGGTTTAGTGGATCCACATACACATATCGTATATGCAGGAACTCGTGAAAATGAGTATGCAATGCGTTTAGAAGGACAAACGTATATGGAAATTATGAATGCTGGTGGCGGGATTCATGCGACGACTCGTGCGACACAAGCTGCTAGTTTTGAGGAATTATACGAACAGTCGAAAGAACGTCTAGATAAAATGTTATTAAATGGGATTACGACAATCGAAGCAAAAAGTGGTTACGGTTTAACATTAGAACACGAATTAAAACAGTTAGAAGTAGCGAAGAAATTAAACGAAGACCATTATATGGACCTTGTTTCTACATTCATGGGAGCTCACGCAGTACCACTTGAGTATAAAGAAAAACCAGAAGAGTTTGTAGATCTCGTTATTAATGAAATGTTACCAGTTGTCGCGGAAAAGAAATTAGCTGTATTTAATGATGTTTTCTGTGAACGTGGAGTATTTACGCCTGAGCAATCTAAACGTGTACTAGAAGCTGGTAAGCAGTATGGTTTAATTCCTAAAATTCATGCAGATGAAATTGAGCCATATGGTGGTGCAGAAACTGCCGGGGAAGTAAAGGCGATTTCAGCAGAGCATTTATTACGTGCATCAGATGATGGGATTAAGGCGATGGCAGATAATGACGTAATCGGTGTAGTATTACCTGGAACAGCATTTTTCTTAATGGCTGATTATGCAGAGGCAAGAAAAATGATTGATAACGGTGTTGCATTAGCATTATCGACAGATGCGAACCCGGGATCTTCTCCAACATTATCATTACAATTCATTATGAATTTAGGATGTTTGGAAATGGGGATGACACCTGAAGAGGTTATTACAGCAACGACGATTAACGCTGCACATGCAATTAATGAAGCAGACAAAATTGGAAGTATTGAAGTAGGAAAACAAGCGGACTTTACGATGTTCGATGTGAAAAATCACTTAATGTTATCGTATCAGTATGGAATGAACCATGCACAAACAGTAGTGAAAAAAGGAAAAGTAGTTGTAAAAGACCGTCATATTATTTAATACGTAAATTATATATAGAGGGGTATGAACGATGCAACGTGCATTTACTTCACCGATTGGCAATGTGCTAACGTGTAAAAATTGGGAGATAGAAGGGTTGCTTAGACTATTTTTAAATAGTTTAGATCCTCGGGTTGCAGAAAATAGTAAAGACTTCGTCGTTTATGGTGGCGAGGGGAAAGCAGCACGAAATGAGGAAGCAGTCCATGCTATCATTCAATCATTGCAAACGTTAGGGGAAGATGAAACATTGCTTATTCAATCCGGGAAACCGGTTGGGAAGTTTCGGACTTTTAAGGAAGCACCACGTATCGTGAATGCTTCCTCTATTTTAGTTCCAGCATATTCGGATGATGAACATTTTCAAGTATTAGTCCAAAAAAATTTAATGATGTACGGACAATCTACGGCTGCTTCATGGGCGTACATTGGTGTGCAAGGCATTTTACAAGGGACATTCGAAACGATGGGAGAAATTGCCGATCAGCATTTTCATGGAACATTAGCAGGGAAAATTGTACTAACATCTGGTTTAGGTGGAATGAGTGCCGCACAACCATTGTCTGTAACGATGCATGGCGGTGTTTGTATTGTTGTGGAAGTATCAGAAGAGAAAATTGATAAACGACTTCGATCTAATTACTGTGATTTAAAAGTACAGACGATGGAAGAAGCAATTGTGTTAGCAAAAGAGGCGGCAGAAGCGAGGAAACCTTTGGCGATAGGGGTCGTAGGTAACGCTGCAACCAGTTATCAATATGCATTAGATGCTAATTTTATCCCGGATATTGTAACAGATCAAACGTCTGCACATGATTTAAAATACGGTTATGTACCGAGTGGTTTAACTGTCGAACAAACAAAGATCTTACGGACCAAAAATAAAAAACATTATGAGGCACTCGTGAAAGAAACGATCATGGAACATGTAGAAGTAATGCTACAATTTCAAGAAAACGGTGCAATTGTATTTGAATATGGCAATAATATTCGACAACAAGCTTATCAATTAGGCGTCCAAAATGCATTACAAATTCGTGGATTCACGGAAGCGTATTTACGTCCTTTATATTGTGAAGGACGTGGTCCATGTCGATGGATTGCGTTAAGTGGCAATCCAGATGATATTTATACGATTGATGATATGATTTTACGGAAATTTGCACATGATGAACGGGTGAAACGGTGGATAGAGTTTGTTCAAGAAAAAATATATTTTTACGGTTTACCTGCACGAACATGTTGGCTTAATTATGAAGAACGAAAAGAGATTGGTGTACTCGTCAATGAAATGGTTCAAACAGGAGAGTTAACTGGGCCAATTGCGTTTACGAGAGATCATTCAGAAGGGTCGACGATGGCAGCGCCTTTTAGAGAAACAGAAAAAATGCTAGATGGCAGTGATATAGTTGCGGATTGGCCAATTTTGAATGCGATGTTAAATACAAGTGCAGGTGCATCCATGGTAAGTATTCAAAACGGTGGTGGCATGGGAATTGGTAATTCTGTACATTCTGGGATGACAGTTATTGCAGATGGAACGATAGAGGCGACAGATAGATTGCGTCATGTGTTAGCGGTTGATCCAAAGATGAATATGATACGCCATGCGGATGCGGGATATAAAAAAGCAATCGATTTATTAGAGAAAATGGAAGGGGAGTAAACAGATGGAATTGAACTTATATCATTTACCCTCCTTATATACAAAAATGCTCCCGATATCGATGGAAAAAAATATTAGATTACGTGAGGTAGACTTACTCCCGCAAAAAGAAGGGATCCTCTTTATTCCTAATGATAAACAACTAGTTTCATCTATATCTGTTGCGAAAACAATTGTTGTCATGGATGAATACTGTGAGCAAGATGTTATTTGGTGGTTTCATCAAGGGGTAGAACGTTGTTATATGATGGACCATTGCTGGGAATTAGAAGTGACAAAACTACAATATGAGGAAGAAAAAAAGAAGAAAAATGCATATCGCATTGCATTGCAAGAAAAATTTTCTGTTCGGGCGATGAAAGAAAGTTTGGCATATGATCTAATTCATGGTCGAGCAAAAAACATCCGTGAAATTTGGGAAAGAAGTAAATTAGCTCAATTGACCGCACTTCCAAATACAGTTTTACTCGTTAGTATCGATCATTTTAATCGCCTTGCGAAAAATAAAGGCATTTACTGGAAAAATAATCTACGGAAAGAAGTATTGTACGTCATTCGTGCACAATTACCTTTTCATGCATCTTTAATCGTTTTAGCACATGAACATCAATTTGCAATTTTATTACCATTACCGATGGAAGAGGAAGAAAATAGTCGGGAATATGCAATGAAACAGGCGGTTATATTACAAAAAGCAATTGCGAAGGAGACACCTTATACCGTAACGATTGGAATTGGCAATCGTTATGATGATCCGAGAAATATCCATGAATCATTTAAAGAAAGTGAATATGCACATTCATATAGCCTATTTACAGACGAAAATATGGTCATTCATATTCAAGATGTCGAGTACTATGAAACAGTGTCCTATGATGAATTGAAAACGAAGGTACATGATATTATTTCTGTATTTGTTCATGGTGATATGGATGGAGCTAAACAGGCGTGTACAGCATTGTTTTTATATGTAAAGGAGAGTAAAGTAGAACCGCTTATTTTCAGATTACAAATGATCGAAATGTTATCGACAATTTCAGAAGCAGCAATACAACATGGTGCAAATCCGAAACAAATAATGCCATTGCAAATAAAGTATGCTAAAAAAATGTATGAAATGGAAACATTGCGTGAATTAGAAGAAATGATGATTAAAATGTTGACACAATATATTGCATCCATTCGTGAAACAAATAATGAAATGACATTACGTTCTGTCCAAATTGTATTGCAATACATGGAGGAACATTATGCTTCAGATATCAGTTTAGATATGCTTGCAAATATGGTTGAATTAAGTCCCAACTATTTAAGTCATTTATTTAAACAGACGACAGGAAGTTCTTTTGTAGATTATTTAACAGAATTACGGTTGAAAAAATCAAAAGAGCTGTTACGGGAACTTCATTTTACGATTTATGAGATTGCAGAAAAAGTAGGGTTTAGTTCGTCGCAATATTTTAGCCGAGTTTTTAAACAAGTGGAAGGGATGACACCTACAACATACCGTAACAATGTATTACGTGGGAGATGAGAAAATAGGAAACTTTATCGTTTTAAAGTTCAAAATTCAACTGTAGAAAAGTACACAAACCTGTATAATTTTCTACTATGCAAAAGTGCACATTATGCTAAACTTAAAGTATAGCAACGTTGAAAGCGTTTCATGTAAGCGATTCAATTTTAGTGATATACAAAGTGAAGGAGAGATTATAGATGGAAAACAATAGTTTAAAGGTAACAAACATTCGCGCACCAAGAGGAAATGAATTGACATGTAAAGGATGGGTTCAAGAGGCAGCAATGCGAATGTTAATGAACAACCTTGATCCTGAAGTGGCAGAAAATCCAGACGACTTAGTTGTATATGGTGGAATTGGAAAGGCTGCAAGAAACTGGGAATCATACCATGCAATTATTCATGAATTAAAAGAATTAGAAAATGATGAAACATTATTAATTCAATCTGGTAAACCAGTTGGGAAATTCCGTACACATGAGCATGCTCCACGTGTTTTAATTGCAAACTCGAATATTGTACCTGCATTTGCAAACTGGGATTATTTCAATAAGCTCGATAAAGAAGGCTTAATGATGTACGGTCAAATGACGGCAGGAAGCTGGATTTATATTGGAGCACAAGGTATTTTACAAGGGACATACTTAAGCTTTGTAGAAGCTGGAAAGAAATTATATGGTACACCTGATTTAACTGGTAAGTTTATTTTAACTGGTGGTATGGGTGGTATGAGTGGGGCTCAACCATTAGCAGGTAAAATGGCGAAAGCAGTAATTTTAGTTGTTGAGGTAGATCGTGCACGTATTGAAAGAAAAATTAAAGAAGGATACTGTGATTACATTGAGGAAGATCTTGATGCTGCTCTAGCGAAAGTAAAAGAATTAACAGAAAAAGGGGAGCCTGCTTCGATTGGATTAGTAGGAAACTGTGCGGACGTATTCCAAGCGATTCATGATAAAGGATTCATTCCTGATATTGTAACAGATCAAACGAGTGCACATGACCCTGTAAATGGATATGTTCCGAATGGGATGACATATGAAGAAGCATTACAATTACGTGAAGAAGATCCGAAAAAATACGAAGAATTATCTTTAGCTACGATGGCTGCACATGTTCGTGCAATGTTAGACTTACAAAAAGCTGGAGCAGAAACGTTCGACTACGGAAATAATATCCGTCAGTTTGCAAAGGAACAAGGAGTAGAAAATGCATTTGACTTCCCTGGTTTCGTACCAGCATACTTACGTCCATTATTCTGTGAAGGTTCTGGTCCATTCCGTTGGGCGGCATTATCAGGAGATCCAGAAGATATTTATAAGACAGATGCGCTAGCAAAAGAAATGTTTGCACATGATGAAGCATTAGTGAACTGGATTGACATGGCTCAGAAAATGGTTAAATGGCAAGGGTTACCGGCAAGAATTTGTTGGTTAGGATATGGAGATCGCCATCGTTTCGCCTTAAAAGTGAACGAAATGGTTGCAAGTGGCGAATTAAGTGCACCAATCGTATTCGGTCGTGACCATTTAGATAGTGGTTCTGTTGCATCACCAAACCGTGAAACAGAAGCAATGAAAGATGGATCCGATGCAGTGGCAGACTGGCCATTATTAAATGCACTAGTAAACACGAGTGGTGGAGCGAGCTGGGTTAGCTTACACCATGGTGGAGGAGTAGGGATGGGTTACTCTATGCATGCTGGTCAAGTATTAGTTGCAGATGGAACAGAAGCAGCAGCTGAAAGAATTAATCGAGTCTTAGTATCTGATCCTGGAATGGGTGTAATTCGTCATGCAGATGCAGGATATAGTCGTGCTTTAGAAGTAGCGGAAGAACGTGGCGTTCACATTCCAATGAAAAAATAATTAGGTTTTTCACTATTATGTAGTATAATAGATTCAGAGAAAAAGTATGCATATATTTTGGTGCTACACTGAATAATATAGAGATATCAGTGTAGTGCCAAATTTATATGTGTGCAATTTTATCATATTTATTGTAAGCGTTTTAATGAAGGGAGAGGGAAAGTATGTTCACAAATGCTGTTGTTATTAGTGTCATTGTGATGGTTGTGTTAAGTTTAGTTAGAATCAACGTTTTATTTGCACTAATCATTGCTGCGCTAACAGCCGGTGTTGTATCTGGAATGGGGATTGTAGAATCAGCATCTATTATGATTGGTGGTATGGGAGGTCAATCAGAAACAGCGCTAAGTTATATTTTACTAGGGATTTTTGCTGTTATGATTGGAATGTCAGGAATTACACATATTTTAGTTAATAAAATGTTAGCTGTTTTCTCAGGAAGAAAATTAGTATTAGCGTTTTCTATTGCAATTATTGCATGTTTTTCACAAAATATTGTACCAGTACATATTGCATTTATTCCAATTTTAATTCCGCCATTATTAGTATTATTTGATAAAATTAAATTGGATCGTCGTGCTGTTGCATCTGCATTAACATTTGGATTGAAATTTCCATATATTACGATTCCAGTAGGATTCGGACTCATTTTCCAAGGGATTGTCGTAGATGAGATGAATGATAATGGAATTGATATAGCATTAGGGCAAGTGACAAAAGCGATGATGCTTCCAGGAGCAGCAATGATTGTCGGGTTACTTTTTGCATTACTTATTACGTATCGAAAAGATCGTGCACCAAAAGAAGTAGAAGGCGATCAGAAGTTAACAGATATCGATATGGCTGAAAGTATTACGGACGTGAAAAAAGTATCATTTAATTTAGGGCATGTATTTACAATTTTGGCAATCATTGCAGCACTTATTATTCAATTAGTGACAGAATCATTAGTATTAGGTGCTTTAGCAGGGATTATTGTTATGTTTGCGACACGTGTCGTTGAGTTTTATAAAGGGGATAAAGTTGTGAACGAAGGGGTCGGCATGATGGGAATGATTGCTTTCGTTATGCTTATCGCTTCAGGTTATGCTTCTGTTTTAAAGGAAACAGGACATATCGACGAGTTAGTAGAAGCAACAATCGGAATTGTAGGAGATTCTCACTTTTTAATCGGTTTATTCTTACTATTAGTTGGATTATTAATTACGATGGGAATAGGAACATCTTTCGGTACGATTCCTATTTTAGCAGCATTATACGTACCAATATTTATTGCAACAGGAATTTCACCAGTAGCAGGGGCAGCATTAATTGGAACAGCTGCAGCACTAGGGGATGCAGGTTCTCCGGCAAGTGACTCTACGCTTGGACCAACTTCCGGTCTAAATGCTGATGGGAAACATCATCATATTTGGGATACTTGTGTACCAACATTTTTACATTACAACATTCCGCTATTCCTGTTCGGATTGTTAGCAGTAATTATTTTTTAGTAGTATGAACATTATAGTTTCTAAAAAGATATTAAACTAATGTGAACCCCAAAAGGTTGGCCTAGGATCCAACTTTTGGGGTTTAGTGCATTGTACAAAATCTCTGTATATTTGTATAAGTTTAATAGCAGAAATTTCTGAAAAATGTTAATGTAATAAGAAGATGAATATGATGGTATATAGCGATTTATTAGCATTTTAGGAAAAATTAATCGTATGTGTATATGCAAGTAGTAGTGGGAAATATTGTAAAATATACTATATAATTTTTGAAAATAAGGCGGTGAATTAAATGGATATTTATGTGAATGGCATTGGGATGACTTCATTTGGAAAGTTTCCAGATAAAACATTAAAAGGAATGTTACTTGAGGCGGCAGAAGAGGCTATTCAAGATGCAGGACACCCAAAGATTGATGCGGTTTTTGTCGGTAATTTTATGAGTGGTTCTGTCTATAACCAAGAAATATTAGGGGCGATTATGGCCAATGATTTAGGGTTAGGGACCATTCCAACGATGAAAGTAGAAGGTGCATGTGCATCAGGCGGTATAGCTTTAAGGCAGGCTTATATAGGTGTTTTAAGTGGCGAATATGATACAGTTCTAGTTGCCGGAGCGGAAAAAATGAAACATATTTCAACTAGAGAGGTGACAAAAGCAATCAACGCTGCTATGGACAATGAATCAAATGAAAAACATGCAGGACTAACGTTCCCGGGATTTTTTGCTACTATTGCTAATCGTTATTTTTATGAAACGGGTGCATCGAAGGAACATTTAGCAAAAGTAGCGTTAAAAAATAGAAACCATGCGATCCGCAATCCACTGGCACAGTTTCGAGTAGAAACGTCGATGGAAGAAATTATGGCATCTCGAATGATTACAGATCCACTTGGTTTATTTGATTGTTCTCCAACGACAGATGGAGCGAGCGCCATTATTATTTCACGAACACCTTCAAACGTGAAATTCCGCGCAAGTGCGCAGAGCTCAGGCCCGACACAAATGCAAAATATTGATGATTTACTTACATTGGAAGCGGTGAAAACATCTGGACAATTAGCTTATGAAAAAGCAGGGGTAGGTCCTGAAGATATTGATGTCATTGAAATACATGATTGTTTTTCTATGACGGAAATCGTATCATCGGAATCACTTGGATTTTTTAAACGGGGAGAAGGTTTTATTGCATTAGAGGAAGGTAGAACGGCTTTTACTGGAGATGTGCCAATTAATACGAGTGGAGGACTATTGTCAAAAGGACATCCGATTGGGGCTACTGGAGTGGCGCAAATTCATCAGCTTGTACTTCAATTAAGAGGGAAGGCACCGAATCAGGTCGAACAACCAAAATTAGCTTTAGCACAAAATTTAGGTGGGACAGGTGCGTATTCAACCGTTCATATTTTAGAAAGGGTGAACTAAGATGCAAGGTTATCGATGTAAAAATTGTCACGCTGAAAGTATAACAAAAACGAGTTTTTGTCCAATATGTCAATCACAAACTTTTGAATTATTTACATTACCGACAAATGGTACCGTCTACAGTTTTACAATTATTCGGGTTGCACCTCCGGAATACGTAGATTTTGCTCCATATACAGTTGCGTTAATACAGTTAACAGAGAATTTACGGATTACAGCATTTATTCAAGAAGCTGTTTCGATTGGAGAGAAGGTTCGGTGGAAAGAAACGAAAAATCAAACATTTATTTTTGAAAAGGCTGTCTAGAAGTGAGGGATTCGTTTGGAACGTATGATACACATCATAACGACAGCTATATCTAGGTTTATGCCGATATGGCTCGTCGTTTTTTCTATCCTTGCATATGCTATACCGCATACATTCATCCTAATTCAAGGATGGACTGAGTTTTGTTTAGGTTTAATCTTTTTTTTAATGGGTATGTCATTATCAACAGAACAAATAATAAAAGTGATAAAAAGTCCGAAGTATGCTTTTTATGGTTTTTTATTAAAGTGGACTGTTACAGTAGGTATATCACTATTAATCGCTCTATTATTTATGAAAAAAATGCCTGAGATTGCTTCGGGAATCGTATTAGCTGGCACAGTACCGAGTGGAACTTCTGCTAATTTATATACATTTATTGCCGGTGGAGAAGTTGCATTAAGTATTACGATGGCGACATTAGATACGATTGTATCCCCAATTTTAACTCCATCCCTCATGCAAGCGACGGTCGGTCAAATAATACCAATCGATTTTTGGGCTTTATTTTTAAATATAATCGTTGTCGTTTTTATTCCACTATTTTTAGGATTGTTTGCACAGTGGAAATGTTCAAACGTTGTAAAACGAGTCCGTCCACATACTTCCATTTTTTCGCAGTTGGCTTTATTTGTTATCGTATTAGCTGTCGTTTCAAAAGCGCAACCGACATTGGAAGAAAACCTTATTCATTTGCCAGTTATTTTTATTGCTGTAGCTTTTCAAGTAATGATACCAATGTATTTAGGATATGTTTTGGCGCGGAAGTGGCTGAAAGTACCGAAAGAATATGCGATTTCTATTTGCTTTCATACAGGTATATGTAATACAGCACTATCAGCGACATTAGCGACGGAACATTTAACGACACTTGCTGCAGTACCTTCCGTACTTAATATGATAATTAATTTAACAATAGGTGCTTTTGTTGCGAATTATTTTGAACGAACATTTTTACATAAAAAACATATTGTATCTTAGGGGAACATATAAATTTTATAGAATTAATTGACTTTTATTTCATAGAAATATAGAGTGTATTTATGTGATTAAAATATTATAATTATACATATTCATATTGATGAATGTTGTAATTGGAAAGAAGGGGACAGAATGAAGAAATTATCAGTAATGTTTATGGCGCTTGCATTAATGGTGCTAGCGGCGTGTGGAGCAGCTACAGATGTTACATACGAAATGGAAGAAATGGGCATTAAAGCAACAGTTGAAATGTCTGCTAAAGGAGACAAAGTTCAAAATCAAAAAGTTACGATGACATTCCCATATGATGCAATGGGAGTTGAATCGAAAGAAATGGCTGAAGAAATGTTAAAAGATGACATCGAAAGTGAATCAGAAGAATTAGAGGGACTAAAAGGTGTGAAAGTCTCAAATGAATTCCAAGATGATCAATTTGAACAAGTAATGGAAGTAAATTATAAAGAAGCAGATTTAAAAGAATTAGAAGACGCTGGTTTTGACTTTGGAGAAGAAGAAAGTGACTACATTAGCTTAGAGAAAACTGTAGAGAACCTAGAAGAAGAAGGTTTCGAAAAAGTAGAATAATAGAAAAGTCGATGCATATGTTTATGCATCGATTTTTTTATGGGAATTTGTAATAAAAATGTCTTAATCTCCCCATCCTTCTATTATGATTCCATGATAAAATAATTGTATGATTAGTGGAGAATGGAGTAATGAAAATGAAACGATTATGGATAGGATGTTTAGTTGCTACCATTGCGATAATATTGATTGCTTGTAGTGACAAAGATGAAAATCTAGGATTTGATTTTGATGAAAATGGCGAAAATATCGTAACGATGAAGTTGCCATCAGACGAACTAACGAACACGATTACGTTAGAAGCGGATGGAGATAAGGTACACACACAAACAACTGAAAACGAAGCATCTTATGATCATTATGGTGTATCAAGTAAAGCATCAGCCGAAGTAGCCTTTAATGATGTGATCGCACAATATCGAAAAGTAGAAGGGTTAACGTACGATGTGGAATTTTTAGAAGAAGGTGTCCATGAAACATTGTCGGTTGATTTTGATGAAGTAGATATCGATGCCTTAAAGGAAGTTCCAGGAATTCAATTTGATGGGAATATTAAAAAAGGAATTAGCTTAAAAGCTACTGTGAATCAGTTAGAGGAAGCGGGCTATGTGATTAACTAAAATTACCTTTAGAGTTAGATGATTATCTAATTCTAGAGGTGTTTTTGTTATTATATGAAAGGAAGAAAAGGGAGCGTGATTGATATGAAAAATAGGCAGACGCAAAGCTACCTTTCTTTATAAAACTTTGTTTAAACGATGATATATCGTAGGCGTTCATTCTTTTTACACAATAATTGGTATTATTCAACAATTTTTATAACTTCTTCATTCACGTTGTTTGACTATTAAATTAATAAGTGGTAAATTTATTTTTGTCGGCTTTTTTTAAACCATAAAAAAAGCTCTATCATTCGCTATTTTTCAACCTAAACTGTTTAAATTTTCAGAAAAGGAAATCAATTTAATAGAAGGCAGAAACGTAGCAAGGTTTTTAGGAGGATTTCAGTGAATAAAAAGAATATCGTCGTATTAGGTTTTATGTTATTTTCCTTGTTCTTTGGAGCTGGGAACTTAATATTCCCACCTTTAGTTGGGATGCAGGCGGGAGATTATTTTACACCTGCGATTATCGGGTTTTTATTGACGGCTGTATGTATTCCTTTTTTAGCAGTTTTATCTGTGTCATTTTCAAATGATGGATTACTAGAAATTGGGCGTCGTGTAAGTCCGCTTTTCGGTGTTATTTTTGCCATGTTAGTATATTTATCTATCGGGGCACTATATGGCATTCCAAGAGCTGCGAGTGTTGCATACGAACTAGGTTTTACCCAAATTTTTGTCGTTGAAAACAAAATGGCCTTGTTCATTTTTACATTAATATTTTTTACAATCACTTACTTTTTAAGTGTTGATGCGAAAAAGATGATTGACAATATTGGGAAAATCTTAACACCAGCATTATTAATCGTGTTAACTATTTTATTCGTACAAGCCTTTATGAAATTGAATTATGAAGGTCGTGTACCAGATGCAAAATTTGAATCTTCACCATTTTTAACCGGTTTTCTAGAAGGATATTTTACGATGGATGCCATCGCTGCATTGGCGTTTGGAATTGTCGTAATTAATGGGTTAAAGTTAATGGGCGTAAATGAAAAGAAAGATATTATTAAAGGTACAGCATTTGCAGGGATTATTTCTTCGATTGGGCTTATTTTAGTTTACTTATCTTTAAGCTGGATTGGCCGTGTACTTACATATGATGTGGAAATGACGAATGGTGCAGATATTTTAGTATATGCATCGAAAGTGTTATTTGGAGGCACAGGAAGTGTGTTATTTGGTGTCATAGTATTACTTGCTTGTTTAACAACCTCTGTTGGATTAACGAATGCATGTGCAAGTTTTTTCCATGAAATATATCCGAAATTAAAATTCAAACAATTTGTTTTCTTGTTTGTAGTTGTTGGAATGCTAATTACAAACTTAGGTTTAAATACAATTTTAGCAATTGCTACACCTATTTTAGTATTTATTTATCCATTTGCAATTGTTTTAATTATACTTGCATGTATTCAACCGATGATTGGTGAGAGTAGAAAGATGTATGTCGGTTCAATGATTGTTACTTCTATATTTGCAATTTTAAGTGTATTAGATTTCTTTGAAATACATATTAATATAATCGAAAATATATTTGGTTACTTACCTTTATATGCGGATGGGCTCGGTTGGATCGTTCCAGCATTTGTAATTGCTATTATTGGATATATTATCGATCAATCACAAGGAAAAGTGAAAAGAGCAATATAAAAATAAAACTCCCCACGATTGTGAGGAGTTTTTTTACTATGCATGTTTCGCTTGGAATTCTTTCATAAATTCGCTTAATGCAAGACAAGCTTCTGTTGGAACTGCATTGTATGTAGATGCACGACAACCACCGACAGAACGGTGACCATTTAAACCGACAAATCCTTTTTCAGCAGCTTCTTCTAAAAATTGCTTTTCTAATGTTTCATCTTTTAAGCGGAATGTAATGTTCATGAGTGAACGACTTGCTTTGTCTGCATGTCCAATATAAAAACCATTGCTTTCATCAATTACATCATAAATATAAGTAGCTTTTTCTTCATTGACTTTTTGAACAGCTTTAAGTCCACCTTGCATTTCAATCCATTTTAATACTTCGCCTAACATATAAATACCGAATGTTGGTGGCGTATTGTAGAGAGAGTTGCTATCGACATGTGTTTGGTATTTTAAAATGGTCGGAACTTGTTCGTTCGCTTTTTCTAGTAAAGATTTTTTAATAATAACGACTGTTACACCGGAAGGACCAAGGTTTTTCTGTGCACCAGCATAAATCATATCGAATTTGCTTACATCGATTGGTTTGGACATAATATCACTCGACATATCTGCTATGACAGGTACATTTCCAAAATTAGGAAATACTTGCCATTGTGTTCCGTAAATCGTGTTGTTTGTCGTAAGATGCACATATGCGTCGTCCTCATTTACATCTTTAGCAGATACAGTTGGAATATGACGATATGCATCGTCTTTGGAAGATGCTATTTCATATCCTGTACCGAATAATGCTGTTTCTTTGAAAGCTTTTTCTGACCAAGAACCTGTCATTACATAGCCTGCTTTCGTATCTTTCGTTAAGAAGTTCATTGGGATCATAGAGAACTGTAAACTTGCTCCCCCTTGTACGAAAATAACTTCATAATCATTTGGGATGTCATATAATTTCTTTAAACGATCAATTGCTTCATTATGTACTGTTTCATATGTTTTGCTACGGTGACTTAACTCCATAACTGACATGCCACTTTGATTGAAGTTAGTTAATTCTTGCTGGGCCTTTTCTAAAACAGCTGTTGGTAGTGCTGATGGGCCAGCGTTAAAATTGTATACGTTTCGACTTGGATGATTCACTTTTATTCACTTCCTATATTATAATAACTCATATTATACTCTTGTTTTACTCGTTTGTTAAGTTGGAATAGATAGACTTTGCAAAAATGTATTGTGCTTCTTTCTTCCATCGTTCATAATAAGGGGTAGAAAATATCTTAGGAGGGGATCCATTTGTCAGGTCAAAGATTTGTCGGTATTCTAATCGTGATTTTTGGAATTGGTTTGTTGTTGCAACAATTTGACCTTTTTGATTTTACGACCATTTTAGCAAATTGGTGGCCAATCTTTTTTATTTTAGTAGGAATTATTCAAATTTGGACAAATGGCATGCAGGCAATTATCCCCGCACTTATTTTTCTCATCGTTGGAATAATGTTGTTAATAAATATATGGATAGAATTCAATCTATGGCAAATTTTATGGCCGTTCCTGCTTATTATGTTCGGGTTATCGATCATTTTTTCTAGACGGGAATGGAAGCAAGCATTAGATGAAGCAGACGAAATCCATTTAACAACATTTCTCTCTGGCATTGAGTCGAAAAATGGATCGAAAAATTTGAGTGGTGGTTCTGTTTTATCTGTTTTAGGTGGTATTCAACTTGATTTACGTCACGCACAACTTACAGAAAACGGTGCTGTTTTGAATGTAACAACGATACTTGGTGGGGTGGAAATAATCGTACCAGAAAATGTACAAGTAGAAATTAAGGGAACGCCAATTTTAGGCGGTTGGGAAAATAAAACAAATACATATGGTATGGAGAAAAACAAAATATTGTACATAAATGGTGTTGCTTTGTTAGGTGGCATTGAAATTAAACATTAACTAGGTGATAAGAAAATGAATGAGAAAGCTAAAAATTATTGGTTAGATTATTGGAATGAAAAAGGGGAAGTAGCACCAACAAATGTTACAGCATGGCAATTTGGTGTAGATGCTGATTATTTGGCAAAATTAGTCGTTGATGGAATAAAAACAGCTACATGTTCTGGTCATATATTTTATGAATTGGAGAAAGAACCGTTGCCAAAAGTAGGGGATTACAGTATTATATTAAACGGTGTAAATGAACCGGAAGCTATTATTCGTTTAACGGAAGTAACTGTTACTCCAATGAATCAGGTAACAGAACAATTCGCATATGATGAAGGAGAAGGTGACCGTTCCTATGCTTATTGGTGGAAGGAACATGAGGCTTTTTTTACAAAGGACTTAAAAGCATATGGGCTACCGTTTCAAGAGGATATGCTCGTCGTGTGCGAAAGATTTGAATTGATTGCGAAATAAAAGTTAGGATGTACATTTTATGAATTTTACTGAAAAATTAATCACAATCCTTCTTCTAACACTTTTAATCGGTGTAGCAATTGCCTTTGTTGGAGGGTTATTTTTCTTTGGGTTTGCTGGACTATTTTATTTAATCGGCATTGAGTATGAATCATATACATCATTAATTTTGTTTGTCGTTGCATTTTTATGTATTGGTTTTGTAGTAGATATATTTTTTGAAGGTCTTGCAAAATGTTCAAACGGGTATATCGAGAAAAAATGGCAACAAATAGTGATGTTTTTACTTTCATCATTCGCCGGGAATTTTCTAGTCTTGGTCATCGTTGACTCTGTGATGACTTCGATTTCATTATCTCTTCAAGCAAAGTTAGTATTAGCTATTTGTTTGGCATTAATCGATCAAGCATTTAGTTCTGAGGGAGACAAAAAGGAAGATCGAAAAGCATGAAGTTATGAAAAAAATAACTTTCATGCTTTTTTACATCTATCGTTATTTTTAGTGAGGAGAACGCATATGGTACAAGAACGTGGTAGATTCATCATTTTAATTTCAATTGTATTAATATCAGGATTTTCACAAGGGATGTTACTTCCATTAATTGCGATTATTTTTGAACAAGATGGGGTATCATCGTCCATTAATGGACTACATGCAACATCATTATATATCGGTATTTTAATTGCATCTCCATTTATGGAAAAGCCAATTCAAAAATATGGATTTAAACCATTAATTTTCGTTGGTGGAATTCTCGTTTTTACATCTTTCTTTTTATTTCCACTTTGGCATTCGTTAACATTTTGGTTCATTTTAAGAATGATTATTGGAATTGGCGATAATATGCTACATTTTGGGTCACAAACGTGGATTACAACGACTGTGTCCGAACAAACACGGGGACGGAGTATCGCTTTATATGGATTAAGTTTTGCGTTAGGTTTTTCAATTGGTCCATTAATGACACGACTTCTCGTTATTCATGAAGCCTTACCATTTATCATTTCAGGAGTATTAAGTTTATTCGTTTGGAGTTTAATGTTTTTTGTGAAAAATGAATGGCCACATGAAACAGAAGGAGAGTTTCAAACGGTCAATTCGACAACGAGTAGATTTATGAAGACATTTGCGATTGCCTGGGTTGCCTTTTTACCGGCATTCGGTTATGGATTTTTAGAGTCAACATTGAACGGCGTCTTCCCAGTATATGGTTTACGTCTAGGTCATGATGTAGAAATGCTGTCACTCATCATTCCTTGTTTTGCCATTGGAAGTATTGTGATGCAATTTCCTTTAGGTGCATGGAGTGATGTACTTGGAAGAAGGAAAGTTTTACTTATTTCCATCGCGCTCGGGATTATTAGTTTTATTTGTGCAAGTATTTATGAAGATTCTTTACTCGGACTATTTATTACTTTTTCCGTAGCTGGGATGTTTGTCGGGTCCTTATTTTCATTAGGAATTAGTTATATGGCAGACCTCCTTCCGGTATCTTTAATTCCGGCTGGAAATATTTTTATCGGAATTATTTTTAGTGTCGGAAGTATATTAGGACCAATTATGGGTGGATGGTTTATTGATGCATTTCCACAACTTTCATTCTTCTATTTAATTGTTGTCGTACTTGTTAGTATCATGATTGCATTATTGTTGCACCGAGACCGTCTTAAAAATTAGTAAAGAAAAATTTATATAGATTTTTCATAAAAACGCTTTCCTATTAATGTGATTTACTGTAAAATATGATGTAATAATGAGTGAATATACATAGGAGGCAGAAAGATGAGTATTTTGAAAAGATTTAAAGATATTATGTCTAGTAATATAAATGCATTATTAGATAAAGCAGAGGACCCGGAGAAAATGATCGATCAATATTTACGAAATCTAGATAAAGATTTGCGTGAAGTAAAGTCAGAAACGGCGACAATTATGGCAGAAGAAAAACGTGCAAAACGTGAATTACAAGAATGCCAAAGTGAAGTAAATAAAATGGAATCTTACGCAATGAAGGCGTTAGAAGCAGAGAATGAAGATGATGCGCGTAAGTTTTTAGAAAGAAAACAACAATTAGAAACGAAGCTTGCTGAATTACAGAAAACAGCAGAGATTGCTCAGGCGAACACAACGCAAATGCGTCAAATGCATGATAAATTAGTAAATGATGTACAAGAGTTAGAGTCTAGAAGAGCGATGTTAAAAGGGAAAGCAGCTGTGGCAAAAACTCAGGCGAGAATGAATGAAATTGGAGCATCAGCGAAAGGTGCCAATGCATCGATTTCAGATTTTGATCGTTTAGAACAAAAGATTAACCAATCTTTAGATGAGGCAAATGCAATGGCTGAATTGAATCAAGGTGATTCGAATGAGGTAGAAAATTTAACAGCTAAATATGACCAAACTAATAATGACGTAGAGAATGAACTCGCTGCATTAAAAGCTAGAATGGCAGAAAAAGACGAATAATCGAGTATACAAGGAAAAAATCGTAGCGGATTCGTTACGATTTTTTTATATAAAGGGGGGATTTTCTTGTTATTACATTATAAATGCCCGAACTGTGGCGATGATATGACATATGACACCGAATCTGGTAGTTTGTCATGTAGTAGTTGTGGACATCAGGAAAATATTGAAACATATGATGACGCTTATATTGAGCAAGTATTTGCAGATGATGAGGAAGTAAAAGAATATCACTGCGAAAACTGTGGTGCGATTGTTATAACTGATGCAGATACGACAGCTACTTCATGTAGTTTTTGTGAAGCGGCTGTCGTTTTAGGAGACCGATTAACAGGAAAATTGGCACCAAAAAAAGTCATACCTTTTAAAATAAACAAACAACAAGCACAGGAAGCATTTGTGAAATGGTGTAGAAAAGGTATTTTAACGCCACGAGGATTTATGACAGCAAATCGCATTGAAAATATTACGGGCATGTATGTACCGTTTTGGATTTACGATATAAATAGTAAAGTAGAATTTCGTGGAACCGGAACGAAAGTGCGAACATATTCTAGAGGCGATTATATTTATACGGAAACGAAATATTACGATATTTACCGAAAGCTTGATTTATATTATAGTCGAGTTCCAGCGGATGCATCTGAAAAAATGGCGGATGACATTATGGATAAGTTAGAACCTTATCATTATAATGATCTAGAAACATTTAAGACACCATATTTAGTAGGTTATTTAGCGGAAAAATACAATTACGATGATAAGGATTTATTTCCGCGTGTAAAAGGACGAGTAAGGAAGTTTGCTCAAACATATACGAAATCAACGATGCCAGGATATGCGACAATTACGACGAAAAATGAAGATATTAATACGAAGAATTTACGTGCACAATATGCTTTATTTCCTGTTTGGATGGTTTATTATAATTTGGATAAACAACAACATACATTTGCGATGAACGGTCAAACAGGGAAAGTTGTCGGCAAACCACCAATATCCAAACGAAAAGTTGCCTATTGGTTTAGCGGTATTTCTGTAGGGGCATTTGCCGTCATTAAATCGGTCGCATTTGCAGTTAGTGGGGTGTTTTGGTAATGAAAAAACTTGTATGGTCCTTGATTATTCTGTTTCTAGTTGCATTACTACCACTTCCAGTTGCTGCAGAAAATCCCGCAACGACACATGTATATGATGAAGCAAATTTATTATCTGATTTGCATATTGAAGAGTTAGAAACAATTGCAGCGGAATATGGGGAAAAATTACATATTGATTTTATTTTCTTTACTCGTGAGGATGAATCTACTTTTATCGGTAATTATATGGACGATTTTTATGATGAAAAAGCTCCTGGATATGATAAGGCACATGGGAGAGCGGTTTTAGTAGGAGTTGATATGATCGGACGTCGGGTTGTCATCGATGCTCATAGTGATGTGAAAGAGCATTTGGATCCAGATCGACTGACGATGATTCGCGATA
>DXHX01000040.1 GCA_019113205.1 Candidatus Pseudogracilibacillus intestinigallinarum | reverse complement strand
GCTTCAAAATCTTCAGGAGTAGGTTCTGCAAATACTAAGCCGACCGAAGCAAATTTTCCGCTAACGACGATGTCTTCTGCCATATGTCTTCCATTGATACGTTCACCTAAGGAAGAACTGACCCATCCGATGGAGCGGCGAAGTTTATGTATATCAGTTTTTCCAAAAGTTTCGCCTAATACTGAAACCGTTCCTGTCGTTGGCCAAATATAACCATTAACCATATTGAGCAATGTCGTTTTACCAGCACCATTTAACCCTAATACAGCCCAGTGCTCTCCAGAGTTCACTTCCCAGTCAATATCTTGAATGATTGTTTTTCCTTCTCTTTTCCATGATACATTATTCATGTCGATTACATGTTTCATCTCTATCACCTCTTCTTTATAGTGTAATCGGATACAATTATTGTGTCTATTAAAAGACAAGCAAAAATAATTATGATAACTTTAAATTAAACGATCATGCGAAAGGAAGATTTTCTTGGAAAAAATAATGTTTATTGAAACAGGTTATGGGATTGATTTACACGGGCAGGATATAAATGAAGCAGCTAGTCGAGCGGTGAAAAACGCTATTCATTATAATTCGATGCCTGGGATTCGAACGGTACTGCCAGGAAATGATTTGAAAAATATGCGGGTTAATATAAAACTAGCAGTTCCAATAGACAAGGAAAAATTAGATGAAGCATATATAAAAAGTCTTCTACCGTATGGTGAAGTTACTATTGAGGTAATGGATGGTGGTATGGCGACGACGAGTGGTATCTTCTTAGAAGATCAACAAGATAAAAATGACCTCATGTATATCGTCAATGCTGTTGTAGAAGTTGGTTATTAAAATAGTCGAGTGTGGAGCAATTTTAACTCCATACTCGACTTTCTTTTATTTTTTGAAATTTTTCAACGCATCTGCAAATGGATTATTCGTAAAATCATCCTGTTTTTTCATGTAGTTTTGTACATCTTTTTTGGAAACACGTTGATTTTTATTTTGCTTGCGACGTTTTTCAAATGTGTTCATTTTTTCACGATGTCCACAAACACATGTAAACATCTGTCCGTCGCCTTCCCCGTATAATTTCATTTTTTTCTTACATTCAGGACAGCGTGCATTTGTGTTTTTATACACATTCTTTTTGTAATTACAAGAACGGTCTTTACAACGAAGCATTTTTCCGTGACGATTTTCGATTTCTAGCATAAAACTGTCACATTGCGGACATTTTGTTCCCGTAATATTATCATGTTTAAAAGTTGCATCAGCTGTTTTAATTTCATGCACAATTTCTTTCGTATACGCCTTAATGTCTGTCATAAAGGCATCTTTTTTTAATGTTCCCCGTTCGATTGCCATCAATTTCTGTTCCCACTCCGCTGTCAATTTAGGAGAACGAAGTGCTTCTGGCGCAAGATCGAGTAATTGTTTTCCGGTCGGTGTGACATGTAAATATTTTCCTCGCAATTCCATATACTGTCCGTCGATCAGTTTTTCAATAATATCTGCGCGTGTTGCAACCGTTCCGATTCCACCGGCTTCGTTCAATGTTTGGACGAGGTCTTTTTCACGAACATCCATAAATTTCACAGGGTTTTCCATCGCTTTTAAAAGCGCTCCCTCAGTTAGCCTTTCTGGTGGAGAAGTTTCCCCGGTTTTCACCGTAACAGTTACATGTGAAAAAGTTCGTCCTTTCGTAAAGATAGTTGCCTCTGCCTCCACTATTTTTTCTCCGTACACTGTTTTCCAACCTGGAGATAATACTTTCGTCTCTTTTCGAACAAAATTTTCGCCAAGCATACGAACTGCAATCATCGTTTCTTCATATACATAAGGGTCAGATAATACCGCTAAAAATCGTTTTACGACGAGGTCATAAATTTTACGTTCATTACTTCCTAGTGCGGTAAGATCTACAGGTTCCTCTGTCGGAATGATTGCATGGTGGTCTGACACTTGTGCATCATTTACGATTGATTTAGGGAAATTAAATTTTTTACGTTTCAATGTACTTGCAATATTCGCATATTCATCAACTCCACAAGCATCTAGACGATCTTTCAATGTCGGGACGATGTCCGTCGTAATCACACGGGAATCTGTGCGTGGATATGTTAATACTTTATGACGCTCATATAGGTTTTGCATCGCTTGCAATGTCTGTTTTCCCGATAGATGAAAAATTTTATTCGCATCACGTTGTAATTCTGTTAAATCATATAATTGTGGTGCAAATTGTTTTTTCTCTTTCCTTTCAACATGCTCAACAATCGCTTCTGCTCCGGTTAATTTCTCCTGTAGTTGTTTGGCATTAGCTTCATCGAATATACGACTATTGTTTTTCGCGTCACGCCATATAAAATTCTTTCCACCTATATTTGCTTGCATTTCATAAAAAATCGCCGGTTTAAAATGACGAATTTCTTCTTCTCGCGCATGTACGATACCGAGTGTTGGTGTTTGTACACGGCCACTCGATAATTGTGCATCATATTTTGTCGTTAATGCTCTCGTTGCGTTCAAGCCGACATACCAGTCTGCCTCTGAACGTGCAACAGCCGCTTCATATAATGTTTCGTATTTTTTTCCTGGTTGTAATTTTTTAAAACCATCTCGAATTGCTTTATCAGTAACAGAAGAAATCCAAAGACGGCTAACACGCTTTTTCACACGTGCTTGCTTTAAAATCCAGCGAGCAACGAGTTCTCCTTCTCTTCCTGCGTCTGTCGCAATAATAATTTCATCGACGTCATTTCTCGTTAACTGTCTTTTCACGGCGTTAAATTGTTTTCCAGTCTTTTTAATGACGACGGTCTTTAAGTCATTTGGTAACATCGGTAAATCTTCCATACGCCAAGTTTTATATTTTGCATCATATTGATCTGGCGTCGCCAATGTCACTAAATGACCGAGTGCCCATGTCACAATATAGTTATTTCCTTCTAAATATCCGTCCCCTTTTTTATTGCAACCTAACACTCGCGCAATATCACGGGCAACAGATGGTTTTTCTGCTAACACTACTTTTTTGCTCATTTCAGTATTCCTCTCATTCGTATTACATTTAGTTTAGCATACATTTATCATCATGTACGAAACAGAAATAGCGTTATCATATATATACATCCATCTTGCATCATTTTCTATCACATCTTGTAAACAATATGTCGCTATTTGTTGAATTAATTGTAACGGTAGAGGTTCCTTATACGGTAACTGTCATGCACTTTTTGTTGTCGAGTACGATGTCAACTCTTCCTCGAACGCACGAAGCGCTGTAGGGGTAGGATAAAAATTAATATGCTGTTTAAACGCAGCAATTGTAAACAATACTCTGCGATACGTAAATGCAGGGGTGCCCCATTTTAAACTTATTTCCGCTTCTGGTACGAATTCTTTTAAACAAGCTAATACTTCTTGCAGTTTTTGTTGCATCTTATTCGGGAATTGTGCAATATATGCTTTCACATTTTCAGGCTTTTCTTTCGTCACATAAGTCCCTTCTACTCACTCTTATTTTACCAAACTTTTCTCTCATTCTCTTTTATTGTTCACTTCTTTTTACCTCAAACCTATTTTGTTATTGACATCCCTTCTTATGAAGTGTAAAATGACAATCATCATATAGTAGAAAGGTGAATGAATTTAGATGATTTTATAATCCTATTTTTTGAAAAACTTCCGTTATAAAGAGCTTTTAATAGAACAAACTACATGTATATTGTTGCTTTTGTATGCAATAATTTTGTTCATGCTTTTATAACGAGCCTTTTCTAAATAGGATTTGCATCTCATTTATTCCCGATAAGCGACCAGAGTATCTTTGTGTGCTTTTATCGATATGACTTGCCTCCTGTTCAGAATTGGATAGGAGTTTTTTTATGTGTAAAAACGATAATCATTATATATAGAAAGAGGTTTTTTTATGGATGAAACATCTACAAAAAAATATGAATATTTAGCAGAAGATCCTAATGTAAAAACATTGCCAATAATGCTTTCACTCATTATTGGGGCATTTTTTGCTGTATTAAATGAAACATTATTAAATATTGCTTTAACGACATTGATGAAAGAATTTGACATTACATTGCCAACTGTTCAATGGATGGCGACTGGATTCATGCTAGTAATGGGAATTGTCATCCCGATTTCCGCTTTATTTGTACAATGGTTCACAACGAGACAATTATTTTTAAGTGTCATGGTTATTTTCACTATCGGTACGACGATAAGTGCGATGGCACCGAATTTCACCATTTTACTCGTTGGACGATTAATACAGGCAGTTGGAACAGGTCTTCTTATGCCGATTATTTTCAATGTATTTTTACTAATTTACCCTCCACATAAACGTGGAAAAATTATGGGGATCGTTGGATTAGTCATAATGTTTGCACCTGCAATTGGACCGTCTTTATCTGGTGTTATTGTGGAATATTTAGGATGGAGATATTTATTTATCACTGTCATCCCATTCGCATTATTCTCTATTGCTTTTGCCTATAAATATTTAATTAATGTTGGAGAAGTAACAAAACCAAAAATTGACTTTCCATCTGTTATCTTTTCTTCCATCGGATTTGGTGCTGTGATTTACGGGTTTAGTTCTGCCGGAGAAAGTAAAGATGGATTTTTAACGCCGATTGTTTTATTGATAATTTTAGTCGGAATTATAAGTCTCGTTCTATTCTCTTTAAGACAATTTAAATTAGATGCACCGATGATGGATTTACGTGTATTCAAATATCCGATGTATACACATGGCGTACTAATGTTTTTAATTATCATTATGGCAATGTTTGCATCAGAGCTTATTTTACCTATTTTCATGCAAGGGCCTTTAGCATTATCGGCCGCAACTGCTGGGTTAGTTTTATTACCTGGAAGTATTTTAAACGGTGCAATGTCCCCTGTGATGGGACATATGTTTGATAAATTCGGACCACGCGTCCTCATGATCCCAGCAACAATCGTGCTAGCAACTACGATGTTTATGATGAGTCGCCTTACAGCAACGACTCCTGTTTGGTTCATCATCATCGGCTATATTTTACTTATGTTAAGTGTATCTGCGATTATGATGCCGGCAGAAACGAACGGTTTAAACCAATTACCGAAAAAATTGTATCCACACGGAACAGCAGTGATGACTACATTGCAACCTGTTGCTGGAGCAATCGGGGTATCTATTTTTATTAGTATTATGAACGCCAGACAATTACATTTTCTAAATAATGCTAGCGACCCAAATGACCCGATTACAATTAGTGATGCGATGGTTGCGGGTGTGGAACTCGTCTATTTTATTGCATTTATTATCGCTGTCATTGCAGTGATTTTGGCATTTAGAGTATATCGAGCAACACCAATGGAAGATGAAGATAGTCATGAAACTGAAACAGAATAAACGATGAGGGAAGACGAATTTTTCGTCCTTCCCTCTTTTTTATTGCGAATTTTTCCCAAATACACATAAAATCTACTTTATTTGGCAATAATGAAGTGTATCATAACACGTTTGATAGGAGTGGCTTCAATATGACCGAAGAAGATGGAAAAACAGTAAACAGACGGACGTTTATTAAAAATAGTAGTATGGTTGCTGGTGGAATTGTTGGTGGTACGGTGCTTGGTGGACTTTTAACGAATCAGTGGATAGACAAAAAAGAAACCCCAACAAAAGATGCAAAACTGCCAATCGATGAGGCACGGGTCTTTTTTAGCAGAAAAAAAGATTTTGATGTTTTATCTGCCGCTACAGAACGAATATTTCCGGAAGATGAATTAGGGCCTGGTGCTGTAGCCCTTGGTGTTCCCTACTTTATTGACCGCCAACTTGCTAGTGCCTGGGGAACGAATGCGAAAGAATATATGCGTGACCCATTTTGGCAAGATGATCGTGCAAGAGATTATGAGCATAAAGATACTCCACAAAATAAAAGTGGTCCGAATACATCGACGAAAGCACCGACGAGGACACCACGATATCAAACACGGATGAATCGTGGCGAGATGATGCTAGAAGGCGTGCGAACGATTGATAAAGTTAGTATGGAAAAATTTTCGGATTCTTTTACGAAATTAGAGGAAGAAGATCAAAATGCTGTCTTAACGATGTTTGAAAATGGTGAAATTGACATGGAAGGGGTGGCAGCTGTTACCTTTTTCAACTTACTCGTACAACTAACACTGGAAGGTGCTTATGCTGACCCCGCTTATGGTGGAAATAAAGATATGATGGGCTGGAAAATGAAAGAATATCCTGGCCCACGTATGGCGTATATTGACGATATTGAAGCAGAAGAGTTTATCGTCATGGAACAAAAAAGTTTACGTGATTATCAAGGATAAGGATTGGTGGAAATAATATGGTAATAAAACATGATAAAGTTGATGTCGTCATCGTTGGAACTGGTTGGGCTGGTGGCGTGATGGCGGCAGAATTAGGAAAGGCTGGCAAAAAGGTCGTCATTATTGAGCGAGGAGAGTTTCGCGAAACACAAGATTATGTCGGTGTAAAAGATGAATTACGATTTACGAATCGATTTGATATGATGCAAAATTTATCTCACGAAACGATTACATCCCGTAATACTTTAGATGAAGATGCATTACCAGTCCGTACGCAAGATGAGATGATGGTTGGAACAGATGCTGGTGGTGGTAGTGTTCATTGGGCTGGTGCGACTTATCGCTGGCTTCCATACGATTTTGAAATTTACAGTCAAACAGTAGAACGATATGGTAAAAATAAAATACCGGATGGGATGACGATTCAAGATTGGGGCATTACGTATGATGAGATGGAACGGTATTATGATAAATGGGAAAAAACAGCTGGAACATCAGGAGAGGAAGATCCATTAGGTCCTCCTCGAACAAATGATTATCCGAACCCACCATTAAAAGCGTCCCCACCGATCAAACTTTTTAATAAAGCGACGAAGAAACTAGGGTATCATCCATATCAAGTTGCTTCATGTAATGTATCCCAAGTGTACGAAAACCCTGACGGTGAAACGTTGAACCAATGCCAATATTGTGCATTTTGTACACAATACGGTTGTGATTTCGGTGCAAAATCTGATCCGATTGTAACAGTACTTCCGACAGCGAGCAAAACTGGAAATGTCGATTTTCGTTATGACGCTTATGCGAGACGTATTTTACATAAAAACGGTAAAGCGACAGGCATTTTATATGTCGATACGAAAACTGGTGAAGAACATGAACAACCTGCTGATGTCGTAGCATTAGGAGCTTTCACATTTACCAATAATCGACTTCTTTTACTGTCTGAAATTGGAGAACCATACGACCCGAAAACGAGAAAAGGCGTTATTGGCCGCAATTTCAATGGTCAATTTAATATTACTTTTTTAGGTGCCCGTGGATTTTTCGAAAAGGAAAAGTTTAATTTATATATGGGTGCAGGCGCACTCGGTGGTACAATGAGTGATTTTGCTGGAGATAATTTTGATCATAAAGATCTCCCGTTTCTCCATGGAGGTGCGATTGAACTGAGGCAATATGGTGATGGAGCAATCGCTAGTAACCATGTTCCAAAAGGCACGCCTCATTGGGGGAAAGAATTTAAGAAAAATTCGATCCATTATGCAAATCGAACATTACAAGTATGGTACACATCAGCGAATATGGCATGGTGGCATAATTATATGGATCTTGATCCGACATATAAGGATGATTTCGGTGACCCTTTACTACGTATTACAAATAAATATACGGACCAAGATAGAGAAATCGCGAAATTCGGTGTTGAAAAATGTACAGAAATTATGGAAGAGATGGGCGCGGATATCGTAGATCCTGATGATGTTCCAGAGGAATTCGACCATATTTATCAAGGTGGACACTATGCTGGTGGAGTTATTATGGGAAGTGATCCGACAACATCTGCGGTAAATAATTATTTACAATTATGGGATATGGAAAACGTGTTCGTCGTTGGGGCTTCTGCATTTCCACAATTCGGCGGTCATCACCCGACAGCGACAGTTGGGGCATTAGGCTATCGTGCAGCAGAGGGAATTGAAAAATATCTAAATGAAGGTGGCGGCATGCTTGCTTAATAGATGCTTGAGGGGAGGTTAAAGCATGGGGTTTGCAAATATCGGCTTTCCAAGTTTAATTTTAATCTTACTCATCGCTTTACTAATTTTTGGTCCGAAAAAATTGCCCGAAATTGGCAAAGCTACTGGACAAACATTAGCAGAATTTAAAAAAACGACGAATGATTTAATGTCAATGAACGAGGAAGAAAAAGATCATAAAGATGATTCTTCTTTGTAAAAGACGTTACGATAGCGCTAGAAAACATAGGCGATATATATGAAAATCGTTAAATATTTTAAAAAATCCAATATGAAACGGTCATGTCTATTAGAAAAAGATAACCATGACCGTTTTTTAAGTAAATTCTAAAAGCTACCTCCCCCGATACATTGCCTCATATGTAAAATATCTTTAGGAACGAATAATTGATTCCCCTTCTCTTTTCGTAAATTAAATGTAAATTATTGAAAATTCCCTTGTACTATCTTTCTATGAGGTTTATGGTAAAGATACATTCAAATAAAGGAGGATGTATATGGTAAAAGCATTTGTTTTTGATTTAGACGGTACAATTGTCGATACGGAAAAAGCAATTTTCCAAGCGTACAAAGAGGCACTTAAGTTGTATGACTTTGAGTTGACAGAGGATGTATGGGCAAAATATGTCGGTGGTGTTGGAACACCAACTTTTATCTGTGAACATGTTGAAAACGTCACAGGAAAAGAAGTTGACATAGAAAAAACGATCGCATATGGTGAGACGGTTTTACGAGATTTAATTAAAAAAGAACGTCCGCTCCCAGGTGTCATCGAACTGTTAGAAGAAGCTAAACGTGAAGGGATTAAAATCGCTCTTGCAACAAACTCAAATAAAAAATGGGCGACGACACATTTGACGAATTTACATTTGCTCGATTATTTCGATGAACTACTTACGGTAGACCAAGTATTACGTCCAAAACCACATCCAGAAATTTATGTAAAAGCAGTGCATTCATTAGGTGTTGCACCAATTGAAGCAATCGCCTTTGAAGATTCCGTGATTGGTTCAAAAGCTGCCGTAGCTGCCGGACTTCACACAGTAGCTATTCCGAGTACACTAATGAAAGAAGAAAATTTCGCTCATACACATTTACAACTTCCATCATTAGCTAATACAGATGTAAAACAATTAACAAATTTGTTCCAATCGGCTAAATATAAACGAAAAATTAGCTAATGACTTGGGGGCATCCCCTACTTTTCTTCCCCGTTCAAGGATCACTATCGTGTATCTCCTTTTACATATTTATAACTTCCCCCCTATTCATATATATGTGACGCTAACAATCGGCATAAATAGTGCACGATTTTTTGTTTTTTCACATACATTTATCTCAAAATACTTACCATTCTGTTTTACTTTTCAACATTTCATATGAGTGAATCTATTTTAAGAGGAAAACGCACAGTCACAACCTATACAAATAAAGGCACAAAACTAAGCAATGTACAACTTTCGGTCTATCTTCACAAATGATCGAAAGCTTTTTCTATACGTAATGTTACTTCCTTCGCATTATTTCATCATGTATAATAGTGTTAATTGGAAAAAGTGGGAGCGTGGAAATAGAATGATGAAAGTAAAAATGAATGTCCAAACGATGTATAAAGGTGATTTATTTCGCGCGGGCAAAGTGTATGAAGTAAATAGTGAAACCGCCGAACGTTGGATTATTAGCGGTATTGCTGTAAAATTTGATGCGGAAGTTTAAAAAAGACCTCGAAGCTATAAATCTATTTAGATGAACAAAATCCCATTATAAAGATAGCTAGCAACATCTTTATAATGGGATTTCTTATATATTTATTTGTTAGCGAAAAACTCTTCCGCTTTAGTTAAATAAATCTCATCTTCTGGTCGTAAATCATATTCTTCTACGATTGCGTCAACTGGACAAACAGCGACACATGCACCACAGTCGATACAAATATCTGGATCTATATAAAATTGATCTGGTCCTTCTTCGATACAATCGACTGGACAGACACTAACACACTCAGCTGCTTTTTCTGGACCACATGGTTCTAAAATAACGAATGCCATTCATGTACCCTCCTTCACTTCAATTCGCTTTCTTTCTCCATCATACACGAAAAAAGCCTATTTCGTAAACTATTTACGTTGAATTTCGGAAAGTTTTCATACATTGAGGCACAATTCTTAATGTAATGTAAATTTATGGACAGTACGGTCTAAAGTTGTCGCTTGCTCTGTTAACTCCTGGGCATCTTCTGCCAATCGGTGGACTCCTTCGACTTGTTCTTCTAGGTTTGCGACCGTTTTAATAACTTGTTCTGTAAAACTTTCTGCAATCGTATTAATATCTTCAATAATTTCTTCTAAATGTGCGCCATCTTTCGTTAACTCTTCTGCATAGGCACTATTTTTCATGACCGCTTCATTGGATTGATTGGACGCTTTATTTAACTGTTCAATCGAACGACCAGCAATTTGTACAATTTCTATTCCTTCTTGGAACGCATCTTTATTCTCCGTCACCTGATGTACAGCATCTTTCATTTCTTCCCGTGTTTTCTCTAATTGTACGAAAATATCTTTGGCAAATTCATTCGTATCTTCTGCTAATTTCCGTACTTCCGTTGCTACAACAGAAAATCCACTACCAGCCTCTCCAGCTCTTGCCGCTTCAATCGACGCATTTAAAGCTAATAAATTCGTCTGTTCCGCAATTTGTGTAATTAATGACACTTTTTGAATGACTTGATCGACATCTTCCGCAACCGCACTAATTGTCTCAGCTGATTGTAAAATCGATTGTTCTAATTGTAACATCGTTTTTTCAGATTGTTGGATAGCCCCATGCCCTTCTTCTGCAGCTTGATTCGCTTCTTTAGAAATAGACAAAGTATCTTCGATTTGTTCATCCATATTTTTCACACCACGAATCATCGTTTGTACCATAGCACTAGCAGACTGTAAGGAAGCAAGTTGATTTTCCGCCCCACCCTGAAATGATTGCATCGTCTCTGCAATTTGTTTAAATGTTTCAGATAAATTAGTCGCCTCGTCTCGTTGATCTCTACTAACATTTGTAATCATTTCAGATGATTGTGCTAAATCTTCCACCATTCGTTTCATTCCAATGACCATTTTATTAATTTCGAAACCGATTTGATGAAATTCATTCCGGGATTGATTTTGAATTTCCCTCGTTAAATTTCCAGCCGAAATATCCCTCGTAATCGTTTGCCATTTTTGATGTGCGCGCATTACATATGTGTACATACTATAAGTCACGACAAACCCACCAATTAAAACGCTTACACTAATGGCAACACTTGGTCCTGTATCTACTTGTAACAACCATGCTAAACCATAAATAAGTATTGCTGGTACTATTGCACACATGGCAAGCATAGGAAGTAATACATGTTGGTGCACAATTCGCCCTATTCGTAAATTATATTGTTTTCCATTTATTGTAACAAGTGGGCACGATCCATCAATTAACACTTCTCCAGTTAATCGTTCATACACTTGTAAAAGACCTTTAGATGTATTTGCAGCTTGTAAACCGACAGCATCTGAAAAGACCGTTCCTTCTAATAAACGGTTCGTATGAATATAACTTTTTCCAGTTGCATCAACAATCACAAAATATTCATCTCGTCCTAATGCTCGGTCTAATTCATCATGTAATGCTACGTAATTTTTTTCAAAATCTGCTTCTTGTTGTATGAGGTATTCAATTTGCTTTGCAGTTTCTTCTACTTTCATTAATGCCTGTCTAGCTTTAGACGTTTTAATTAACTTCTCCAATGTAGATCCCCCCATATATCGAATATTACAACTATTATCATACTACATTTGTACTACAAAGTCATTACACTTCATCGTTTTAAATAGGGGCAAATACCTAATTGCATTGGAACATTTTTTATTACGCTACATAAGTTATAAGGACAGTCGTTATAAAAAGGACTTGATATGTATGATAAATATCCAATTATTATTCATTGTGCTTGCTGTAAGTTTTGATAGTTTCATGATTGGCTTAAGTTTTGGGATGAAAAAAATTAACGTGCCAATTCGTGCATATATCGTTATTTTTCTTTTATCATGTACAGTCGTTTTTACGGCAATGAAAATGGGCGACTTATTCGGTTTATTTCTACCTGAAAAGTGGACCGATGTAATTGGCAGTTTTATTTTTATTAGTTTAGGATTATTGTTATTACGTTCTAATCACCGTTCTACGTCCGAGGCGACCTTTGACAAAGATCAATCTAAACATATTTCTTTAAAAGAAGCTTTCTTTCTCGGAATGTTTTTAACGATGGATGCATTTGGTGCCGGATTTGGGGCGGCGTTTTTAGCTTTTCCACCAATTTTTCTAGCTTCTATGATCGCTTTTGCGACTGTTTTATTGCTCTTTGGTGGGATCACTTTAGGGAAATTTTCCACAAAAAACAAAACAATCGCATCTTTGTCATACATGCCACCGTTTTTGTTAATGTCTATCGGCCTATATCATTTACTAACAACATTATTTGAATAAACATGAAAAATCGTTAAAAAAGTGACACAGTACAAATATCGAGTACTGTGTCACCTTTCATTCCAATAAAATGATGGAATAATTTATAATGCTTTTATAGATGCACCGTCGACAATTAATTGTTGTCCGGTAATATATGTATTAGCAAAGGATGCTAAGAACACAACTGCTGTTGCAAATTCCTCTGGCGTCCCGAGACGACCGAGCGGAATTTCTTTTAATGCTTCCGCTTCTACTTCTGCAAAAGATTTCCCTGTTGTCTCAGCTGTATTTTCTAACAATTGTGTCATACGGTCTGTACCAATTTTTCCCGGACCGACCGTGTTCACTAATATATTTTCATCAGCAAATTCTTGTGCTAAGCTTTTCGTTAAGCCATATACACCTGGACGTAATGTATTTGAAACGATTAAATTATCAATCGATTGCTTGATTGATGAAGAAGTAATATTTACGATACGACCTGCTTGCTGTTTCTGCATATGAGGTAACACATGTCTCGTTGCACGAACGACGCTAAGTAAATTTTGTTCAACAGATTTCATCCAAATATCGTCTGTCATATCTAAAAACTTGCCTGCCGGTGGTCCGCCAGCATTATTAATAAGAACATCAATTGTTCCTGCTTGATTCACAACCGTATCCACTAATTGTTCGATTTGTGCTGCATCACTCATATCACAAGGAATTACATAGATTTCATGATGATTCGTTTCCTCGATAATTGCTTGTTTTGCCTGTTCCAATTTTTCTTTGCTTCGACTACTTATAAAAACTGTTGCCCCCTCCTTTGCGAAAAGAGTTGCTACAGCTTTTCCTAATCCTTGACTTGCCCCAGTTACAAGGACAACTTTTTGTTGCAACAATAGATCCACGTCTAATTCCTCCTTCTCTTCTTTCGTCTCATTGTACCATATTCCTATATGTCATACGGTTCCATGCTATAATAAGATTGTACTATGTATAGATGAGGGTAGATAATATGTTTAAAAATGAATGGAATGAAGTAAGATCAGGATGGCTTATTTTAGGTGCTTTTGTCGTCGTTCTCGTCGGACAAATTATGTTTACATTGCCAGGCGTAACATTTTTAAATTTAATAGAAATGGCTGGACGTCATAATGATACACCTAATGTATTTTTACAAAGCCCGTTTACTATTTTATTAACTCAAGGAGCAGGAACATTTGGTGGAATTGCTGCTACCTTTATTGCTTATCGAACGATTAATAAGAAAAATCCGAATAAAATGTATGTCCAAGGCCGTGCTACTGATTTATGGACTGGACTTATCCTTGGAGCATTATCGATCACCATCTTATTCGTTTTCTTGTACAGTACGAATCAAATCGTCTTAAAAAATCCGCTAAGTGATCCGAATATTACAAGTGCTCTCCTCGTTTATTTCATCTTGTTCATTCTCGTTAGCTTATTTGAGGAGATTTTATTCCGTGGCTATGTAATGAATACGATGCGTGCAAAACATAATAAAAAGTCCGTCATGTACATCGTATCTGCATTGCTATTTACATTTGCGCACGTATTCAATCCAAATCTCGCTATACTCGGTCTTATAAATATCTTTTTCATTGGATTGTTATTCGCTTATATGTTTGACCGAACGAGAAGTTTACTTATGCCAATCGGCTTTCATTTTACATGGAATTTCTTCCAAGGATCGATTTTTGGTTTTCCTGTAAGTGGATTAGACCCCCACGGATTATATAAGATCGACGTAACAACTAATGTCCCGTTGTTAACTGGAGGGACATTTGGTTTAGAAGCGAGTATATTAACGACGATTATAATTGGCATTAACTTTATGATCGTAAAAATGTACACGAAACAACATATACGTTCATTATAAATGCATATTTGCGAAACTGATTCAATTATGAGAAGATAAACGAAGTATCATGGTACGTGTGAAAGAAAGAAGGTTATATAATGGAAAAATTAAACGTTGGAACGATCCATGCAATGCATGTGCTCGGTCAATTAGAAAACGATGATAAATATGTCGTTCAAAAAGGGCGCACAGAAGCATTGTTACAAACAGAAAAATCGTATGATCCAGGTGATTTAGTCGATGTGTTTGTATACAAAAATGAACAAAAAAAATTCATGGCAACAGATCAAATTCCACCAGTAATCGTCGGCACATATGGTTGGGTGGATGTTGTCGATGTGATCCCACATCTAGGTGCATTTATCTCTATCGGGGTAGGAGAAGATATTCTTGTATTTAAAGAAGACTTACCAGCATTTAAATCTGTATGGCCTGAACGTGAAGACAAGCTTTTTGTTACATTAAAAGCAGATAGTAAAGATCGTCTTTTAGCTATTCCGGCGAAAGAATCTTACTTCCAAGATATGTTTCAATTTGCCAACGATGTTGATTTAAATGAACAAGTAACAGGAAGGGTCATCCGGGTAGATCGTGAAGGAGCAGTTATTTATACCGATGATGGTTATCGTGGTTTCATCCACAATACAGAACGTGAAAAAGAACCACGTCTCGGTCAAAGTGTGACAGGACGTATCATCGAAGTAAAGGAAGACGGTTCGTTAAACATTTCACTACTTCCGATGAAACATGAACGGTTAGATGATGACGCGGAGAAGATATTGGCTTACTTAACAGAAGTCGGCGGAGAGATGGACTTTTGGGACAAAAGCGATGCCGAAGCTATTAAACGTACTTTCCATATGAGTAAATCCGCTTTTAAACGAGCACTCGGTCGTTTAATGAAACACGGAAAAATTACACAGCAAGATGGAAAAACAAAATTAAATTAAAAAAAGCTTGCAGACGAAGCGTCGTCTCAAGCTTTTTTCTTTATTACGCAACTTGTCTATATGCGTCCACAACTGTTGCAACCATAATACTAACAGCTGCAGCAAAAAGACATGCGATTCCTAATCCACCTAGACCAGCGCCACCGTAAACAGTTACTTTCGCGTCTAAGATTGTAGCAAATAATAATAAAATTAGTCCTGCTGCAAAGAAAAGAAATCCCGGGTAATACGCAACATAGCTCGTTTTCGGTGTAGCTTTTACTAAGATAAGGCTTACGATAAGTAAAGCAGCACTTAGAATAGCACCGAGTGTCAATGTAGCTGTAATCATTTCTTCACCTCATATATCCGTCGATATTTTATATACAATAATAGTTTACATATCGTCGTGTAAAAAGTCAATCAAACAACTGTTGTACTTAAGTTGTTATTCACTTTCCGGTGCGATAAATTTCGTCGTCAATGCACCTAATTTTTCCACTTCGACCGTTACTTCATCTCCTGCTGTCATGTATACTCTTTTTTCTTTGGGCCAACCTAAAATTACGCCTTCAGGTGTCCCTGTTAAAATAATATCCCCAGGCTGTAATGTCATATGTGCAGAAATGTAAGAAATTAATTCCTAACAATTAAAAATCATATCAGAAGTATTGGAATCCTGATGTACTTTTCCATTTACTTTTGCAGTTACACGTAAATTGTTCGGATTTTCTATTTCGTCCTTTGTCACTAAATACGGACCGACTGGTGCAAATCCATCAAATGTTTTACCAGTCATCCATTGAACACCATGTTTTTGTACGTCTCGTGCAGATAAGTCGTTTGTCGTACAGTAACCAAATACATAATCTAGTGCCTCTTCTTCTGTAACATCTTTCGCCGTTTTCCCGATAACGATGCCTAGTTCTACTTCATGGTCTAATCTTTCTGTCTGTCGAGGGACGACTACTTCATTTAAATGACCGGATAAAGCATTTTCAAATTTATTAAATAAAATAGGTATTTTCGGATATGGTGATTTCGTTTCATCTGCATGTTTTTTATAGTTTAGCCCGACACAAATAATCTTTTTCGGTTCTGTGACAGCAGGTGCCCATTCTATGCCCTCTTCCTCGGAAAAAAACGCCGCAACACGTGGGTCTTCGACAAATGTTTGCAACACCTTTTCTGTCTCTTCCCCGTCACAAATAACATCCATTATATTTGTCGGGATATGTTCTTCATTTAACGACTCAGCCGCACTTCTTACATCTAAAATACCTTTATCTGTTTTTATACCTAAATGTACGTTGCCACTTTTTCGAAAATTCAATAATTTCATTTTATATGTACTCCCCTCTTTCTTGTATATGTATAGTGTAACAGAATATCCCATTATTTTTCATATAAAAATGATTTTATATTTGTTCCAATAATCGTTTTTACTATAGGCAACATTGTTTCTTTCATCTCGTCGTTGTTCCTCTTTGCAACATCATTGCTATAGACTCACACGATGTTTACCTGTTACGATAGAATCATTAGAAAGAAGGGATGAACATGTATGCAACAAAATAGAGTTAAGCCAATCGTTTTTGCCACTTGGATTGGTATCATCGTAAACTTATTATTATCTATATTAAAGGCCGTTGGGGGAGTTCTGTCTGGAAGTCGTGCATTACTTGCTGATGCACTTCACTCTGCTTCTGACGTACTTAGTTCCTTCGTTATTTTATTCGGGGTAAAAATTGCGAATAAACCGCCAGATGAGGAACATCCTTACGGTCATGGAAAAGCCGAAAATATTGCATCGATTATCGTAGCAATTTTATTAATTGTTGTTGGAATTGAAATTAGTATTTCTTCCATCAAAGTATTTTACGGTATCGTTCCACCAGCACCATCCATATTAGCATTATTTATTCTTTTAATTTCTATCGGGGTGAAGGAAGGATTGTATCATTACAAATCCCGTCTCGGAAAGAAGCTTAATAGTACTGCACTAATTGCAGATGCATGGCATCATCGATCAGACTCCTTATCATCTGTTGCAGCATTAATCGGGGTTGGATTATCTATTCTTGGGGAAAAACTCCACTTATCTTATTTCATTTATGGAGATGCAGTTGCAGGGATTGTTGTTTCCATCATCGTAATGAAGGTCGGTTATGATTTAATTAAAGCATCGGCAACCGTCATTTTAGAAAAAGTATTATCAAAAGAAGAAATCCAACATTATAAAGAAACAGTTTTTAAAATAGACCGCGTGAAAAGAATTGACCAATTATTTGCACGTACACACGGTAGTTATATAATCATTGACATTAAAATTAGTGTGGATCAGCATATAACTGTAAAAGAAGGTCATGATATCGCTCGTGAAGTGAAAACTATATTAATGGATTCACATGTAGAAATTGAAGATGTGCTCGTACATATTAATCCATATTTCGATAATGAAGACGATACAAATAATTAAATACGATTGTAAAAAATCCGGAAATGCATAAAGTTTTTATGCACATCCGGATTTTTTCTTTAAATTTTAAATGTGTTCGTATGTTCTTGTAAGGTATGTGACATTTCAACTAAATCTGTAATTAATTCCGTCATTTCATGTGTTGCTGCTGTTTGCTCTTCCGACTGTCCTACCACTTGATTCGTCTCCGTCGCATTCACTGTTGCGATTTTTGTTATTTGGCCAAATTGACTATTAATACGCTCGATTTCCTGTTGAATTACGTTAATACTTTCTGTAATTACATGAATATAATGGTCCTCTTCTTCAATAGCATTATTAATTTCTTGGAATGTTTGTCCAACTTGATACATTTTTTCTGTACCTTTTTTCACATATTCATTATTTTCATTTGATTCCTTCACAGCTATCGTCATGTCCGCTTGCACTTCACGAATAAGTGTACTAATTTCATCTGTTGCATTTGCTGATTGTTCCGCTAATAATCGTACTTCATTTGCTACTACCGCAAACCCTTTACCATTTTCTCCTGCACGTGCCGCTTCAATGCTCGCATTTAATGCAAGTAAATTCGTCTGATCGGATATATCTGTAATCATCGTCACAATATTATTAATTTCAATCGACTTTTGATGCAATACATCCATTTTTTCCGCAAGAGTGATCGATTGATGTTCAACTTGTTCCATCATTTGAACAGATTCTTGGATCAATGTGGCACCAATGCTTGATTTCTCATTTGTATTTTGTGAAACAGTTGCTAATTGATGTGACTGGTCCTGAATATGTTCACTATTTTCACCGATATGTTGTAATAACGTATTCGCTTCTTCCACAATTTGTACTTGTTCATTAGAAGAACTTTCTACTTGTTCTAATGAAAGCATATTTCTTTCTGCCGATGAAGCAATTTGTTCACTATTCGCTTGTAATTCCCCCGAAAAATTTGCTAGTTGTGTGGAATTTTCTTGTATATCTGTCACAATTTCTTTAAAATTATTTGCTAATACGTATAAGTCTTCTGCCAAACGCCCTACTTCATCATTACTTTTAATATTCAGTCGTTCCATATTTAACTCACCATTTGCAATGTTGTTGGCATATTCACTAATCTGTTGCAATGGTGCTGTCGTACGCTTAATTAAAAATATCGTGACAATTCCTGCAAATAACAGTGGGATCGTCGCAAATAAAAAACTTCCTTTAATCATATCAAATGTTCGCTCATGTACGATCGATGCTTCAAAATCGATAGCACTTATAGCGATAATTTCTTTCGTTTCATCGTGGTCTTCAAAAATAGGTGCATAACCTGTTAAACGTTTCATCCCACCATAATTATACACATCAGAAAATGTTGGTGCTTTCGTTACTAATAATGTTTCTAATACTTCCTCATCTATAAAAAAAGTTTCTCCTGTTTCAAATCCTTGTTCCATTAAATTTTCATCGACGGCTAACAACTTCCCATCTAAATCCATCACATACTGTCCTTCGAAAATACCTTTATGTTGGATTGTCCAACTAATATCCTCCCCTACTTGTTTTGCGACAGCTTCGTCCCCTGCTTTAATTTTATCAATATCGCTCGGATTAATTAGTGCTGTCGTAATGTTTGCACAACCGAATGCTTCGACACCAGCCGCTTTTTTCACTTCTTTATAATTTACTGAATACATTGATATGAATAATACGATAATACAAAAGAGCATAATAGCAGCAATAATCGTTCCTAACTTAATTGTAATAGTATTTTTCTTCATAATGGCTTCCTTTCTGTCTTACATCATATTTTCTTTATAAATAGTTCTATATAACTATAAAATTGGTATTTTATAAATTACCTACATGAAAATAGGCTATAAAATAAGAACTTTTTACTACTTACTATCATACAATATTGTATTGAAAATATGGAAAAGAAAACACTATTTTAAGAAAGTTTTTTTGATTTATAAAATTATTCAATCATTTTTAACATTTCGATTTACAAACTTTAAAATATGTATTATGATGAAATCACCAAATGTTGCACGAGGTAAAAACTTTAGTTCATAGCTAAGTTAATATGACATACACAACATATATTGAGAAGGTGAAACAAATGAGAAAGAGTATAGATGTCCAAGATTTAACCGTCTCATATGACGGAAATGAAGTGTTACAACATATTTCATTTTCAATAAAAAGTGGACAGTTGATCGGTATTATCGGACCTAACGGGGCAGGCAAATCTACTTTAATTAAAGGGATGCTTGATCTTATCCACCGGGACCGCGGGGATGTTCGAATCGACGGGAAAAAAATTACGAAAATGAGAAAACAAATTGCCTATGTTCCCCAAAGAAGTAATATTGACTGGGATTTTCCAATCTTAGTACGTGACACGGTATTACTTGGCACGTATCCAAGACTAGGTTTATTTAAACGACCAACAAAGACAGATAAAAAATGGGCGGACGAATGCCTTGATAAAGTGAATATGTTGGATTATCGCGATCGACAAATTGGGGAACTGTCTGGTGGACAGCAACAACGAGTCTTCTTAGCACGTGCGCTTGCTCAGCAAGCAAATTATTTCTTTTTAGATGAACCATTTGTTGGAATTGATGTGACAAGTGAAAACACCATTATCGCCATTTTAAAAGCATTACGTGATGAAGGTAAAACGGTGTTTGTCGTTCATCACGATTTAACAAAGGTAGAACAATATTTCGACCAATTATTATTAATTAACAAAAAACTAATGAAATATGGCGATGTTAAAGAAGTAATGCAAAAAGAACTAATGTCCTCTGCATACAATATTGATTTCAATATCATTCAATCGATGGGAGGCGAAGCATAGTGGATTTCATCAATGATTTAATGAACTATGAATTTTTACAACGTGCTTTCGTCACTTCCGTTGTTGTAGGGATTATTTGTGGTATTATCGGTTCATTTATTATCTTGCGAGGAATGGCTTTAATGGGGGATGCCATCTCACATGCTATTTTACCAGGTGTGGCGATTTCTTATATGTTGGGCATTAATTATTTTTATGGTGCTGTCTTTTTTGGAATTTTAACTGCCGTCGGAATTGGAGTTGTAAGCCAACATAGTCGAATTAAAAATGATGCATCTATCGGTATCGTTTTTACAGCATTTTTTGCACTTGGAATTATTTTAATTGGAAAAGCGCAAACGGCAACAGATTTAACACAAATTTTATTCGGTAATGTGTTATCTGTTCGATCTTCCGATATGGTCATTACGATCATTATCGGCATCATAATTATTATGTGTGTCATCATTTTTTATAAAGAATTACTCGTCAGTACATTTGATGAAACATTAGCGGCATCGTATGGCTTACCAACAAAATGGATCCATTACGGAATAATGCTACTACTTACACTTGCAACGGTCGCATCCTTACAAACTGTTGGGGTAGTACTTGTCGTAGCGATGCTTATTACACCAGCATCTACCGCCTATTTATTAACAAACCGCTTCTCAATCATGATTGTACTATCATCGTTTTTTGGTGCATTATCATCTGTCATCGGATTGTATATTAGTTTCAAGTACAATTTATCTTCCGGTGCAGTCATCGTGATAGCGGCGACGATTATCTTTATGATTGTCTTTATTTTCTCACCAAAACAAGGTGTTTTATTCAAAGCTTTACGTACGAGAAAAATACGTATAAATTAATTGAAAGAAGGGGAAAAATTGAAACAAAAATTTAAAAAAATTACTTTACTAACAGCAATGATGGTATTATCTGCAATATTAGTTGCATGTGGTGGAAACAATAGTGAGAAAGAAACAGCTACTACAAATGGAGAAATAAAAGTTGTCACATCATTTACGATTTTAACAGATATGGTAGAAGCAATCGGTGGGGAGAATGTTGCAGTTCACAACTTAGTACCAACAGGGACAGATCCACATGAATACGAACCTTTACCAGAGGATATTAAAGCTGCAACAGATGCAGATGTGCTATTTTATAATGGACTTAACTTAGAAGGTGGAAAAGATGGTTGGTTTGGGAAAATGATGGATGCAACAGGACAAGATTGGGATAACGCATACGAACTAACAGAAGGGGTAGAACCTGAATATGTTGTTAGTGGAGATGGCAGAGAGGAAGAAATTAATCCACACGCATTTCTAGACCCACATGTCGGAATAAAAATGGCTGAAAATACGATCGATGCACTCATTGAAATTGATCCGGACAATGAAGACTATTACAAAGAAAATGGAGAAGCATATGTCGCACAACTCCAAGAAATTGCCGATGAATATGAAGAAAAGCTCGGAGAAATTCCAGAAGAAAACCGTGTACTTGTTACAAGTGAGCAAGCATATCAATATATGACAAAACGATACGGACTTGAAGAAGGATTTATTTGGGCAATTGATACAGAAGAAAATGGTTCACCAGAGCAAATTAAATCATTACTTGCATTTATTCAAGAACATGAACCACCAGTTTTATTCGTGGAAACGAATGTAGATACACGTCCAATGGAAACTGTTGCAGCGGAGTCGGGCGTTGAGATTTTTGGCGAATTATATTCAGATGAAATCGGAGAAAAAGGATCAGAAGTCGATACGTATGTGAAGTTTTTACAATACAATATCGATATGTTACATGAAGGTTTAATAGGAGAATAAACCATCATTATTGGCTCTAATGATGATTTATTATAAGTAAATGTTGACGAAAAAGACTTGCGATCATTATCGCAAGTCTTTTTCAATCGTATTCATATTATTGTGGTCGTTCTTTAAATTGAGTAATAGATTGATCCGCTAACACGACAAGTGTCATATCATCCATCGGTGGATTGTGTAATCCTGCACGGACATCACGATAATACCTTTGTAATGGATTTTTCGCCGATAAACTTCTTGCCCCAACTATTCTCATTGCAAGGTCTACTACTTTATTTGCTTTATTGACGACAGATACTTTTACAGCACCAAGCTCTGCCTTCATCGTCTGACGCACAGCATCATCACTTTCATCCCATTTCCTTGCAACACGATATAAAATAGATTCCATTTCTAATAATAGTAATTCAATTTCACCAATTTTATGTTTGACAGTCGGAATATCTGAAATCGTTCCTTCTATATTCGCTGGAGAATATGTCGTTGCAAATTGCAATGCTTCTCTCATTGCCCCTTTTGCAATTCCTAAATAACAAGCAGGAATATGCAGCAACCAACCTTGTGCTCCCTTATCCCCTGGCGTTAAATAATGTAGTAAATCATCTTTAGCAACTTGTACATCTTTCAATACAATATCATGACTTCCTGTTGCCTGCATGCCGACCGAATCCCATGTTTCCACTACTTCTAAGCCAGGTGTATGACGAGGTACTAAAAAGTTCCCAACCTCATCTGTTCCTTCTATTGACGCCGTTACAGCAAAATAATCTAAGATTGGGGATAATGTCGTAAACGCTTTTCGTCCATTTAACACCCATCCATCCTCTCTTTCAACCGCATATGTTTGCGGGAGATTTCCACGTGTTGGACTCCCTGTTGCGAGTTCTGTTGCTGCACTATTTAATAGAACATTTTTTTCGACAACTTCTTTAGCATAGGAAGCATATTTTTCCTTTTCCCATACATTCAATTCAGCAATATTTTTCGTAATTCCCATATGCCACCCAATCGATAGACCTGTTGAACCGTCATAGGAAGCAATAATTTCTTGGGCCTTCAACATTTCTACTAAACTAATTTCTAAGCCACCATATTTTTTAGGTACGGTTGCAGCTGGATAACGAATTGCTTTTAAATCTTCATAGTTTTCATAAGGGAAGGTTCCCTCTATATCATGCTTATATGCTCTTTCTTTAAATGCCTTTGCAGTCTCTTCTATTAATGCCAATCTTTCCTCTTTTGTTTGTGCTTCAAATATCGTCATTTGAATCCCTCCTGTAAATAAATAGTATCATAAGTACGTTTTTATGCATCAGGCATTAACCAATTTGGTAAAAATAAAAATAAATCAGGAACGAAAACTCCAATTAAAATAATTCCAATTGTAATAAGTAAAATTGGCATAATACTTACAAACGCACGTGCCGTTGAAATTTTCCCAATTTGTGTCGCAATTAATAAACAAATTCCATATGGTGGTGTTACCATCCCACACGCTAAAACAAGACATGTAATAATGCCAAGATGCACTGGATCTAAATTGGCCAAATCACCTAATTTAGTAATAATCGGTAAGAAAATTATAATAGCCTCTAATGGACTTAAAAACGTTCCGATAATAAGTAAAAATAAAATTAATAATAAAAAGATTCCAGTAGAAGATGTTGTAATTCCCATAATGAAATTAGCAACTAATTCAGGTGCATGTAAATACCCAATAAGCCAGCCCATAATTCCCGCACAAGCTACCGCAAACATTGGCAATGAATATTGCACCATCGTCTCTTTCAATAATTTTGGTAGATCTCTCACTTGCAACGTTTTATAAAAAAACATTAAAAGTAATGCATAAAAAACAGCTATAGCAGCCGCCTCCGTTGCAGTAAAAATTCCTGTCGTAATCCCACCGATAATAATGACTGGGAGGAGCAATGTTGGAATCGCCTTTCTAAACGAAACAGTAACCTCCTTCGCTGTTGGCTTTGGATAAGCAGGATAATCATGTTTTTTTGCTAAAAAATATGTATAAGACATCTGTCCAAAGGCAATTAACACACCAGGTACAATCCCGGCTAAAAATAATTTCCCAATGGATACTTGAGCCATCGCTCCATAAACGACCATCATAATACTCGGTGGAATAATTACACCAAGTGTCGAGGAACATGCTGTAATTGCTACACTAAAACCTGCATCATATTTTTCTTTTTTCATCGCAGGAATGAGAACAGGTCCAATTGCCGCTGTATCTGCTGCAGCTGAACCAGATAGTCCCGCCATAATCATACTAACAAAGACATTAATATGTGCCAGCCCACCACGAATATGCCCGACAATTACACGCGAAAATTGTAACAATCGTTCTGTAATTCCTCCATCGTTCATTAGTCCACCTAATAGTAAAAAGAATGGAACAGCAAGCAATGTAAAATTATCAATCCCCGTATAAAACTGGTTAATGACACTTGTAAATGGTAAGTCTAAATAAATAATAGTAATAATAGATGAAATCCCTAAAGCAAAGGCAATCGGTACACGAATGAATACAAGAATAAAAAACGTCATTAATAATAAAACGAGTGGATTCATACTTGTTCCCCCTTATGCCTGCGTAATCTTTGTAATGTTTTCCAATCATTGATAAATTGTTCAATTGTAAAAAGGAACATGAAACATCCACTTACTGGAATAGCAACAAATGTGTAGGAAAGTGGAATCGTTAATACCGTTGAAAATCTTGATAGTCCCATCTTCGTAAAAGAATATCCATGAACGATCATGACATAAATAAGGGACAAAACGATAATATGTGCGAACAAATCAAAAACTAAGTTCATTTTTATTTTATTTGGTGCTAAATCAACGGTGTAATGTATTTTTCTTCTTACAGCAATTGCAGCTCCTAAAAATACTGTCCAAATAAAACAAAGAACCGCAACTTCATCTGCCCACATCATTGGTACGTGGAAGAAGTTACGAATCACTACTTTTAATAGTACGACGACAATAAATGTCCCTAATAATAAAAATCCTATTGTTAATAATAATTGTTCGATTTGATCATTTACCTTTTTTAGCATTTCAAAACTCCTTTAAAAGAAGATGAGGTGGAGATATATAATCATATGTTGTAGAACATGAAATGTGACACGAAAGAATCAATTTCTATTATCGCGTCACTTTTCACAGTTTCATATTGTAAAATCTCCGACCTCATGAAACATTTATTCTTTCAATTCACGTACAATCTCTACTAACTCTTCAGCATCTAGTTGGGCTGCTAAGTCATCATGTAACGGTTCTAAAATTTCGACGAATTTATCGCGCTCAACTTCTGTAATCGTCACTTCCCGTTCTTCTAACTCTTTGAACAATTCTTCATCAAATTCGATCCCTTTTTCTGTCCCTAACTTCGCAGCTTCTTTTGCTACTTCATCTACAATCTCTTGATACTCTTCTGGTAATTTATTAAATGTTAAATCACTCATCGTAAAATGAGTTGCCATATATAAATGCTCTGTCAAACTAACATATGGTGCTACTTCATATAATTTGCTCCCTGTATATCCACTTAATGTACTTTCAAATCCTTCTACGACACCTGTTTGAATGCCAGAATATACTTCATTCCAAGATAAAGATGAAGGTAATGCACCTAACGCAGACCAAATGTCATTTTCAATCGGTGAGCCTGGTAGACGTAATTTTAATCCTTTTAAATCATCTGGATTTTTTATTTCTTTTTTATTATTCGATAAATAACGTGTTCCCCCACCAGATAGCGCAAGTAATTTTACATCTAAATTTTTATCGACAAATTCTTGCTCAAAGTATTCGAATAATAGGCTATTTTCATCAATCGCACGTTCGAAATGATCCATATCTTCAAATAAATATGCTAACCCAAAAATTTGTAAACGTGGTACGAATGAAGCAGCATTTTGTGTTCCGCCAATAACAAAGTCAATTGTCCCTAGTCGCATTTCATCGATAGTCGTTTCATCGTCTCCTAAAGAACCACTATGGTGAATACTAATCGTTACATTTCCATCTGTTCGTTTTTCTACTTCTTCTTTAAAATATTCTGCTGCATCTAACCACGGATGTGGAGCAGATACGACAGTCGCTAAACGAAGGTCAAATTTCTCACCTGCTTTTGCTTCCCCACTATTTTCACCTTTCGATGCATTTTCATTACTACATGCCGCCATAACTCCTAAAACGATAACTAAAATAAAGGCTAAAACATGCTTTTTCACTAAACCTTCCCCCATTCAATATTATTCATATGAAATAACTACGAATTAATATATCATTAATACAACCAACTTACAAGGAATTATCGATAAATTTCATTATTTTATGAAAAAATGGAATTATCTCTCTATTCTTTCTCTTTTTTGAACAAAAAATTGTCTGAATGTTATATAATAGAGAGGAAAGATTTTTGTTATTTTTTTTAAGGGGATAGTATGATGAGTAAACAAGAAATTAACGTACAACTAAGAGAAACATTAAAAGAGAAGCCTACTGGCGAATTGCAATTCGGCCATAACTTTACAGACCATATGTTCATTATGGACTATGAAGGTGAGAAAGGATGGCATGACCCAAGAATCGTCCCTTATCAACCGATTACATTAGATCCAGCCTCCATCGTCTTTCATTACGGACAAACGGTGTTTGAAGGATTAAAAGCATATGTTGCAAAAGACGGTTCCATTCAATTATTCCGTCCTGAGAAAAACTTTGCGCGCTTAAATCATTCCAATGACCGTATGGTTATTCCACATATCGATGAAGAATTTGCTTTGGAAGCTTTAAAAAAGTTAATGGAAATTGAAAAAGATTGGGTACCAACAGATGAAGGTACATCTTTATATATTCGCCCATTTATTATTGCTACAGAAGCATACTTAGGTGTCAATCCTTCTAATGAGTATAAATTTATGATTATTTTATCACCAGTTGGTGCGTATTATAAAGAAGGAATGAATCCTGTTAAAATCGCTGTCGAAAATCAATATGTTCGTGCAGTTAAAGGTGGAACTGGTGAAGCAAAAACAGCTGGAAACTATGCTTCTAGCCTAATGGCACAAGAAGTCGTAAGTAAAGATGGGTTTGCGCAAGTTTTATGGTTAGATGGTGTAGAGAAAAAATATATTGAAGAAGTAGGAAGTATGAACGTTTTCTTTAAAATAAACGGGGAAGTAGTAACACCTGCATTAAACGGAAGTATTCTACCAGGAATTACTCGTGATTCTGTGCTTGAAATGTTACGCCACTGGAATGTTCCAGTAACAGAACGACGTATTTCGATGGCAGAAATTGCTGAAGCACATGAGAACGGGACGTTAGAAGAAGTTTTCGGAACAGGGACGGCCGCGGTTATTTCCCCTGTTGGACAATTAACATGGGAAGGGAAAGATTATATCGTCAACAATGGCGAAACCGGTCCAATTGCGAAAAAATTATTTGATACATTAACAGGAATTCAATACGGTAGGATAGAAGATCCTTTTAATTGGATCGTGAAAATCGACTAAAGTAGTGTTGTAAAACATGCTTGAAATGGCGCATACATATTGTACGTTATTTCATGCATGTTTTTTTATCATATTGGAAGGTTAAAATTATGAGGAGGAAAAAATAATGTCACGTGCAAAAATTGCTGTTATCGGATCAGGATTTACTGGTGCCACTACTGCATTATTTCTAGCCCAAAAAGAACTCGGAGATATCATATTAATCGATATTCCTGACATGGAGAAGCCAACGAAAGGAAAAGCTTTGGACATGTTAGAGGCAAGCCCTATTCAATCATTCGATAGTAACATTACTGGCTCTTCCAACTACGAAGAAATACAAGATGCAAAATTAGTTATCATCACTGCTGGAATTGCGCGTAAACCTGGGATGAGTCGGGATGATTTAGTTTCTACAAATGCAAAAATTATGAAATCCATCGCAAATGAAATAAAGACATATGCGCCCGATGCTTTTGTTTTAGTATTAAGTAATCCTGTTGATGCAATGACTTATACATTACTTAAGGAAACAGGCTTTCCTAAAGAGCGAATTATTGGACAATCTGGAATTCTAGATACTGGAAGATTCCGTACTTTCGTTGCGGAAGAGTTAAATCTATCTGTAAAAGATATTACTGGATTCGTGCTCGGTGGACATGGAGATGATATGGTACCACTTATCCGTTATTCATACGCTGGAGGGATTCCTTTAGAAAATCTAATTTCTAAAGATAAACTAGACGAGATCATTCAACGTACACGTAAAGGTGGTGCGGAAATCGTCGAACTCCTCGGTAATGGTAGTGCATACTACGCACCCGCCGCAGCATTAACCGAAATGGCCGAAGTAATTTTAAAAGGGCAACGCCGCATATTACCTGCAATTGCTTATTTAGAAGGTGAGTATGGTTTGAACGATCTTTGCCTCGGTGTTCCGGTCATCCTAAGTGATAAAGGAATAGAAAAAGTGATTGAACTGGATTTATTAGAAGATGAAAAAGATGCATTACAAAAATCAGCACAATCCGTTCAGAAAGTGATTGATATTTTATAAAAAGAACACACTCTAATCAAGGGACAGTAATAACACAAGTAAAATCAAAAAGCAGGTCATGTTTATCTTTTTTCCATAAACATGACCTGCTTTTTATAATTTGAATCTAGTTATGCCCTAGTCTTTCGTTTTGCACTATTTTATATTAAAAATCATACATCGCATCTTGTTTTTCGATTAAAAATTGTGTTGCTTCAACATGGTGCACAGTATCTTCCACTAAACGTTCAAGACGGAATAAAATATCATCGTTCACAATGTCCGTACGAAGGAAATCTTTTTCCTCAATAAAAACATAAGTTGGAACAATCGTCGCTTTCATATAAGCTAGGATTGGTTTTAATTGTTGTTCCGCAATTAAATAATGTTTCGGTGATCCAGCAGTTACGATGATACTTACAACCTTATTTAAAAATGCGTTCACCGGTAACATATCGAATATATTTTTTAATGTCGCTGGCATAGATGCTTGGAATACAGGCATTCCAATAACGAGAGCATCTGCGGCCATGATTGTTTCTGTTACATACTTCGCATCGCCTTCATATTCAAAATAATTTCTCCCATCACTAAATGGCAAATCATATTGTGCCAAATCAATTAATGTTACTTCATATGCTGCATATTTTTCTTCAAAAAATTGCACGGTCTTTTCTAACGCAATTTTTGTTTTCGTACCAACGATCGAACTTGAAAGTACAACAATCTTCATTTTATTCGTCCCCTTCCTTCTGTGCTGTATGTTTTTTAATGGCTGGAATAATATCATTTCCGATGATTTCGATATTTTTCATTAATTTATCAAATGGAACGCCACCAAAATCAATTTGTGCCAAGAAACGTTGCATGCCAAATAATTCATATTGGTATAACATTTTCTCAATAATTTGTTCTTTGCTTCCAACCATTAATGAATCACGGTGATCTGGCGCTTGAGCGAATTGTTGCTTCGGATATCCCATTCCACGAATCGCCTTAAAACCGATATCAATATGTGGATACATTCCTTGTAACGCTTCTTGCGTCGTATCAGCCACATAGAAAAGACTCGTTGTCGCTACTGGTAACGTCGCTGGATCAAATCCATACTCATGTGCAACACTCCGATACAAATCAACAGATTCTTTAAAGTTAATTGCCGGTCCGCCTAAGGTCGTTAATGTCATTGGGATTCCCATTGCTCCTGCTTTTATCGCACTCGCAGGAGGACCACCAACTGCACGCCATAATGGTAAAGTATTATTTAATGGGCGAGGTAAAATTTCTGCATTATCTAATGGGGCACGAAACTTCCCTTCCCATGTAACCGTATCTTGTTCATTGATCATTTTTAATAACTCTAATTTCTCTTCATAAATTTCTTCATAATCTTGTAAATCTACACCGAGTAATTGGTGTGCTCCTACTCGTGAACCACGTCCAGCAATGATTTCTACACGGCCATTAGAAATAAGGTCAATTGTTGCAAAGTCCTCATAAACTCGAACCGGATCATGCACACTTAGTACTGTTGAGGAACTTGCTAACTTTATTTTTTTCGTAGCTTGTGCAATTGCTGATAAAATAACCGTATGTGCTTGCGTCGTAAAAAATGTTTGATGGCTCTCACCAACACTAAATATATCTAAACCGGCTTGTTCCGCTAGTTTTGCCATTTCAATTATTTGTTTGATTCGCTGTTCTGCAGAAATTCTTTGCCCATCTAATGGATTAAAAATGTGATCCCCTAATGTGTAAAGGCCAATTTCCATTCCTTTTGTTTGATCAATTCGATATTGTTTCATCATTTATCCTCTTTTCTTTTGTAGTTTTGCATTACTGTTTTTTTGTACCTTTGACACGAGTTGTAATAATTTTTTTTGTTCTTCTTTCGTTAAAGATTCTTCAAAAAAAGATGATTGAAATGCAATTTGTTTCTCCATTACACTACTTAATTTTTGTTCCCCTTTATTCGTTAAGCAAATCATTTTTGTTTTCCAATCTTGTTCACGTATAATATATCCTTCTTTTTCTAGCCGAGCTAACATGCGTGACATCCCACCTTGTGTAATCGTCACTTTTTCAGCTAATGCTGTTTGCGAAATTGGTGCATATGTGGCAATTTGCATGAGTACATCAAACTGTGCACTCGTCAATCCGTCTTCTTTTAAAAATTCGTTCGTCAATAAATTACTCTGATGTGTGAAGCGCACCATACGAAGCCATATCAACGTACCCAATGTATTTTTTTCCATCTGTTACATCACCTCTTATTTATCACTTTACTAGTCAACTGATAAAAGTACAATTTATATGCTCACAAAAATTTGTACTAAATTTAAAAGATGTTTTTGTAATACAACGATGTTTTATGGAGCCAATAGGTTTAGCTGTAAAGGTGGGAACATAACATAACGAACTGTAAAAGGGAATGTCAGTAAATTCATTTCTACTAGCATTCCCTTTTTCATTTTATTTGTTCGGCCACATCGTTCCATAAATTTACTGCGTGTTCCACGGACGACCTTAACCAACAAGGAAAGAATTTTATTTTCTTTCTCCTTCATATAAAGTAAAAAATCCTCCTCCCTTGCAGCTTAAGCTACAAAGGAGAAGGTAATTAGCATTATGAAACGTAGACTCCTGCGTGAGGAAAGACCTAAATAAGACAAATGAAGGCAAAGCCTAAGCTTGGCTTAGCAGGCGCAAACGGAAAGTGGAGTACATTTCCTACGTTTAGTCAAGGCTTTTTATTTTTATATTTGATTAAACGATCGCAGCTAAAATAGCCTTTTGTGCATGAAGCCGATTTTCAGCTTGGTCAAAAACGATAGAATTTTTGCCATCGATGACTGAAGCAGTTACTTCTTCTTCACGGATTGCTGGTAAACAATGCATGAATACATAATCGTCTTTCGCATGAGCGACAAGTGCATCATTTACTTGATAATTAGCAAACTCATTAACACGTGCTTTTTTATCACCTTCCCAGCCCATACTCGCCCAAACATCTGTGTAAATAATATCTGCATCCTTTACCGCTTCTACAGGATCATATGTTTGAACGACTGTCGCATTGCTATTTGAAGCTGTTTCTTTTGCTTCTTGTAACACTTTTTCACTTACTTCATTTCCTTTTGGTACAGCGACATAGCAGTCGATGCCCATCGTTGCACACCCCATCATTAAAGAATGTGTCATATTATTACCGTCCCCAACATAGGCAAATTTCAATCCAGAAAACGTACCTTTTTTCTCATAAATGGTCACTAAATCAGCTAATACTTGGCACGGATGTGCATCATCTGTTAAACCATTAATAATCGGAATCGATGCATGTTCAGCTAATTCATCTACGATATCATGACCGAAAGTACGAATCATCATACAATCCACAAATCTCGATAATACTTTTGCAGTGTCATGAATTGTTTCGCCGTTTCCTAGCTGCATATCACGCGAACTTAAAAATTGTGCGTGCCCACCTAATTGGAACATGCCTGTTTCAAAAGAGACACGCGTTCTCGTTGAGGACTTTTCAAAAATCATCGCTAACGTTTTTCCTTTTAAATAATGGTGTTCTTCGCCATTTTTTTGCGCAGTTTTTAATTCTAATGCGAATTCAATTAACGCAGTAAGTTCTTCCTTCGTAAAATCACTAATTTGTAAAAAATCTCTACCCTTTAATAGTTGAATTGTTTCTTTTGCTGTTTTCACTGCACTCATTGTAACACCACTTCCTTTACATTCGTTCCTTCTTCTTGTTGTAATGCCCACACATCTGGACAGTTATTTTCCATTTGCAAAAATGCTTCTAATGTTGCCTCACTGGATAACACGAGTACGTTATATTCAATTGCACGTTCACGTATGACACTGCTCTCTTCATTACTGAATAAAACGATAGATGTTTTTTCTTTCAACCAATTTTCAACTGTTTCAAAAGATACATCTTCATCAAATTCGATACTCGTCATTGGGACATTTTGTAGTAATGTTTCCATATCTATTGTTTCTGTTGGTGATGCGACATATAGTTCTTTTCCTGTTTGCTGGAATGTATTTTCTAACTGTTCATTCCAAATAAATGCCTTGTGTAAACTTTCACCATATGTTTTACCAATAGCAATAATTTCTCCTGTCGATTTCATTTCTGGTACGAGGACAGGATCCACCCCAGGTAACTTTTGTGATGAAAAAACAGGAGCTTTCACAGTGTAAAATTTATTTTCACGTAATATTTTTTCATCTCCAACGAGTGATTGTAAGGATGCACCTAGTAACAATTTTGTCGCTAGCTCGATCATATTCACTCCCGTTACTTTACTAATTACTGGAACGGTTCTTGATGCCCGTGGATTCACTTCTAACACATATAAAACACCATCATATAAAACAAATTGAATATTAAAAATCCCTTTAAATGCAATGTCTTGTGCAATTTTTTCTGCATATTGGACGACTAATTGTTTCGTTGTTTTATCTAATGTAATAGGTGGTGTCACTGCCATACTATCACCTGAATGGACACCTGCTTTTTCAATATGTTCAAAAATCGCTGGAATAAAGATATTTTCTCCATCTGTCACGACGTCCACTTCTATTTCTTTTCCTGGATAAAAGGCATCTATTAAAATCGGATATGATGTAGCTCCTTGTAAATAATAGTGGACATATTTTTTCAATGCTTTTTCATTTTCAATAGTTGCCATTCCTTGCCCACCAATTACATAAGATGGGCGAACTAAAACGGGGTAACCAATTTCAGCTGCCTTCTCATATAATTCTGTTTCATCTTTCGCAATCAACCCTGGAATATGTGGAACATCGAGTTGTTGCACATATTGATAAAATAAATCACGATCTTCTAACGTATCAATTGTTTTCATAGATGAACCGAGAATATGAACACCATATGCTTCTAGTCCTTCCACTAAATTAATCGCTGTTTGCCCTCCAAATTGAACGATTACCTTATTTGTTCCTTCTCGTTGCATTACCTGAAAAACATCTTCAGCTGTTAATGGTTCAATATACAATTTATCGGCAAATTCATAGTCTGTACTTACTGTCGAAGGGTTATTATTAATTAAAATCGTTTCATACCCTAGCATTTGCAAGGCTTTTACACCTTGTACAGAGCAATAATCAAATTCAACCCCTTGCCCGATCCGGATTGGGCCACTTCCAACGATAACGACCTTTTCTTTTTCGTCTTTAACTTCATCTATATTGTCTGCTTGCCATGTTGCATAATAATATAATGCTTCTTCATGTTCTTTTTCAGAAAATGCTTGCACAGCGTCATAAACAGAAGTAATCGCGAATTCTCTCCGTTTATTTGCAACTGCTTGAATCGGTACATCCCACCATGTTGCTAACTGTTCATCTAAAAATCCAGCTTGTTTCCATGCTAGCAATTGTTCTTTCTCCACCATGTCAATGGTGCTTCCTTTAACATTTTCCTCTAATACGACTAACGTTTCCATCGCTTTTAAGAAATATTCATCTATTTTTGTCGCTGCATGAATTGCCGTAATCGAAACACCACGACGAATTAGCTCTAACAGTACAAAAAAGCGACGATCATCCGTATGATGGACGAGTTTTTTTAATTGATTTGTATCATAATGTTGTATGCTTTGTAATGTTAACCCATCCATTTTTAATTCAAGTGAACGAATTGCTTTATGCAGGCTAGCAATAATTGTTTTTTCAATAGCCATGACTTCCCCTGTCGCTTTCATTTGTGTGCCTAGTTTACGATCTGCTGTGACAAATTTTTCAAATGGCCAGCTCGGGAATTTCACAACTGTATAATCTAATTTTGGTTCATATTTTTCTAATGTTACCTTTCTTTTTGCGTCAAAAATCTCATCTAATGTATAACCAATACTTAATTTCGTTGCAATTTTTGCAATTGGATAGCCTGTTGCCTTAGATGCAAGTGCACTTGAACGGCTTACACGTGGATTAATTTCAATGACAATATAATTTTTCGTTAATGGATCAAATGCTAATTGCACATTACATGCTCCGATAATACCAATTGCACGAACGATTTTTAATGATGCTGCTTTTAGTTTATCAATATCGCGTTGTTGCAATGTTTGAATCGGACTTACAACAATAGAATCGCCTGTATGAACTCCAACTGGATCAATATTTTCCATATGACATACGACAACCGCATGATCATTTTTATCACGAACGACTTCCATTTCAATCTCTTTCCAACCAGCAATGCTTTTTTCAATCAAACATTGTCCAATTGGACTTGCGCGCAGTCCACGTGTCATATATGTCGTAAATGCATTTTCACCTGTAGCGATTCCTCCACCAGAACCACCTAAAGTGTATGCTGGACGCACGATAATTGGATAGCCTACTTCATTTGTAAATGTTAAACCATCCTCTAACGTTTCAACAATTACACTTTCTGGAATTGGCTCGTCAATCTCCTGCATTAAGCTACGGAATTTTTCTCGGTCTTCCCCTTCCATAATTGCTTCAATAGGAGTACCTAGTACTTCGATTTGATATTTCTCAAAAATCTTTTGTTCGTATAAAGAAAAAGCTAAGTTTAATCCTGTTTGACCGCTAACAGACACGAGCATTGCGTCTGGCTGTTCCTTCTCGATGATTGCGACAATACTTTTTATCGTTAAAGGTTCGAAATATACTTTATGTGCAATATGTTCATCTGTCATAATTGTTGCTGGATTATTGTTAAGTAAAACGACTTCGTATCCCTCTTCCTTTAATGTTAAACAAGCTTGTGTCCCTGCATAATCAAATTCTGCTGCTTGCCCAATCGTAATAGGCCCAGAACCGATTACTAATATTTTGTTCATGTCTGTTTTTTTAGGCATAAAAATAGCCTCCCCATATTTTGAAACTATCTGTTAAAATGTCGCTAATGCTACTTTTAGTAATTCAATCGCTTCGTCTATTTGCGCTTCCGTCACAATCAATGGTGGCAATAGCCGAACGACCGTATCACCTGCACTTAAAACGAGCAATCCTTTTTCTAATAACTGTGTCACGATAGGAGCAACACTTTTATCGCAATCGATACCGACCATCATTCCTTTTTGACGGATTGCTTGAACAGATGCTAATGGTGCGATTTCTTTTTCCAATTTTTCTTGTAAGTAAGATGCCTTCGCTTCCACTTCATCTAAAAACGCATCTTCAAACACTATTTGTAGTACGGCATTTGCAGAAGCCATTGCGAGTGGATTTCCGCCAAAGGTAGAACCGTGTGATCCTGGACCGAAATGATCTTTATAAGCCGCTTTAGCAACCATTGCACCTACTGGTAATCCATTTCCTAACCCTTTTGCTAAAGTGAAAATATCTGGTTCAATTTGATAATGTTCAAAACCGAATTTCTTTCCAGTACGTCCAATTCCAGTTTGAATTTCATCGACGATAAGCAATATATTGTTTTCCTTACATAATGTTGCTACACCTTCGATAAATTCATGGTCTGCTGGGTGTACTCCACCTTCACCTTGCACGACTTCTACCATGACAGCAGCTGTATTTTCATCGATTAATTGTTCTACAGAAGCCAAATCATTAAAAATTGCATATGCAAATTTTTCCAACATTGGTCCAAAACCTTCACGTACTTTCTCTTGTCCTGTCGCTGCCATTGTAGCAAACGTACGACCGTGGAATGATTGTTGGAATGTAATAATTGTTTCTTTTCCTGTTACTTTACGTGCTAATTTAATTGCTGCTTCATTTGCCTCTGCACCACTATTACAGAAGAACACATAATCTCCATGACTATGTGTCGTAATTTGTGCTGCAACTTCTGATTGAATTGGGTTTTCATATAAATTAGATGTGTGCCAATATAAATGTAACTGTTTTTCAACTGCCTTTTGTACAATTGGATGACAATGACCTAAATTACATACTCCTATTCCGGAGCCAAAATCTACATACGTTTTCCCATTTATATCTGTTATTTCAGCACCTGTCGCACTTTGTACAGATAAAGGAAATCTATTATATGTCGGAAACAATACCATTTTTATCTCTCCTATGCCGTCGCGACTGCTAATTTAGCATTTTTTATCGTCGTCCCTGCTAATGTTTTTTTATTTTTCATTTTCGATTTTTTCCCATTTACAATCATTACTTCTGAAACATTATGTTTTAATCCTTTCATTGCTGCTTTTACTTTCGGAATCATGCCACCGAAAATCGTATTATTTTGGATTAGTTTTTCTACCGTTTCTGTTGTCACTTCTTCTAATAATTCTCCATCTTGTAAAATACCTGGTACATCTGTCACAAAAATTAATTGTTTCGCATTTAATGCTGCTGCAACTGCACCTGCTGCTGTATCTGCATTAATATTATATTTATTTCCGTCTTTTCCAAATGCAATTGGCGAAATGACTGGAACGATATTTTGGTTAATTAAATCGTGGATCACTTCAACATTTACATGACTCACTTCACCAACTAACCCATACTTGTTATAATCTAGTGGTGTCGCTTCTAGTAAATCCATATCTGCACCTGAAATACCGACTGCATTAATATGATGATCATTTAAACGGCGGGACAATGTTGGATTTACGCTACCTGTTAAAACCATTTCGACTACATCCATCATTTCGTCCGTCGTTTTTCGTAGTCCATCGATAAATTCAAATTGTACATTTAATTTTTCTAACATACCTTGAATTGCTGGGCCACCTCCATGAACGATTACTGGATGAATTCCTTGGTTGATTAACGATTGCACATTATCAAAAAAGCTATCTGATAGTTCATCGATAGAACTACCTCCACATTTTAATACGATAATATTATCCAACATTTTTATTTTTCCCCTTTCAACGTTTTACGTTCTATAACTTGCATTTATTTTCACGTAATCATAAGTGAGGTCACATCCCCACGCTTTTCCATTTGCATTTCCTTTATTAATATTTACTTGGATGACAATATGTTCATTTTGTAAATATGCTGTTGCCGCTTCCTCTGAAAATGGAAGTGGTACACTATTTTGTAATAATGGGATAGAACCGATTTTCATATCGATTGTCTCCGGATTAATCTCTACCCCACTATAGCCGACAGCTGCGATGACTCTTCCCCAGTTGGCATCATTTCCGTATACCATTGTTTTTACTAAAGAGGATCCGACAATCGCTTTTGCAATCTTCTTAGCATCGTTTTCTGACTCTGCACCTTGTACGTCTACTTCAATTAACTTAGTTGCCCCTTCTCCATCTTGAGCTATTTTTTTCGCTAAGTCTTCACATGTTTTCGTAAGTAATGTGACGAATGTTGACCAATCTTCATGTACATCTGTTAATGGTTCATTCTCTTGTAGTCCACTTGCTAATACGATTACCATATCATTTGTCGATGTGTCGCCATCCACTGTAATGCAATTAAATGTTTTATCTACGGCTTCTTTTAACGCTTTATCCAACCATTCCCCTGAAATGTTTGCATCTGTTGTAATGAAACCTAGCATCGTTCCCATATTAGGTTCAATCATTCCTGAACCTTTTGCAGCGCCTGCCATCGTAACCGTTTTTCCATCAATCGTTGTTTCATAACAAGTACTTTTTAAAAAAGTGTCAGTCGTTAAAATTGCTTCTTCAAAGTCTGTTGCACTTTCTATTTGATTATTTATGTGTAAATTCGGAATGTTCGTTGTAATTTTATCCATCGGTAAATATTCACCGATCACACCTGTTGACGCCACTGCTACATGTTCTTGTTGCACATTAAATGTGTCTGCTGTTACTTTTTGCATTTCATATGCATCTTGCATCCCTTGATTTCCTGTACAAGCATTTGCATTGCCACTGTTTACAATAACCGCTTGAATTTTATTCGCTTTTTTCACCGTTTCTTTCGTGACGGTAATCGGTGCTGCTTGGATTTGGTTTAATGTATAAACTGCTGCAGCATCAGCGACCGTTTCACAAACGATAACACCTAAATCTTTTCGTTTCCTTTTTAATCCCGCATGGATTCCAGCTGTTTGAAAACCTTTCGGTGTTGTAATATTTCCATCTTTCATATATTTCATTGTCATTACTCCTTATTACGGAAATAATGGCATAAAGTCTATTCCTTCATGTTCATCAAATCCGAGCATTTTATTCATATTTTGTACCGCTTGCCCTGAAGCACCTTTTACTAAATTATCGATGACAGAAACGACAGTAATTCGTTTCGTTCGTTCATCATATGCAACCGCAATGTCGCAAAAATTTGAGCCAGATACTTCCTTTGTACTCGGAAATCTTCCTTCTTGAATACGTATAAAATGATTATCTTTATATTGCTTCTGAAATAACTCTGTTAAATTTTTCGTTGTAGTTGACTCTTTCGCTGTTAAGTACATCGTCGCCATAATTCCTCTTGTCATCGGTGCTAAATGTGTTGTAAATGTTACTGGACCTATTTTTTCATTCCAGTTTTGTAATTGTTCTTCGATTTCTGGTGTATGTTGATGTGCATGTACTTTGTATATTTTCAAGTTATCATTCGTCTCTGGAAAATGGGTCCCCTGAGATGCACTTTTTCCTGCCCCACTTACACCTGTTTTCGCATCGATAATGATCATATTTTCATCAATGATTCCTTCTTTTACTAAAGGTGCTAAACCGAGAAGCACTGCTGTTGGAAAACATCCAGGGTTTGCGATGAGATTCGCTTTTTGTAAATCTTTCTCTACCCATTCAGTTAATCCATATACTGCTTGATCTAACTTCTCTTGTTCTGCTGCATTTATTTTGTACCATTCTTTATATGTTTCACGATTATTTATTCGGAAATCTCCTGATAAATCTATTACTTTCACACCTTTTTCTACTAATAATGGTGCAATATTTTTCGCTACCCCTGAAGGTGTTGCAGTAAATACAATATCTACTTCTTTCGCTAACTGATCTAAATCAGCTTCTTCTAATGTATCCTGTATAAGATGTTGCATATGAGGAAAAACCGTACTCAGTTTTTCTCCGTGCATACTTGTTGCATGAATCGAGTGAATAGATACTTTAGGATGTCGGTGTAAAATTCGTACTAATTCCGCTCCACCATATCCTGTTGCTCCGATAATTGCTACTTTCATTTCATATCCACTCTCCTAATTATTTTTCGTAACAATTACTATTATACAATGTATAAAAATAAAATCAATAGTATATTTATAAGTTTTTTCATTATTTATACTAATAATATAATTATTTATTTGAAAAATCATTTTTATTTATGCAATTAAACTGTATAAACATACCGATTTATTCATTTTCAATTTTGGCCGAATAGCTGTATGATAAAGATAATGAAAGAAATTGGTAATTTAAACGGAATAAACTATTGCAAACATAGTTAGTTGTAAAATTAGAAATCTGGAGAGTACTATCGGTGTATACTTGAAATGAGTTGCATATGACTTCACAAATATATTTAAAAGCTTTTCATCTTTTTAACATACTAACTACAATTATTAATCTTTCAAACGAGGAGGAAATCTGTATGATTCGTACAAATTATGATTTCATCACATCTGACGGTACATCTATTAACACGTTCAAATGGGAAAAAGAGCATCAGTCACCAAAAGCAATTGTGCAAATTGCCCATGGTATGGCTGAACATATTTTACGCTACGATCATTTCGCTACTTTTTTAACCGAAAATAACTATATCGTTTTTGGAAATGACCATCGTGGGCATGGCGGGAACATCATAGCTCCTGATGATAAAGGTTATTTTGCGGATGAAAATGGCTTCCATCGTGTTACATCAGATATGCATGAACTAACTCAAAAAATAAAACAGGACTATCCAAATGTACCAATCATTTTATTCGGTCATAGTATGGGGTCATTTTTATCAAGACGGTACATACAATTGTATGGAAATGAAATCGATGGAGTTATTTTATGTGGAACAGGTGGAGATCAAGGCGTTATCGGTAAAATTGGGGAAATCATCGCTAAATTTGAAAAACACAGAATTGGTCGCCGCACGCCAAGTAAATTAATGGATAAATTAATTTTTGGTAATTACAACAAACATTATAACAATCCTCAAACTTCATTCGATTTTTTAAGCCGTGATGAAACAGAGGTAAATAAATATATAGAAGATGAAAATTGTGGATTTATTTGTACTAGTGGGTTTTTCACGGATTTATTACACGGCATCAACACCATCCATAAAAGAAAAGAAATCGAAAAAACACCTAAAGACTTACCAATATACTTCATCGCTGGTGATGCAGATCCTGTTGGCAACCATGGAAAAGGCGTTAAAAAAACGTATGAATACTACAAATCTATCGGTTGTACAGATATAAAATTAACATTATATAACGGGGCACGTCATGAATTAATTAACGAAACACATAAAGATGACGTATATGATGATGTGTTAACTTGGTTGGAACATACTGTTTCACAACATACTAAATAGGAGGCTCACGTATGAAAAAGATTAAAGTAATTGAATTAGGTGGAACGATTTCCGCTGCCGGTGAAGATCGATTGGATTTTAAAGATTATACGTCAGGAATATATACTGGCGAAACGTATTTAAAGGACATCCCAGAATTATCATCGATTGCTAACGTTTCTTTTGAATCTTTTCTTCGTGTAAGTAGTACGGCTATTCAAACAGAACATTGGATCCAACTTAGGAATAAAATACAGCGAGATATTCAATTATATGATGGAGTCGTTTTAACACATGGAACAAATACAATTGAGGAGACTGCTTATTTTCTACATTTAACTGTCAATACGGATAAACCAATTATCATTGTCGGCTCACAACGTCCTTACAGTGCTATTAGTTCTGATGCACATGCTAATTTATTACAAGCTATCCGTGTAGCGGCAAGTGATGAAGCAAAAGGATATGGAGTACTCGTCGTTTTAAACGATGAAATAAATTGCGCTCGGGAAGTAACGAAAACAAATACATATCGACTTGAAACCTTTCAATCTGGTCAATTAGGTTATTTAGGGTTTATCGATCCGGACAAAAAAGTGCATATGTACCGAAAGCCTGTAAAAAAACATACATACGAATCTGAATTTTCAAAAATTGAATTTGATACATTAAAAAATGTAGAAATTATATACTCCTATGCTGGTGCATCAGGCCATTTAATTGATTATATTATTGCATCCAAATATTTTTCTGGAATCGTCACGGCTGGTACTGGAGCTGGTTTAGTCGCACCTGATGAACTTGATTCCTTACGAAATGCAGTCGAAGAAGGATTGTTTATCGTGCGAAGTAGTCGGGTCGGAAATGGACGTGTGATGGATGTCGCTCCATATAGAGATGATGCTTTCATCCATGCAGATAATTTATTACCACAAAAAGCTAGAATCTTATTAATGCTTGCCTTAACAACTTATACAACTGTACATGAAATTCAACAAGTATTCGACCAATACTAAAATACATAATGCCGTCTATCGAGATATTTTTCAGCGCATAATTTTCTAATTTTTATTCATCCAATACATATTATAATGATGATCGAAACACGCTACATAATGTTCTTTTACTGTTATACTTACTAATTTTTTATTTTTTAAATGAATTTTGAATAGAGTTTATTTTATATTATAGAACTAAAATAATAAACGGTCCTATTTATCTTTTCTCGATAAACAGGACCGTTTTTCATCATTAAAGGCTAGTTTTTCACTTTGTCATCTAATAACATCGTGCCGTTTTCTTTTAAGTTTGTATGCCATGAGAATGCTTTATCTAACATATGTGGAGTATGTCCACCTACTTTTTCAATTGCTTCCTCAAGATAGTCTAA
>DXHX01000039.1 GCA_019113205.1 Candidatus Pseudogracilibacillus intestinigallinarum | reverse complement strand
TGTGCTAAAATTGTTGTGTTATAGCCGATAATCGTATTATCCCCGACAGAAATTCTTTCTGGGAACATCGTATCAGGCATGACCATTAATGCAAAAGATGTTTGTTTCCCAACTCTCATCTTTAAAAACGTCCGATATAACCAATTTTTCACACTTAAAAACGGTGTATAACGAGCGATTTGAATGACGATAAAACTTTTCATTACTTTAAAGAAAGAAACAGTTTTATAAATACGCCATAATGAATTTGCATCCTCTACTTTATATCGTTCCGTTTTTCGCATTGTTTACACCCCAACAATATCTAATAATTGTTTCATATCATCAATCACGTACGTCGGATTATATTGTTTTAAAAAATCAATACCTTTATGTGTCCAACTTACTGCAACAGTATCCACTTCCGCCCGATTTCCCGCTTCAATATCATGATAATTATCACCAATCATAAGCGTATTTTCTTGTTTACTGCCTAAACGGTCCATAGCAAGTTGTAATGATTCTGGATGTGGTTTCGGATGATGTACATCATCAATCGTTACAATCGTATCAAAATATGGTTCAATCCCTGTAAATTGTAGCCCTTTATCTACTCCTGGACGCATCTTTGCAGATACGACGGCTGTTTTGATCCCTTTTTGTTTTAGTTGTGCCAATGTTTCTTTTACATTGGGAAACAATGTAACGTAATCATCGTGTCGTGCTAAATTATGTGTCCGATATGATTGTACCATTTCATCGACTTTTTCAGGATTCAATTCTGTAAACGTATGGACTAAAGGTGGTCCATTAAACTGCAAAATTTCTTCATCTGAAAACTGAAAACCATATTGTTCTAATGTATATACAAAAGATTCATGAATTAATCGGTTCGTATCTAACAATGTCCCATCTAAATCAAATAAAATTGTATCAATGTTCATATTTTAATTTTCTTCCTTTCTGAGTCTTTTCCATACGATTCCATACAACTGCAACAATCACTGTTAAAACAACTGCAGTAAGGAATCGAATGAATAATAGTGGCCAAACTGGAATTCCAAGTGGAATAAAGACGACCGTATCTTCAATTACGGCGTGGCATGATACGAGAAAGATTAGTGCTAATATCGTATCTTTCTTTGACACCCCATCTTCTTTTACTGCCTGAATCATTACGCCTGCTCCCATTGATAAACCAACAATCATTCCAGCGACTAATGTAAAAGATGTGTTTTCCTTCATTCCGAGCATTTTCGTAAATGGCGCAAATAATTTTGATATTTTATGTAAAAAACCAAGTTCTCTTAAAAATTGCATCATAATCATTAACGGAAAAATAATGAGTGAAATTTGAACAATTGCCATGAGAGCCGTTTTAAACCCATGTAAAACAATCGCTCCCCAGCTATGCAACACTACTTCCGAACTTGCTAAAAATCCATATTGCGCTATTTCAGCACCACCATCCCATACGAGATTAATAATCAGTGCTGAAAGAATTGCTAAAACAATTCTTATAAGGGAAACGAGCCACCAGCTTACACCAACTCGTGATGCAACTGCTGACTCGACAAATATATTATGCGAAAATGATAACATCATCGCCATAATAAACACTTCTTTGACTGTAAAATCAAACGAAATAATCGCTCCAATACCAGCATATAATCCGAGTGCATTCCCCAACACTAATGGCATAGCAGCTTCTCCACTTAAACCTAACACATGCATGAACGGTGCAATTAATTCAATGAAAAACGGTAAAACAGGTGTATATTGTAAAATCGTTATAATAACTGTAACTGGAAAGATGATTTTTGCTAGCACTAAAAATACACTAGCCCCTTCTTTTAACCCCCGTGATGCAATTCCAAACATGCCTATTACTTCCTTTTCTTTTTCTTAGATGAAATGTTCGATCCGTCATATTTCCGATCAATTTGACCACTTTTACGACGAATAATAATGATGATAATAGCTCCTACAATTAAAACAATTGATAGTAACTGTGCTTGACGAAGTGGTCCAAAATATAAACTATCTGTACGTAATCCTTCGATAAAGACCCGACCGACAGAATATAAAGCAATATAACTTAAGAAAATTTCTCCACGTAATGGATTATATTTTCGCATTAAAATTAATATTGTAAAGACAATTATATTCCAAATCGATTCATACAGAAATGTTGGATAATACATCACACCATTAATGCACATTTGGTCCATAATAAAATTCGGCAAATATTGATGGAAATTTTCATATGCCGCTTGGCTAATTGGTCCCCCGTGTGCCTCTTGGTTCATAAAGTTTCCCCAACGGCCAATCGCTTGTCCTAAAATAATACTAGGTGCAGCTATATCTGCAATTTGCCAAAAGGATACCTTTTTCACTTTCGCAAAAACAATTCCTGTTAATACTGCCCCAATTAAAGCACCATGAATAGCGATACCGCCCTCCCATACAGCGATAAATTTCCACCATGGCTGTCCTCGATATGCATCAAATTCAAATATAACATAATATATTCTTGCAAATAATATTGCAATTGGTGCTGCAAATACAACGAGATCGATCATGATATCTTTTTGTAATCCTAAACGTTCCGACTCTTTTGTCGCCAAATACAACCCTAAAAACAACCCAGTTGCAATGATGACGCCATACCAATAAATAGATAAAGAACCGATTTCAAGAAAAACCCTATTTAACGGTTCTGCTTCACACATCAACATAATCACTCCTACATCTTATTGTTCATTATTATTTTTCATCATCGTTGCAAGCTGTTGTGAAAATTCCTCTGCGGCATTCACACCCATTCGTTTTAGACGAAAGTTCATCGCGGCAACTTCAATGATGACAGCTAAATTTCGTCCTGGTCGTACGGGAACGATTGCCTTTGGTACATGTACATCCATTATTTTCATCGTATCTTCTTCAATGCCTAGTCGTTCATACTGCTTTTTATCATCCCATAATTCTAATTGTACGACATAAGAAATACGTTTATAATTTTTTACGGCACCTGCACCGAATAACGTCATAATATTTAATATACCTAATCCCCTTATTTCTAATAAGTGCTCAATTAACGGAGGCGAACTTCCTATTAAAGTATCATAATCTTCTTGACGAATTTCAACACTATCATCCGCTACAAGTCGATGACCACGTTTAACAAGCTCTAATGCCGTTTCACTTTTACCAACACCACTTTGTCCCATAATAAGAACACCAACACCATAAATATCGACGAGTACACCATGAACAGCTGTCGTCGGTGCAAATTTTGAACCTAAATAGTTTGTAATTCGAACAATTACTCTATTCGTCGTTCGTGGCGATTTTAAAATTGGAACTCCTGCTTCATTTGCGGCATCAAGCAATACATCTGGAATGTCCATCCAGTTAGAAATAACAATGCCAGGCGTTATATCAGTACATAAACGTCGAGCACGATCTTCCTGATCAGCTTTCGATAAATTTTTAAAATAATTCATCTCTGTTTTTCCAATTATTTGAATTCTTTCTTTCGGGTAATATTCAAAAAATCCAGTCATTTCAAAGCCAGGACGATGAATATCATTCGAATTAATTTCACGGTATATGCCATCCTCACCAGCAACTAGTGTAAGATTAAAGTTTTTTAATAAGTCTTCCGTTCTTACGACACGCATATGCTCTACCCCCAAGAAAGTATGTATGTTTAAATCATTTCAACAATTTCATTTTACCGTTTCTTACATAATATATCTATCGAAAACAATAGATACGGAAAATAAAGAGGTTAGGGCAGAACAAAAAGTAAGTTTTTGTAAGAAGCTTACTAATTTGTGCCCTAACCTCTTTTGTACACTTCATTATCTTTATGCTCTTTTTATATCTCCAACTAAACGATGTAAAAAAGTATTCAGTAATGAAATGATGATCGATGCAATGAATGCGATAAGGAAGCCATCAATTTCAAATGCTGACCCCATCACCTTTGCACCTAATAATAACGTAATCGTGTTAATAACTAAAATGAAAAAGCCGAATGTAAAAATAGTAAGTGGTAATGTAAAAATAATTAATAATGGTCTTACAAATGCATTTAGTATCGATAAGACGATACTAGCTAACAATGCCGTTTGGAAATTTTCAATATAAAAACCTTCGAATAATTGTGCGACAGCAATTAATGCAACTGCATATAGAAAGATTGATATGAACCAACTTATGAACATTCTTCCAAACATAAAATCAACCTCCAATTGGTTTTAATTAGTCATATTTCCAAATATAAAAACGTTCTTTTCCTAAACGTTCTTTCATACGTTCTAAATAATCTTTCGTTTCAGCTGAAGGATTTTGTTCGTTCATTTTTTCTAGCATCCCTTGTGCTTGTGATTTATGTTCAAAAATAGCTCCTAGTTTGAATTTCACCATGTCATCATCTAGTGCAATCGTTACCTCTGGTTCTCCTAGAACTTTTTCAAAATCATTTGTAATCGCCGAAGCCCAAACTGTCGGACGGTTTTCGTGTTCCATTAAGCGAACCGCTTCAATTGTCGCCTCTCCTAATGCATTATGATCTGGATGTACCCCGTGTTCTGGATAATGTGTAATAACGAGTGACGGATTAATTTCTTCTAAAACAGATTTCACATGTGCCGCAAGTGCTACTTTGTTTTCGAATTCTAATGTTTTATCACGATAACCGAGCAACTTATAATCAATACCTAAAAACTTGCATGCATCCTCTAATTCCTTTTCTCTGAATTTATATAATGTTTCTCTATTTGCAAATGGAGGTGTTCCCATGTTTCGCCCCATTTGCCCTAAAGTTCCACATAAATATGTTACTGGAACCCCTGCTTCCTTACATTTATATATTGTACCAGCACCACCAAATGATTCATCATCCGGATGTGGATATACAATGACAACATGTCTATGTTTTTCCATTATCGTATTCCCTCTTTCTAATCAATTCTATCATGCCATATATTAGCTTTTGTCATTTCCATTGAAAATGAGGCACTGCCTTTTTCCTTGCCGTATGTTGAACTAGTAAAACATCACTATTACTACACATTTAACAAGTATACTTGCTCATTCCATGTATGGCATTCGTACTATCCTATCAATGTTTATTATAGGACAAGTACGAATTTCATATAGAAACAGTCCACCCACATTTTAAAATATAATTCTATTATTTTTATTCGAATGGCGTTTCACTTAGTTGGAATGCAACCATTAATCGACCTTCTGCATCATGACCGGCAACTAATAGTTTTTGTTCAAACATTTCCCATTCTCTTAACCCTTCTGCATATACCCAACCAAGCTCTGATTTCAAACCGATTCGATAAGATTCCGGTGTACCTTCAATTCTTCCTTCTGTATACGTTAGTTTTGCATTTCGAATATATGCACCAACATTAACACCTTTATTTCCAAAATGGCTCGCATATGCGCCATTTGTCGTTTCTAAATGTAAATATACTTCTTTGCCTTTAAAACGATCTAATATTTCTTGCACTTCCGTTTTGTTAATAGCTTTCACGTTACATACTCCCCCTCTTTCATCCCTCTTTATAGCTTACAAACATTTAAGATTTCCGTCAAAATTTATGTTTACCCTTTTTTCATTGCTTTTTCAACTAATACTTCCATTCGTTGACGGTCTCTTTCCATAATGGTTTTTAAGTACTTCCCTGTATGAGAAGCTTTATTTTTTGCTACTTCTTCTGGTGTACCTGTTGCAATAATTTCACCGCCACCATCTCCACCTTCTGGTCCTAAATCAATAAGATGATCAGCTGTTTTAATAACATCTAAATTATGTTCGATAACTATGACAGAATCACCATTTTCAACAAGTCGTTGTAAAACCGCTAATAAACGTTTTATATCATCTGTATGAAGCCCCGTAGTTGGTTCATCTAAAATATAAACAGTTTTTCCGTTTGATCGTTTATGCAATTCACTTGCCAGCTTCACACGTTGTGCTTCTCCACCAGATAAAGTTGTTGCCGGCTGTCCTAATTTAATATAACCGAGTCCAACATCTTGCACTGTCTGTAGTTTACGTTGAATTCTTGGAATGTTGCTAAAAAATTGCAAAGCTTCTTCTACACGCATATCCAACACATCAGCAATGTTTTTTCCTTTAAATGTAATATCCAATGTTTCTCTATTATATCTTTTTCCCTCACATACTTCACAAGGAACATATACATCAGGTAAAAAGTGCATTTCAATTTTTAATATCCCATCTCCACGACAAGCTTCACAACGTCCACCTTTCACATTAAAGCTGAAGCGCCCTTTTTTATAGCCTCGTACTTTCGCTTCATTCGTTTCGGCAAACACATCACGAATATCATCAAACACACCAGTATATGTGGCAGGGTTTGATCTCGGCGTTCTTCCAATCGGCGCTTGGTTTATATCAATAACTTTTTCAATATGTTCTAATCCATTTACTTTATCATGTGCACCTGGTCTATGCTTTCCATTATATAAATATTTAGCTAATGACTTATATAAAATTTCATTGACAAGTGTACTTTTTCCTGAACCAGAAACTCCTGTCACAACAGTCATGACACCAATCGGAAATTGTGCGGATATATCTTTTAAATTATTTTCTTTCGCCCCGACTACTTCTATAAATCGATTCGTTAATGGACGACGCTCTTCTGGTATTTCTATAAATTTCTTTCCGGATAAGTATTGTCCTGTTAACGATTTAGCGGATCGCATTACTTGTTTCGGTGTGCCATTTGCCACGATGTTTCCTCCATGATCTCCAGCTCCTGGACCTATATCGACAATCCAATCCGCAGCTAGCATAGTATCTTCATCATGCTCTACTACAATTAATGTATTATCTAAATCAACCATATGTTGCATCGTTTCAATTAAGCGATCATTATCTCGTTGGTGTAATCCAATAGACGGTTCATCTAACACATATAACACACCTGTTAAGGCTGAACCAATTTGTGTTGCTAAACGAATTCTCTGTGCTTCTCCACCAGATAATGTACCTGATGCACGGGACATCGTTAAATAATTTAAACCGACATTTTGTAAAAAGTATAAACGATCATTAATTTCTTTTAATATCATATTTGCAATTTGACGTTCCTTCTCCGTTAATGATAATCCTTGAAAGAATGCCAATGCTTCTGAAATTGAAAAATCTGTTACTTCACTAATATGTTTATCTTGGACGAATACTGCTAATGCTTTTTCATTCAATCGATATCCATGACAAGATGGACATTCATTTTCTGCCATATATTTTTCTAATGTTTCACGAATAAAGTCGGAAGATGTTTCATGATAGCGGCGTGCAATATTATTCATCACACCTTCGAATTGAATTTTACTACTCTTCGTTTTTCCAAAATCATTCACATACGTAAATGTTAATGTTTCTTTCCCACTACCATATAAAATAATATCCATCTGTTTTTTCGGAATATCTATCACTGGAATCGTCATATCTATCCCATAATGAGTACAAACTGACTGTAATAATTGTGGATAGTATTGCGAACTTATTGGCTCCCACGCTGCGATAGCATGTTCTTTTAACGACTTATCCCAATCTGGAATAACTAAATCGATATCAACTTCTAAATTTGTACCTAATCCATCACATGTAGGACAAGCACCAAATGGACTGTTAAAAGAAAAAAGGCGTGGCTCTAATTCATCAATTGAAAAGCCACATTCCGGACATGCATGATTTTCATTCATTACAATTTCTTCTTCACCGATTATATCGATGATGACACGTCCCTCTCCAAGTGGTAAAGCTGTCTCTAAAGAGTCTGTTAAACGACTTTCGATTCCGTCCTTTACGATAATCCGATCAATCACAACTTCTATCGAATGTACTTTATTTTTATCAAGTACAATTTCTTCATTAATTTCGCGCATTTCTCCATCGACACGAAGACGAACATATCCTTCTTGTTTTAAATCCTCTAACACTTTTACATGTTCACCTTTTCGTCCTGAAACGACTGGTGCTAATACTTGTAACCTCGTTCTTTCCGGGTAGTCCATAATTTGATCGACCATCTGTTGAATCGTTTGTGAGGCTATTTCAATACCGTGAATCGGACAGTAAGGATGTCCAATTCGTGCATATAATAAACGTAAGTAGTCGTATATTTCTGTCACTGTCGCAACAGTAGAACGTGGATTTTTACTCGTCGTTTTTTGGTCAATAGAAATGGCCGGGGACAGTCCTTCAATCGTATCTACATCCGGTTTATCCATTTGTCCTAAAAACTGTCTTGCATAGGCAGACAATGATTCCACATATCTCCGTTGTCCTTCTGCATAAATGGTGTCAAACGCTAAAGATGATTTTCCTGAACCTGAAAGACCTGTTACAACAACAAGTTTATTTTTCGGTATATTTATATCAATATTCTTTAAGTTATGTGCACGTGCACCGAGTATCTTAATATGTTTATTTGACATATACTCCATCCTTCCAACTGCTATTTCATACGATGAAAAAAGGCAATGAAAATAAGCTCTTGATGTTTTTTATCATTTCGCTATTTCCTTGCCTCCTTTGATCATTCATTCTACTTTTAATTCAAAAATTATATCTCGTAATTCTGTTGCGCGCTCAAAATCTAATTGTTTTGCAGCTTCTCGCATTTCTTCTTCCATCTGTTCGATTACTTCTGCCCGAGCTTTTTTCGGCATTTTTCGGATTTCGGAAATACGGTCTACTTCATAACCTGCTTCTTCCTCTGCCGCAACCGTTGCTCGAATTAATTCACGTACATCTTTCTTAATCGTTTTCGGTGTAATACCATGCTCTTCATTATACGCTTGTTGTATGTCACGACGACGATTCGTCTCATCGATTGCAACTTGCATCGAGTCGGTAATTTTATCTGCATACATAATAACTTGTCCGTTCTCATTACGTGCGGCACGTCCCATCGTTTGAATTAAGGAACGTTCAGAACGTAAGAAACCTTCTTTATCTGCATCCAGTATTGCAACAAGTGATACTTCAGGAATATCTAGTCCCTCACGTAATAAATTAATACCAACGAGAACATCATATTTTTTCACCCGTAAATCACGAATAATTTCAATCCGTTCCAATGTTTTCACTTCGGAATGTAAATAAGCAACTTTAAAATCAAGTTCTTTTAAATAATCCGTTAAATCTTCCGACATTCTTTTCGTCAATGTCGTAATAAGCACACGTTCATTCCGATCAATCCGTTTATTTATTTCTGCAATAAGGTCATCGATTTGTCCATCAATCGGTCGAACTTCAACGACAGGGTCCAATAATCCTGTTGGACGAATAATCTGCTCCACCATTTCTTTCGTATGTTCTTGTTCATAAGGTCCAGGTGTTGCAGAAACATATACATTTTGATGTGTTTTCAGTTCGAATTCTTCAAACTTTAATGGGCGGTTATCTAATGCAGACGGCAAACGAAATCCATGATCTACTAACATTTGTTTCCTTGCTCTATCTCCATTATACATCCCACGAATTTGTGGCAATGTTGCATGTGATTCATCAATGACGACTAAAAAATCATCCGGAAAGAAATCAAGTAATGTATATGGGGTCGAACCAGATTCACGCAGGGTTAAATGACGTGAGTAATTTTCAATCCCTGAGCAAAAGCCCATTTCTCGCATCATTTCTAAATCGTAATTCGTTCGTTGTTCAAGTCTTTGTGCTTCTAATAAACGATTTTCTGCCTCAAGTTCTTTCAAACGTTCTTCTAATTCGAGTTCAATATTTTTAATTGCAATTTTCATTTTTTCATCACCTGTCACGAAGTGTGACGCTGGGAAAATAGCAACATGATCTCGATCACCGATAATCTCTCCGGTTAATGCATCTACTTCACGAATACGATCAATTTCATCTCCAAAAAATTCAATTCGTATACAATGCTCTTCTTTTGATGCCGGAATAATTTCAACAGAATCTCCCCGAACTCGGAATGTCCCACGCGAAAAATCGATATCATTTCGTGCATATTGAATATCCACTAGTTCTCGCAATAATATATCACGCTCTTTTTCCATTCCAGTACGAATCGATAACACTTGATTTTTATATTCCTCCGGTGAACCTAAACCATATATACAAGATACACTAGCAACGATTAACACATCGCGACGCTCAAATAAAGCCGATGTGGCTGAGTGTCGTAATTTATCAATTTCATCGTTTATGCTCGCATCTTTTTCAATAAATGTATCTGTTGATGGAACATATGCCTCTGGTTGATAATAATCATAATAACTAACAAAATATTCCACTGCATTGTTCGGGAAAAATTCTTTAAATTCACTATATAACTGACCAGCTAACGTTTTATTATGTGCAATAACGAGTGTTGGTCGATTAATTTCTGTCACAACATTCGATACAGTAAATGTTTTTCCAGTACCTGTTGCACCTAATAATGTTAAATGGTTTTCACCTTCGTCTATTTGTTTTACTAACTTTTCAATTGCTTTCGGTTGGTCTCCTTGTGGTTTAAAAGATGAAACAAGTTCAAACTTTTCCGCCATGTTAAGTTCTCCAATCTTCACATATTATCATGTTTTCTTACATTAATTGTATCATATATACGAACGAACATTCCATTATGATTGCTCAACATTCCTCTCTTTCAAACATACGTATTTACTAATTGTTCATTTTTCCATATATATTTAAGGAACATATAGTTTGTATATATGCGAAGTTATTCATATCTATCTTATATTGTCATTTACATAAACTTATAAATATTTCGTACTTTTCTAAAAGAGCCGAAAAATCACACTTCCATATATGAAAGTGTGATTTTATATTCATTCTTTTTCTTTATACTTGTGTGGTTGTTCGGTAAATAATAAACCTAGTTCATAATGATCCTCAGCAAAGAATGTCCCGTGAACAAATCTTATTTCACCATTTTCATCTAGAACATCTATTTTGAAATTCGTTTGACTCGTTTGTAATGCTTCATAAAATTCAGATGAGTTTGTAACATTAACATTATTTACCTTTAAAATAATTTCTCCGACTTTAATTCCTAATCGTTCAACAGGACTATTCGGCATCATTGCAAACACTTTAATACCTTTATCTAAAGGATGAAACATTGGTGAGCTTTCTCTATCTCTTACTTTATGCCGATACGTCATCCATTCCTTACCAACTAATGCAACTAAAATAGTAATAAATGATACGAATGGATAGAAAATACTTGTAATAGCACCTGCAATGACAATGGCAACTAAAACATATGTCCGTTTCGTAATTTTTCCTAATAATTCATTTGGCAACCCACTTTGCATACGGTATTGATAACCGAAAATAAATGGTAATAATATTAAACTAAAGGTTTGATCACCAAAAGAAAAATAGGGAAAAAATGGTGTAATCGCAGTTACACTATCGGAAGGAATCAGTATGAAAAATGGGACCATCATCATCCGTTTTGCTTCAAATTGTCCTACCCAAACTCCCCGTTCACTCAAATGTAAAGAAGGAAATGCCGGTTTCGATTTTGTTCTTGTCATAAAAATTGCTTCAAAAAGTAATAACAACGCAAGTAATAATGTTAATCCGACAAAATGCACCATCGATATGGTAGTAAAATCTACATACGGTACATCTATATAGCGCTGTAAAAACGGCAACACTAACAATAAAATAAACGTCATCCCAATGGTATAACTAGCAGATAAAAATTGTAGTGAACCAAATAAGCTAAATACAATCGTAACAATCGCTAAAACGATCATTACTTCATAAGAAAGTACAATTCCAAATAGAATTGTAGCAGCTGAAAGTACGATGCTAGCTATGACTGTTAATGGAAATGTATATTTAATTTCTGTGAAGTAATGATAAATTTTTGTCCCAAAATTATAACGTTCCTTTTTTATACGTTTATACCCGATAATACATAACAAAAAGAAAGTCCAATACAATAATGGGTGTAAAAATATTTTACCAATACCTTTTAATAATTCGAACGCCCACTGTTCTAGCATCGATTTTCACCTACTATCATTTTTCTCTATTTATATAAAACATCTAGTGCCTTTTCTAATTGTAGATCCTCTTTGCCACTTCGGATAATATCTAAAATTTCCGATTCAATTTTTCCTGCTGTTTTTTCATCTATTTCACCAGTTACTTTTAAATCATGATCTTTTTGAAATGATTGAACTGCTTGCTTTGTAGTCTCATCAAAGTATCCATCATCACGTTTTGAGTCATAACCTAATCCTTTTAACATCGTTTGTGCATGTGCAATTTCCTCATCGTTTTGATCTAAAACGAATGTCTTTTCTACTTGAATGGGACTCGTATAGAAATATGCTGGTTGTTTTTGTTCTACAGTTGGTTTCACACCTTTTTCATGGATCCAGTTCCCTTCTGGAGATAACCATTTATAAAATGTTAATTTCACCGTATTTTGGTCTTTATCTTTTCCAATTGGCACAGCCTGTTGAACAGTACCTTTTCCAAATGTAGTTTCTCCAACAATATCATAACCAATTTCTTTCATTGCGACTGCTAATATTTCTGATGCAGATGCACTTCCTTCATCAACTATTACATTGATTGGATACGATTTTTTTTCATCTAACTTTGTATAAAATTTATCAACTTCGCCATTTCCATCTTCAATTTGTAAGTAAGGAACATCACTTGGAACGAAATGGTGTAAAATATCTTCAATCGAATCTAATAAACCGCCCGGATTTCCACGAACGTCGATCACTAATCCTTCCATTCCTTTATCTTCTAATTTTGTTAAAGCTTCTTCAAATTCCTTAGCAGTCGTTTCAGAAAAGGACGTTATTTCAATAATACCTGTCTTTTTCCCATCAACTTCTTTTATTTCATTATATACTGTTTCTATCGGGATATCATCACGGATTAGTGTGTATTCTTTCGGTTTTGATACACCTTTTCTTTGCACGAGTATAACAACTTCTGTCCCTTTTTCACCACGAATTTTTGCGACAGCTTCATTTAGGTCTAAACCTTCTAGTGATTCATCATCTACCTTTAATATTTGGTCATTTGGACGTAAGCCAGCCTTTTCTGCTGGGGAATTTTTAATTGGAGAAACAATAGTTACAATCCCATCCACTAAACTTACTTCCGCACCAATTCCTTGAAAGGATGATTCAATTTGTTCGTTAAACTCTTTTATATCTTCTACGTTCATATAAGAACTATATGGATCATCTAATGTATCAATCATTCCTTGAATAGCACCTTCTAATAATTGACCATCTTCCACATCTTCTACATAATTTCCTTCAATTAGTTCATAAGCTTCTTGAATGAGTTGCATGTTTTCATTTTCTACATTCGAATTTTCAGAAGCTGCAGGTGCTTTTATGTTTTCATTCGTTACTAGTTTCGGTTCCATCACTTTTAATCCAACAAAAGCTCCTAAAAAACCGACGAAAAATGTAAAAATAACGAATATAATTAACTCTTTTTTATTCACGTCGTTCACCTCAAATATTGTGAAAATTTACTCTACCTTTTATTTTACCATAAAACTATTGTCCATTCCTAACATGTATACAATCAGATAAAAGAAAACATCTCTAAATTAGAGAAACTTCTAATTTAGAGATGTTTATCCATCCTATTACGGTAAATATCCCATCGGGTTTGCGGCAGTACCTCTACCTCCATAACCACCAGGGTGTACTTCGAAATGTAAATGTGCCCCATAGGAGTCTCCGGTATTACCGATTCCTCCTATATGTTGTCCTGAACTAACTGATTGTCCATTTGAAACATTCACACTAGATAAGTGTGCATAAATTGTTGTATACGTTTTGCCGTTTAGTTGGTGTACGATCATAATATGGTTTCCAAATCCTCCACCACAAGAACGGTCTCCTTCTACACAACCTGTAACAACTCGACTAACGACACCGCTTTGTGCTGCGTGCACTGCTGTTCCTTTTCCTGCTGCAATATCAATTCCTTTATGCTCTGTTCCCCATCTCGGACCATATCCAGACGAAACATTTTTTGACGCTGTAGGCCAATTTAATACGCCATTCCCACCACTTTGTAATGGAGGAGCTGGATTTCCACTTGATGCCGAAGATTGTGTATTACTCGATTGCTTTTTGGATGTAGAAGCATTACTACTAGAAGATGCTTGGCTCGCTTGTTCTTTTTCCTTCTCTCTTTCAGCTGCCGCCTGACGTTCCGCTTCTAGTTTAGCTTGTCTTTCAGCTTCTTCAATTTCTGCCTTCTCTGATTCAGCTAATTCCTTTGCTTTTAGTATTGCTTCTTCTTGCTGTTGTAAAATTTCTTTTTCTTCATCTAGTGTAAACTCATAATTTTCAAGTTCTTCAAATTCTTCTTTTAATGCAGCCATGATAGACTCTTTTTCTTTATTTTGTTTATCTAACTTAACTTCTAACGACTCTAAACTTGCTTTTTGATTTTCTTGTTCTTCTTTTTTTGCTTCCACTTTTGCTTTTTTGTCTTCTACAGCTACTTGTTTTTCTTCAAGTTCTTTTTGATCTTGTTCATGTTCAATCATAATATTTTTATCTTGATCCATAATGGAGTTAACTGCTGAAGTTCTACTAATTAATTCATTAAAACTTTTCGAACTTAACACTACAGATAAGAATGGAATGTCTCCACCAGCTTCTTGAATCGAACGTAATCGATCACGTAAAAGTTCTTCTCTTTTTTCAATCCGTTCTTCTAATTCAATAATATCTTCTTTTAATTGTTCAATTTCATTATCTAAATCATTTATTTCTTGAACTGTTTTCTCTATTTCTTCTTCTTTTGCTAAAATATTTGATTTTGTTTCTTCTAATTCGGTATTTATTTCAGCTAACTGTTCTTCCACAGATGTTTGCTCTTTTTTATTTTTCGACTTTTCCTTCTTTACAGAAGACGATTCGTCTGAAACATCTTTTTTCTTTTTATTTACATCGTTTCCCTTTTTATTTAATTCATTGATTTCATTGTCTAAATCATTCGTAGTTTTTGCCTCTACTTTGCCATGATTTGAAATGAAGACAATTGAAAAAGATAATAACAATAAACCTACTAACTTAACATACTTTCTCATATTCATCTCTTAGCTCCTTTTCATTTGTCTCTATACTTTTAAGAACTTACGCACACTCATACCACTTCCAAGTGTCCCGATAATCCCTCCTATTAATACGATGAACAACGATAATTGCCATACAAAAGG
>DXHX01000038.1 GCA_019113205.1 Candidatus Pseudogracilibacillus intestinigallinarum | reverse complement strand
CTTTTACCAGAACCACTCGGACCCATGAGCAATGTCACTTCGTTTTCATGCAATATAACATCTAGTCCTCGTAAAATAGGCTCATCCAATGATTCATAAGCAAATGAAAAATTTTCTATCGTTATAAATGGCAATTTTTTTGCATGTTGATTGTTTTTGTTTGAATATTTCTCGTTTTCCACACGCTTATGCTGCATCTTTTTCACGTTTTTTTCTAACCTCCTTGCCTAATGCATAACCATCTAATACACCTGTGAACGCTAACTTATCTGCTATCCATTTTCCGAGTACTCCACTTAGTAATGCTCCACTTATTAACCGAATCGAGAGCATACCGATAAGTACGGTTGGAGCAAGAGCCATATTTCCAGAAGCGAATAATTGATAAATAAAACTATATATAGCTGCTATCATTCCTGACAAAATTAGTACGCGAAGGCGATAGTTTTTATATTTCGTTAATAGAAATGCCGTCTCAATCCCTGCTCCTTGGACAAGCCCAATTAACAAAACCTTCGCCCCGCCAGGACCACCTGCTAAAATTTCAACCCCCGCTGAAATAATTCCTGTAAAAAGAGCTGCTCCAGGTTTTCGAATAATATACATCGCCACGACAGATCCGATAAACCATAATCCAAATACAAATTCAAAACTAAATGGCGCAAGTCCGATCGGGGTTAATATATTTCGTAAAGTAGATGCAAACAAAACGAAAAACATATATAGTACCCCAGCAACAACCGAAATAATCGACAACATTACAATTTCTTTCAACTTCCAATTTTTCGTCATACGTCCATACACTCCTTGATTATTATTATTTTTGTCGTTCCTTTTTTGATCGCTCCTTTCTTTTTCACAAATAAAAAAACTGCATTCCCGATTAGGAAATGCAGTCGAATATATAAATATACAAAAATAACACATATACTGTATATGCCCGGCCACACTTCCCCACGCTAGTATTATCTAGATCGGGTGCCAAGGGTCAAGGATTACCTTTCTCAGCCATTCAACATAGCTCCCCTAGTGCTTTTTAAATATATGAAATTTTCTAACTATGATTGTACGGGATTCCAGTGGAACTGTCAAGCTGCCTAACAAAGGCATCTACTAATTTGTAGATTTAATGAGATATACAGCGTATTTATAAGAAAACATACAATTATGCTATTTATTTTGCTTCAAATGTTCGTATATTAAAATATTCCTGTAATGAATGCGTTTTCTACATCCATTTTGATATGCTATAATTGTAATGTTCGGCATTTTTTACTACATAAAGAGAAAGGTAAGGGTTAATATAGTGAAAGTAGAGAAGAGAAGTTTTGATTTTATACCAGAAAATGAAAGGTATGGTAAACCTAGAAGTTTATTTAACATATGGTTTAGTGCGAACATGCAGATTGCCGTCCTTGTAACCGGAGGATTAGCCGTTACATTAGGTCTTAATTTATTTTGGGCAATCATTGCAGCAATTGTTGGAAATGCAATTGGCGGTATATTTATGGCATTACACTCTGTACAAGGACCTCGTTTAGGAATTCCACAAATGATCCAAAGCCGTGCACAATTTGGCATGGTCGGTGCATCTTTACCATTAATTTTAGTTATTATTTTATATTTAGGTTCCTATGCTGCCGGTGCCATACTAGGTGCACAAGCATTACATAATTTATTTCCGTTTATTTCAGTGTCTGCAGGCCTCGTTATGTTAGGTTTAATCACGTTTATTATTACTTTATTTGGATACGAATTGATCCATATCGTCGAAAGATATTTAACAATTATTTTTGCGATTGTTTATGTAATAGTAACGATCGTCGTATTACAAATGGATTTTCCTGCAGGTAGTTTTGCTGTATCTGAATTTCATTTACCAACATTCATCATGGTCGCTAGTTTAATGGCTGCATTTCAATTATCTTATGGACCATATGTAGCAGATTATTCGCGTTACTTACCATCAAACGTATCATCTAGAGCAACATTTTTCTATTCATATGCTGGTAGTGTTGGTGGAACAGTTTGGATGATGGCACTTGGTATTTTGTTAATCGGAACTATTCCTGGTTTTGTCGATAACCAAACATACCATTTTTCACACTTGTTAGGCGAATCACTCGTCATTCCAATGTACGTAGTATTAATTTTAGGTGTTATTGGGGTGAATGTACTTAATTTATATGGCGCATTTATGTCAACTACAACTACTGTATCTTCTTTCATTCACATAAAATCAAATGAAAAAAGTAGATTCTGGCTCGTGCTCGGGACCACAATCGTTGCAACATTGTTAGGTTTCTTCGGACAGAGTGATTTAATGGAATTTATTATGTTGTTTGCAAACTTTATTATTATCGTCATGATTCCTTGGAGTACCATTAATTTAGTTGATTTTTTCTTAGTACGACGTGGAAAATATAAAACAGAAGACTTTTTCGATACAGATGGAGAATATGGAAAATATAATTGGATTGGAATATGGGCATTAGTTATTTCCGTAGCAGTAGAAATTCCTTTTATTAGCACAGACGGATTTACCGGTTTCATGGCTCAAAAAATTGGTGGTGCTGACCTTTCCTCTTTAATCGGGTTAGTCGTTCCATTTATTTTATACTATTTTCCAATGAAAAGGCGTTTAGCAAAACGTGAAAGATCATTAAACAAATCATAATAAATTAGGAGTAGTGATAACATGGCAACAAAAAATATTATCGTAGAAAGAAATATTCCAGCGACGATGCGGGATGGAACGACCTTATATGCAGATATATATCGTCCGGAAAAAGAAGGGACTTATCCAATTTTACTTACGCGCATCCCATACGGAAAACATGATCCATTTTATTCGCATCGCTATTTAGATACACATCGTTTCGTTGATCACGGATATATCGTCATCATTCAAGATGTTCGTGGACGTTTTGCATCTGAAGGTACATTTTCGATGTTTACGAACGAAGCGAAAGATGGATATGATACGATTGAATGGGC
>DXHX01000037.1 GCA_019113205.1 Candidatus Pseudogracilibacillus intestinigallinarum | reverse complement strand
CTTATCTACTTGTACAATGAAACTTTGACTATGTTCTTCGATGCGGTGTCCAGGTGATCAAACATTCGATAAATCTAGTTCAACTGTTGCCCCTTTTGCATCACCATTATTTTAGAATCATTCCCACCATTCCCACTACATGCTGCAAGCAATAAAGCAGTAATAAGTGTTAAAACGATCCCTAACTTTTTTTTCATGCTGTGTTCTCCTTTATGATATGAATGAATGCAAAAAAATATGATATACATCGCTCTTATATTTATGCATACGTTTCATTATACTTATTTTTTTGAAAATTTCATCTATTTAGCATCGGTTTATTCTGGCGCTTTTTAAACACAAAAAACTAGAAGTATCATGAGTTTTCTCATTGCTTCTAGTTTTTCTATAACTTTAGTATTTCTTTCGTTAATACATCCTTCAACGTCCCCATGCTGTACAACGTTTTTTCACTTTCTGTCGTGACAATTTTAAATGTATGGTCAATCATTTTATCCGAAAAATTCATAAAAATAGGTGTTTCCGGAAAGATTTCCGATAAGTCGATGCCTTCCATTAAATCGACATAATCTTCTTCTAAACAAATAAAAATATGCGTGAAATCTTTTTCATCGTTTTCAATTACTGTAACAAGTTCATCTGTTTCGGCATGAAATGGGATATGTTTCTGGTTGCCAATATACGCTTTTGTAGGAAAATCTCCTAACACAGTTAGCGATAACGGGACAGATGCATGAACTTTTTCATACATTTTTTCAGCTTCCGCGACCATTTCTGTTCCGATTTTTCCGTTACCGACAACTAATAGATCTAATCGTTCTGATTTCCTAAATAGATGCTCATGCTCTCGCCAAAATTTAACGGATAGCATATTGTATACATTGATCATTTCGACATGGAATGAAAATCCTTCCATATTTTCAATAAATGACGTTAATTCCTTTTGATAACGTACGTTTTCTAAATGGATAATTAATTTTTGTAATCGCATCGGCTTCTGTTGACGTTCTACAACATTTTCTAATTCCATTAATGTATATAAACTATCTTCATCTTTTTCTTCAAACAATATGACCGACTTTGCCTTATGGATGGCACTTTTTGAAAAAATTGTTTGGTCATGGATTGCCGTTTGTAAGACGATTACGCCCATTTCTTCTAGTCGTTGTATAGCATCTGTGGAGAAACTTTCGTCAATGACGACGACCGTCTCCCGATGATTTCGTAAATCCTCTATTAGTAAATGACTTTTTTCATGATAGCCAAAAATAATATGATGTTTCCCCAATCGTTGTACACGAAAAAGTAATATCCTCATTTCTAATGTTCGGTACATTGCAATGAAAACTGTCGATATCGTGTAAGATGCAGCAGACCAACGAGCAATTTCTAGTAATAGGGGATATTGCGTCGGGCTCGTTCCATCGACCGTAAATACATCTGCAAAATCAATTAAATAAAGGCGGAACGTAAAATATAAGGCATTTGACAATGAATGGTTATCAACAGATAAATGATAGAAACCGTAAAATCCAGTTATAAATGCTAGCATGAACAAAAATATATGTAATGCGTAGCGATATGTATAACGTAAAACTATCGGAAATCCAAGTAAATACAATGTAAGAATGATTGTGATCGGATCATCAATCGAATCGTCAACTGGTGCAAATCCGAATATGAGCGTGATCGCAACAATGATCGTTATATAATAATAAAGTGTCACATGTTTCCATGTCGATCGATTTTCCTCCATCATATACCCCTCCATTCCTATCCTTTCCTTTATTCTACATGTTTCATAGGGAGTGTTTCAACATTGTAAAGACGAAATAACGTAAAAGTGAAGTAATTTTGTTACCTCGCTTCATGTACAGCACTGTTTTGTAAAGTGAAAATGGTGGCAGTAGAATTCTACTGCCACCATTTGTCGTTCGAGCTATATTTCGTTATCGGGATTTCCCGACGCTTTCTTACTGGTCCTCTTGAAACAATAGCTCCATCGCTTTTGTCACTGGTAGTTCATCCGCTAGTATTTTTGCTTCTAACTGTGCTACCTTTTCTTTTACTCCATCACGACGGAAAAACTGTTCGACAAGTTCTTCATAAATCATATCATGAAACCAATTTTTCACTTGATTTTTACGCCGATCATCCCAATAACCAATTTCCATCACTTTTTCTCGGAAATCATGGATTGTTTCCCATACTTCTTCATGTCCCGTTTTTTCATAAGAGGAGACAGGTAGTGCAGTCGATAACCACCCAGGTGTTGCTGGTTGTAAATAATGTAAAATTTGCTTAAATTCACGAGCCGTTCGTTTCGCACGGCGTACATTATCTCCGTCTGCTTTATGAACGATAATGAGATCTGTAATTTCCATGATCCCTTTTTTCATTCCTTGTAGATCATCCCCCGCACCAGTAATGGCGACCATTGCAAAAAAATCGACCATATTTCGCACGGCAATTTCACTTTGACCAACACCAACTGTTTCGATTAAAATAATGTCAAAACCTGCTGCCTCACATAAAAGCATCGTCTCACGTGTTTTCCGATGAACGCCCCCAAGCGTACCAGATGTTGGAGATGGTCGGATAAATGCATTCGGATGATTCGTCAGTTTTTCCATACGTGTTTTATCCCCTAAAATACTTCCACCGGAAACGGCAGAGCTCGGGTCAATCGCAAGAACAGCAACTTTATGTCCCTTATCTGCTAGCATCAGCCCAAACGTTTCAATGAACGTACTTTTTCCGGCACCAGGTACGCCACTGACACCAATACGAACACTTTCTCCCGTATATGGTAATGCCTTTTGGAGCAAATTTTGTGCTAGATCATGGTCACTTCGTTTCATACTTTCAATTAGTGTAATCCCACGTGCTAAATCATTTCTGGAACCAGCAGCAATCGAATGAAATAACGAATCGATATTGACAGATGTTTCTTTTTTTACAAAACGACGACGTTTTTTTCGTTTCATGCCGTCATGGGAGCTATGGATGCCCCCCATGACATGCAATGCACTATCTTTTTCCTGCGACTTGTCTTCGTTTTTTTTGTGGTTCATTCTTCCACTTCCTCGTATCCAAGCTTTTTGTAAATTTCTTCCAATATAATTTGCGATGCTACTGGAATAACTGTACCAGGTCCAAAAATCGCTACTGCTCCGCTTTCATACAATGCTTCATAATCTTGGGCTGGAATAACTCCACCAACGATAATTAAAATATCGTCACGACCTAGTTTTTCTAACTCTGCCTTCAATTGAGGTACTAATGTTTTATGTCCTGCTGCTAACGAACTTACACCGATGACATGTACGTCATTTTCAACAGCTTGTGCCGCTGTTTCCGCAGGTGTTTGGAAAAGTGGCCCGATATCAACATCAAATCCTAAGTCTGCATAAGAAGATGCAACTACTTTTGCTCCACGGTCATGCCCGTCTTGTCCCATTTTTGCAACTAAAATACGCGGTCTTCTTCCTTCATTTTCTAGAAATTCCTCTGTCATTCGTTGCATTTCTTCGATTTCCTCTTGGTTATCAAAATTTGAACTATATACACCGCTCACCGATTGAATCACCGCCTTATGTCGTCCGGATACAGCTTCAATTGCATCTGATATCTCTCCGATAGTCGCTCGAGCTCGCGCACAATCTACCGCACATGCAAGTAAATTCTTCTCACCTGTACGTCCTGCTTCTGTCAACTCTTGTAATAAACGTTGAACTTCTTGTTCATCTCGATTTGCTTTCATCGTTTCAATCCGTTCAATCTGTTTTTCACGTACAACTGTATTATCAATATCTAAAATATCAATCGGTTCCTCTTCCTCTAATTGATATTTGTTCATGCCGATAATCGCTTCTGTTTGAGAGTCAATTTGTGCTTGTCGCTTCGCCGCTGCTTCTTCTATTTTTAATTTTGGTAGGCCAGTATCAATCGCCTTAGCCATACCACCTAACTCCTCAATTTCTTCAATTAAATCCCAAGCTTTTTCCATTAACTCATCTGTTAATTTTTCCACATAATACGAACCACCCCAAGGGTCTGCCACATTCGTCATCATCGTTTCTTCTTGTAAGAACAATTGTGTATTACGTGCAATTCTCGCTGAGAAATCTGTCGGAAGGGCAATCGCCTCATCCAATGCATTCGTATGTAAACTTTGTGTATGTCCCATCGCTGCAGCATTCGCCTCGATTAATGTACGTGTCACATTATTGAATGGATCTTGCTCTGTTAAACTCCAACCAGATGTTTGTGAATGTGTACGTAACGCAAGTGATTTGGCATTTTTTGGATTAAATGTTTGCATCATTTGTGCCCACATACGACGTGCAGCACGCATCTTCGCAACTTCCATAAAATAGTTTTTTCCAATTGCCCAGAAAAACGATAATCTTGGAGCAAATGAATCTACATCGATACCAGCCTTCAATCCTGTTCGTACATATTCTAGCCCATCTGCTAATGTATATGCTAACTCGATATCTGCCGTCGCTCCCGCCTCTTGCATATGATACCCCGAAATAGAAATCGAGTTGAACTTCGGCATGAATTTTGACGTATATTCAAAAATGTCCGCGATAATTTTCATCGACATTTCAGGTGGGAAAATATAAGTGTTACGAACCATATATTCTTTCAAAATATCATTTTGAATCGTTCCCGCTAATTTTTCAGGTGGTACTCCTTGTTCCTCCGCTGCGATAATATAAAATGCCATAACTGGTAATACCGCACCATTCATCGTCATCGATACAGACATTTCATCTAATGGAATGCCGTCGAATAAAATTTTCATATCTTCTACAGAGTCAATTGCCACCCCTGCTTTTCCAACATCCCCATGGACTCGCTCATGATTGGAGTCATAACCACGGTGTGTGGCAAGGTCAAACGCAACCGACAGTCCTTTTTGTCCCATCGCTAAGTTACGACGATAAAATGCGTTACTCTCCTCCGCTGTCGAGAAACCTGCATATTGCCTTACAGTCCAAGGACGTGTTACATACATTGTCGGATATGGTCCACGCGTATTCGGGGCCACTCCCGCATAATCATGTAAATGCTCCAGATGCTGCACATCTTCTTTACGATACACATTTTTCACAGATATACCTTCGTTCGTTTCAACGGCTACCTCTTGTTCCACTTTTTCCATATCTGCCGTTAATTTCGGTTGGACATTTGTAAAGTTCGGCTTTATCATTTAACGCCCCTCCTTTTCTACAAAACTTTGTAAAAGTTGAAATTTTTCTAATTGATCTTGTCCTTTATATATAAACCCATGGATTCCCTTCGCTTGCCATTTTTCTGCAAGCTCAGGTGCACATTTTCCTGCAACATCGATTTTTTTATTACCCGGGAAATGCTCTACAAAGCCATCGACAAATGTCTCTGTTTCCTTTGCAGACGCACAAATTATCGCATAATCAAATGAATTCTCCTTCGCCCATTTCGCCCCTTCTTCTGCTGTATTAAACGCTGGTTCAGCACTAACTTCAATACCACCTGCAGCTAAAAATCCTTTCGCAAAATCTGCACGAGGTTTGTAATCTTTTAACATACCGAAATTTAATAAAACAACATTTAGTTGATTTTCCTTAAAGTAGTTTCGGAAGTTTTCATAAGGTTCTGCTAGGCGATTTTCCACGACTAATGTCGGCTGATCATCTTCTATCACATTTTCTAAGTCTGCATATATATTCGTTCCAATTAATGACGCTTTATGTGTGCTTAATAACGTCAGTCGCTTTTCATGTAAGGAAGCAATTTTTTCATTATAAGCATCACTATTTACATATGCTAAATAGCCACCTTTTTCCTCTATCTCTAAAAATGCTTGCCAAGCTCTTTCCACTAACTGGTCTGTTAACGAATCAATATAATACGAACCACCAGCAGGATCTAACACATAATGAACAAACGTTTCTTCTTTAATAACGAGCTGTACATTACGAGCAATTCGTTCGGACTGTGGTGTAATCGCTGACAATACATCATGTGGATGGACCGTCACAACATCCGCTCCACCAAGTACAGCCGAAAACGCTTCATTTCCTGCACGAAGTAAATTTACATAAATATCCAGTTTTGAATATGTACGTAAAGATGTTTCTGTATAGATCATTGCATTCGGTGCTTCTTTCTCCCCATATGCTTCTGCTAATGTTTGCCATAATAAACGGAATGCACGAAGTTTCGCCATTTCCATAAAGAAATTCGTATCGATGGCATATCGCACGATGAAATCATTCGCAAATGCAGTAAAAGAATCATATTCCTCTAATTGTTCTGTCGCAATCGCTAACGTAAGCGCTAATTCCGTAACAATATCTGCTCCACGGTCATGATCTTCGACTAAATCTGCTACAACTGTACGAACATTGTCATAACCATTAGGCAAATCAATGTCATATCCTGTTACAGCACCTCGAACAAGGGCACGGTCAGATTCGTTAATATTATTGAAAACGGATAAAAAATCGTCATTACTATGTACCTGGAATGCATAAATTGGATATTTCGTCATGAGCGTTGCTAATTTCTTCAGTTGATCGTCTGTCCAAACGACCCCATGTGCTCCGTCATAAACAATTGCTTCGTTCCCTTTTTCAATGGCGACTATGGAATCTTCTAAAAATTTTGCACCATCTTTTGCATACGAACGTTGAGCAATCGTCCAGTTCTGGGAGCCGATCCCTTTTCGAATCGTTTTCAACATTGCATCATGTTTGTCTGCATATTGTCGTTCGAACGCTTCCTTTGTATATAATGGTTCAATGTCAATATCTTCTAATGTTTTTGTAATTAGTTTTTCAAATGGTAATCCCCGTAACGATGTTTCGGCAACTTCACGCCATTTCGCATCATCGATACGTGGAAAGGTCGTTTGCTTCATTTCTGAAATCATTTTTACCCACTCCTATCTGCCATTTATTATATCATTCCGATAAGAGCGTTTCCATCGTTGGATAGACTCTAAATTACCACTCACGTTCGCATTTAATGCACCTTGGCAATGAAATTTTACGATTGGAACGAACATTTTAGCAATTAAAACTTTTATGAAAATTTTCTTCTAATTTATTCGTTAAATGACATGTATGAAACTGCATTTGTTTATAGAATCAATGCCTGTGCCTGGCGCTTTGTTGCATTTGTTTTGTCGCTTCATTGCTTCCGTTCGTTGCATCTATTTTGTGCTTTATCGCTTCTGTTTGCCGCTTCATTACATCTGTTTGCCACTTCATTGCATCTGTTTTGTGGTTTGTTGCTTCTGTTTGCCGCTTCGTTGCATCTGTTTTCCACTTTATCGCTTCTGTTTTCCACTTCATCGCTTCCGTTCGGCCGTTCGTTGCATCTGTTTAGCACTTCGTTGCATCTGTTTGGCACTTCATTGCATCTGTTTTCCACTTTATCGCTTCTGTTTGCCGCTTCGTTGCATCTGTTTGGCGCTTCATTGCTTCTGTTTAGCGGTTCATTGCATCCGCATCACACTTTATCGCTTCCGATCGCCGCCTCGTTGCACCTGCTTCCCACTTTATCGCTTCTATTATGTATATATTTGTCGTCTATCCACAAAAAAATGACACAGTGACGCATATTCGCACCACTATGTCATCCTGACTGTTTTACTCAACAATCAAACTAAGTTACTTCCTTATAAATCGCTTCATTTTCCGCTTTGA
>DXHX01000036.1 GCA_019113205.1 Candidatus Pseudogracilibacillus intestinigallinarum | reverse complement strand
GTGAAGGTAATCGTCGTACCTGATGAAGTATTAGAAAATGCCGAAGAATTATAAATTGTTTGTATCATGTGTCATACTGTTTTAAAATTTTATGAAGGAGACAACACTAATGAAACCTACTATTTTAATAGCTATTATTACAGCCGTCATAATTACGATCATCCGTACAGTGATTCAGTCAGTTAGAAGTAAAGTATATAAACCTACTATTGAGAACAATGTGCAAAAACCTGGTAAATTGGAAAGATTTATTGCTAATGTTCTATTATTCATTAGTATATTTTCATTGTTTTTTGCAATTATAGGTTTTATTATGGCCGAAATGGAAATGGGGACTGTATTTACTGTAATGTCGGTCATCTTTATTTCCGTTACGATTTTGATAAAAAGAGCACACAATATGTCTTATCAGGAAACAGATACATATTTTATTTTACAAAAGGGAAAACAGTCCCAAAAAGTATATTATGAAAATATTGTTGATTGGGAAGCAGGATATAATGAAATAGAAGTGCTTGATCAAATGAATGTAGATGGAAAGTATGTCAGAGTTAATATTAAAATATTTGCGCCAGAGATTTTATTACGAAAGCTTGCTGATATGACTTTCGAGGGCAAATTTTATCAAGAGGAACAAGTTTATATGAATGATCCAAATAGAAAAGTAGAATTCATTCGTTATCTTACTCAAAATAAGTACGGTTATTTAGTAGAAGATTATATGAAGCAAATAGAAAATAATTATATTTGATAGATTATACAAATGTTTAGCTAGATAAAGATGGGCAACAATCATATAACACCTTTCTCAAGTTGTTGGGAAAGGTTTTTATTTTACTAAGATAGAAGTGTAAATTCATATGATATACTAAAAGTAATTCGTGCAAGGGTGTTTTGGCACAGTAGGAGGAATACAGTTGAGAAAAGGTTTATTACTTACATTATTCATGGCAATGTTTTTAATTATGTTAGTTGCTTGTAGCAACACAAATAATAAGGTAGAAGAGGAGGAACAAGAAGAAGTGGAAAAATTAGATCCCGAATCATTTGCAGAGGCGTTTCGAAAAGGAGATTATGAGCAAGTATATGGGCAATTGAGTGAATCATTTCAGAAAGAAGTTTCCGTAAAAGAATTAAAATCTTTGGGAGATGACTTCCATAAAGATATTTCTACATATGTTTTACAATCGAAAATGCCGTATGGAGATGATGCAGTTCAATATGTTTGGACAGATGATTCAGGCACAAAAGGCTTAATCGCTGTATTTGATGAAGAAAAAATTGTACAAGGGTTACAAATTATGCCACTTGAAATCTATCCCGACACAGATGAAGTGTACACGAAAACTAAATTTAATATGCCTTTTGAACATAATTGGTTTGTGTTTTGGGGTGGGATAAATCCATTAGTGAACTACCATTATGAATATGAAAATCAGCGGTATGCTTATGACTTTGTAAAAATGGAGGAACAAAGTACATACGAAGGTGACCCAATGATGAATGAAAATTATTATGCGTTTGGTGAAAAGTATATAGCACCAGCTGACGGTACAGTTGTAAAAGTGGAAAATGATATAAAAGATAATGAACCAGTTGGAAAAATGAATGATAAAGAACCTTTAGGAAATTATGTTATTATCGATCATGGCAATGATGAGTTCAGTTATTTAGCACATTTTAAATATGATTCTATTGAAGTAAAAGAAGGAGACGAAGTGAAGCAAGGTGATTTACTTGGCCTCGTTGGTAATTCTGGAAACTCGAGTGAACCTCATATTCATTTTCATGTAGCTGACTCAAGTGATCCGAATACATCGAAAAGTATTCGAATTTCATTTGAACAGGATGAGGAGATAAAGCAAGGAGATTTTGTGGAAAAGTAATCATACGAAATGGGAGGAGAAAGTGAAATGTGGAATGAAAATAGAGTAACAGATTTACTACATATTACATATCCAATCATTCAAGCTGGGATGGCAGGTGGTGTCACGTCACCAACATTAGTTGCAGCCGTATCCAATTATGGAGCGCTTGGAAATATTGGCGCGGGTTACATGACTTCTACACAACTTCGTGAACATATTCAGGAAATAAAAAAGCGAACAGATAATCCTTTTGGCGTCAATGTATTCGTGCCGGAAACACCGGAAGTACATACTGCTCAGATAGAAAAAGTAGATACATATTTAGCACCTTTTCGTGAAGCTTTAAATGTACAGAAAGTAGCAGTGAACACTCCATCAACAATTACGTATGAAGAACAGATAAATGTCATTATGGAAGAAAAGGTACCAGTATGTAGTTTTACATTTGGAATTCCCTCTAAAGAAGTCGTCCAAAGGTTAAAGCAAGAAAACATTGTATTAATCGGAACGGCAACGACGGTACAGGAAGCGATGGCGAATGAAGCAATTGGTATGGATATCGTTGTTGCTCAAGGCAGTGAGGCTGGTGGACATCGGGGGACGTTTCTTCATTCATCAAAGGAAGCAATGATTGGAACGACTGCTTTAGTACCACAGGTTGTAGATCGTGTTCAAATTCCAGTTATTGCAGCTGGAGGGATTATGGATGGTCGAGGGATCCTCTCTGCGCTCATTTTAGGGGCAGAAGGAGTACAAATGGGAACAGCGTTTGTTACAAGTGAAGAAAGCGGAGCAAATGAGTTACATAAAGAGGCAATTTTACAAAGTACGGAAGATGCATCCGTCGTAACGAAAGTATTTAGCGGAAAGGAAGCAAGAGGCATCCGTAATGATTTTGTCGATAAGATGGAAGTGTATGAAGATGAGTTGCCAAAATATCCAATTCAAAATATGTTAACCCAACCACTTCGAAAAGAGGCGGCAAAACAACAACGACCAGAATGGATGTCTTTATGGTCTGGACAAGGTTCACGATTAAGTAAACGACAATCTGTACGTGACATGATGGACCATATAGTCGAAGAAATCGATCATCTTATTCAACATAAACTGTATAAATGGTAAATAGAGTTGCAATTTTTAAACGAAACAATGAAGGAAGTGGCAAATTGCGACAGAAATGTATACAATTTCATACATTCGGTCCTCTTGAAAAGGTGTTACAAGTTGAACAACGAGGAATATCAGATTTACATAAACATGACATATTAGTTCGGATGATTGCTTCTCCAATTAACCCATCAGATTTAATTCCGGTAAGGGGGTCCTATGCCCATCGGATTCCTTTACCGAATATTCCCGGATATGAAGGAGTAGGTATTGTCGAACAAGTTGGGTCTGGAGTGCGGAAGGATTATATTGGAAAACGCGTTTTACCATTACGGGGCGAGGGAACATGGCAACAATATGTGAAAACCTCTGTACATCATGCCGTAGAAGTACCATCTTTTATAGATGATTATACTGCAGCACAATTATATATTAATCCGGTAACTGCGTTCGTTATATGTACGGAAACATTAAGGTTACGAAAAGGAGATGTAATAGCTGTCAATGCAGCTGGTTCTGCTATTGGACATATTTTTTCCCAGTTAGCGAATATATTAGGATTTACCTATATTGCTGTTGTGCGAAATAGTCGATATACGAAGAACTTGCTTGAACTCGGGGCATCCCATGTGATCGACACTTCGGTGGAGCCGTTATATGAAACGATAATGGAAATTACAAATGGCAAAGGGGTAGATGCTGCCATTGATTCGATTGGGGGTCAATCTGGTACAGAGTTAGCTTTTTCGGTCCGGGAGAATGGGGAGTTTTTAACATTGGGTTTACTGTCAGGGGTACAGGTGGATTGGAAAGATATTTATACAAACACAAAAGTCAAACCTACTTTGTTTCATTTACGTCACTGGAATAATACTGTTTCTGATGAAAAATGGCAATATACATTTCAACTGTTGATACATTATATAAATACGAAACAATTAGTATGGATGAAACCAAATAGTTTTTATCATATAAATGATATTGAGGAAGCGGTTCGTTATGTAGCAGCTAATTCAGCAAATAAAGGGAAAGTAATGTTATTATTTGATTAATATTGTTTAGATAGGGCTCGTAAAAGGAATAACTTAAAGAAGTAAGACACATCCTAATATAAAAAGGAAGGTCGATCGTATATGGCTAAAGTTGGAATATTAATTGGTAGTTTACGTAAAGAATCTTTTTCGAGAAAAATTGCTTTATTTACTGCAACGCTTTTTCCAGACGATGTTGAAACAGAGTTGATTGAGATTGGGCATTTGCCTTTTTACAATCAAGATTTTGATGAGGAAGATAATGTGCCGAGTGATGTGCAATCTTTTCGAGAAAAAGTAAAAACGTTTGATGGATTTTTAATAGTGACACCGGAATATAATCGTTCTGTCCCGGCTGTATTGAAAAATGCTTTCGATATCGGTTCTCGTCCAAAGGTTGACAATGTTTGGAATAATAAGCCAGCAGGAATTATTAGTCAATCACCAGGAGGATTAGGAGCTTTCGGTGCAAACCATCATCTCCGACAAACATTAACTTCTTTAAACATGCCTGTTGTGCAGCAACCTGAAATGTATTTAGCAAATGTTGGAACCTTTTTAGATGATGCTGGAAATGTAACGAATGAGAGTACCGTCCAATATTTACAAGGATTTGTCGATACATTTATTACGTTCATGCGAAAATTTTAAAATAAAAGATGAAAAAGTCGTCGATACTCGTTAAAATATAGCGAATATCGACGACTTTTTTCGTTATGTGGGCATTTTAAAAGGTAGAACATAAAATTTTGTCATAATAAATACGACGATTGCAGTGATGAAGATTAGAATAAACATGGCAATATGGAATTTTCGTTGCATGTATAATACACCGATAAATTCACGGATGAGGGCATTTACCCAAAAGTAAAATTTTGTTTTAGAGCCTGCGCCATCACATTGTACTCCTACTTTTTTTGCCCATAATAAAGAACGAAACACATGGAAGTTATTCGTGACGGTAACAATGTTTGGTTTACTAGATTTGTTTTCTTTTTCTAAATCTTGATCAATTAGTTGTTTTGAAAATAATAAGTTTTCGTACGTGTTAACTGCTTTATCTTCAATTATAATATGTGCTTCATCTATCCCTTTTTCTCGTGCATATTTAGCCATCGCTACCCCTTCAGGTAGTAATTCATCTTTACCTTGTCCACCTGTAAAGATTAATTTTACAGGGTGCTCTTGTGTGTGAAATGTATGAAATAATGCGATCCCTTTATCAATACGACTTGCTAGTAATGGTGGAACACGGTCCCCGATTAGACCACTGCCGAGCACGATAATATAATCGTATGTTTTCCACGGATTTCTAAATTGATTTAGTAAAGCCGCTACAGCAAAACTAATCATTACGATGATCATATACGAAATAATAGTCGAG
>DXHX01000035.1 GCA_019113205.1 Candidatus Pseudogracilibacillus intestinigallinarum | reverse complement strand
ATGCCTTTTGATGCATATGATGAAAATACAGACTCACTTTCATTAATTGAAAGTTATTTAAATAATACAAGTAGTGGTGTGGACTTACCCGCTGCTATTATCGTTGAAACGATACAAGGTGAAGGCGGAATTAACGCAGCAAGCGAAGAGTGGTTACGAGGAATCGAAAAAATAGCCCGAAAATTTGAAATATTGCTAATTGTCGACGACATTCAAGCAGGTTGTGGACGTACTGGTACATTTTTCAGTTTTGAACGTGCTGGGATTACACCAGATATCGTTTGTTTATCAAAATCAATTGGTGGATATGGATTGCCAATGGCAATTACATTATTCAATAAAGAATTAGATATTTGGGGACCCGGTGAGCATAACGGAACATTCCGTGGAAACAACTTAGCTTTTATCGCTGCAACAGAGGCGCTCACTTATTGGGAAAACGATACTTTTTCAAATGAAATTGATAAAAAAGCAGCCTTAATTGAGAATTTTACAACAGAAATGGTACAGAAATATCCAGAAATTAAAGGAGAAACTCGTGGACGTGGTTTAATGCAAGGTGTTGCATGTCATGTTGACGGTGTCGCAGAAAAAATTTGTGCCGCTTCTTTTGAACAAGGATTATTAATGGAAACATCTGGTCCAAAAGATGAAGTATTCAAGTTTTTACCACCTTTAATGATCGATGAAGAAGGGCTTAAAAAGGGATTTCAAATTATCGAAAATAGTATACAATCAATCGTAGAAGAATTGTAGGAGGAAACGAAACATGATCGTAAGACATTTAAAAGACATTTTAGATACAGAAAAAGAAGTAAAAGCTGACACTTGGTCTAGTAGAAGATTATTATTAAAAGATGATAAAATGGGATTCTCATTCCATGAAACAATCATTTATGCTGGAACTGAAACACATATCCATTACAAAAATCACCTTGAAGCAGTGTACTGTGTAAGTGGCGATGGAGAAATCGAAACGATTAAAGATGGAAAAGTGTACCCTATTACAGATGGAACAATGTATGCATTAAATGATAATGATGAACATTATTTACGTGGCGGGAAAGAAGATATGCGCCTTATTTGCGTATTCAATCCACCATTAGTTGGAACAGAAACACATGATGAAGATGGAGTATATCCTTTATTAGAGGATTAATATATAAAAAGGCGGCAAGCACTTTGTTAAACATTGTGCTTGCCGCTTTTTTATAATAATTTGTTATTTTACTTCCCCTGTCCAGCCGTTCATTCCATCCACCATATTAATACAATGATATCCTTGTGCCTCTAAAAACATTTGTGCTTTAGCACTACGTCCACCAGCTGCACAAATTAAAATATATTCCTTTTCTTTCTCCAGTTCTGTATATCTATCAGCAAATTCACTCAAAGGTATATTAATTGCACCTGGCACCATACCATTTGCCACTTCATCTAACTCACGAACATCTACAATATGAAGTGTTTCTCCTGCGTTCATTTTTTCTTCTAATTGCTCTGCTGTCATTTCACTCATTTCAAACTTCCTTTCTGTTACTTTATCTACTTTTCACTAATAAGTTTACCGCTTCCTGAACAACATCTTCTTCTGTTCTATCTTCTAACTCATCCAAGTTTTGAATACATTCGATAAGATTCGCACTTACAATAACACCTATTGCACGATCAATCGCTGAACGAGAAGCAGATAACTGTGTAATAACATCTTTACAGTCTTTATTTTCTTCCATCATTTTAATGATGCCTTTAACTTGTCCTTCAATTCGTTTCATCCGGTTAATCACCTTTTGATCATACTCCACGTTATGCTCCCCTTTCTTCCTTATTATATACTACATTCATCTTATACCCTTATAGGTATGTTGTCAATGAATAAATTTAACATAAACTCGTCATTTACTGCCGAATTTTCGGCACTTCTATCTTTTTTTCGGTAATTGTATAAAATGAATTATTGTAAACGCATACATTATGCACTTTCTATAGTTGGCACGAAACTTGCATATATAATTAGCGAATAAAATTTTTATTCAAAAAATATTTTTAGGAGGAATAGGAAATGAAAGCAGCAGTCGTTAATCAGTTTAAACAGAAGTTAGAAGTGAAGAATGTGGATATTCCAACACCTGGTCACGGTGAAGTACTGATCAAAATGGAAGCTTGTGGTGTTTGTCATACAGATTTACACGCAGCACATGGAGACTGGCCAGTAAAACCGAAACTCCCTGTAATTCCTGGACATGAAGGTGTCGGACTTGTAGATAAAGTCGGAGATGGAGTTACATCATTAAAAATTGGAGACAGAGTCGGAATCCCTTGGTTATTTAAAGCTTGTGGCGAATGTGAGTATTGTTTAGCAGGCCAAGAAACATTATGTATGGATCAATTAAACGGAGGGTATTCCGCAGACGGAGCATTTGCTGAATATTGTGTGGCACCTGCTGATTATGTTGCACGTATTCCTGACGGGGTAGACCCGATAGAAATCGCCCCAATTTTATGTGCTGGCGTAACAACTTATAAAGCTTTAAAAGTGTCAGGAGCTAAACCTGGGGATTGGGTTGCAATTTATGGAATTGGTGGTTTAGGGCATGTCGCATTACAATATGCAGTTGCAATGGGTTTTAAAGTTATTGCAGTAGATATTCATGATGAGAAATTAGAATTGGCAAAAGATTTAGGAGCTGACTTTACAGTTAATGGAATGAAAACTGATCCAGTTGAAGCAATTAAAGAAAAAACTGGAAACGGTGTGCAAGCATCGATTAGTGTCGCCGTTACAAAGGTAGCTTTTGAACAAGCATACCATTCTGTTAAACGTGGTGGATCAGTTGTCCTCGTTGGACTACCGAATGATTCTATCCCAGTACCTATTTTTGATACTGTGTTAAATGGTGTAAGTGTAAAAGGTTCCATCGTTGGAACGAGAAAAGATATGCAAGAAGCATTACAATTTGCTGCAGATGGAAAAGTAAAAGCAATCGTAGCAACTGGAAAATTAGATGACATCAATGAAATATTCGACAGAATGGAAAAAGGCGAAATTAACGGTCGAGTTGTATTAGAATTTTAAGAAACATGTGCAAAATCCATTTAGACAGTAATAATTATAATCAAGTACTACCTATGGAAAAATAGAAATGAGGGAAACATAATGATATACGAACAACCAGGAAAACCGAACTCACTAGTTACATTTAAGACAAAATACGATAACTATATAAATGGAGAATGGATTGCTCCTTCGAATAATCAATATTTTGAAAATGTGACCCCTGTAACTGGTGAAGTATTTTGTGAAGTAGCCCGTTCCACGAAAGAAGATATTGATATTGCACTAGATGCTGCCCATGCAGCGAAAGATGCTTGGGGAAAAACATCACCTGCAGAACGTGCTACAATTTTAAATAAAATTGCTGACCGAATGGAAGAGAATCTAGAAAAGTTAGCAGTAGCGGAAACATGGGATAACGGAAAAGCAATTCGTGAAACATTAAATGCCGACATCCCCCTTGCAATTGATCATTTCCGTTACTTCGCAGGGGCAATTCGTGCACAAGAAGGTACATTAAGCCAAATCGACGACGATACAGTTGCCTATCACTTTCATGAGCCGTTGGGAGTAGTTGGTCAGATTATTCCTTGGAACTTTCCCCTTTTAATGGCGACATGGAAAATTGCTCCAGCATTAGCAGCTGGAAACTGTATCGTATTAAAGCCGGCAGAACAAACACCAGCATCGATTCTCGTTTTAATGGAATTAATTGGAGACCTATTACCAAAAGGTGTATTAAATGTCGTCAATGGTTTTGGAGTAGAAGCTGGAAAGCCATTAGCATCTAGTCCACGTATTGCCAAAATTGCCTTTACAGGTGAAACGACAACAGGACGTCTCATTATGCAATATGCATCTGAAAATATTATCCCTGTCACATTGGAATTAGGTGGAAAATCACCAAACATTTTCATGAAAAATGTGATGGACAAAGATGACGACTTTTTAGATAAAGCAATTGAAGGGTTTGTCCTTTTCGCATTAAACCAAGGGGAAGTATGTACATGTCCGTCTCGTGCTCTCATCGATGAAGCAATTTATGAGGAATTCATGGAGCGAGCATTAAAACGTGTTGCCCAAATAAAAACAGGCAATCCTCTCGATACTGAAACAATGATGGGAGCACAGGCTTCTACCGAGCAACTAGAAAAAATTAAATCATATTTAGATATCGGAAAACAAGAAGGTGCAACATGTTTAATTGGTGGGGAAGAAAATAAGATAGAAGGCTTTGAAAACGGATATTATATTAAACCAACAGTATTCAAAGGAAATAATAAAATGCGCATTTTCCAAGAAGAAATCTTCGGACCAGTTGTTTCAGTTACGACATTTAAAGACGAAGAAGAAGCACTCGACATTGCCAATGACACATTATATGGCTTAGGTGCTGGTGTATGGTCACGTGAAGCAAATAGTGCATACCGCTTCGGCCGTAATATTCAAGCTGGCCGCGTATGGACAAATTGTTATCACGCATATCCAGCACACGCTGCATTCGGTGGCTATAAGAGTTCAGGTATCGGGCGTGAAACACATCTAATGATGTTAAATCATTATCAACAAACGAAAAACTTACTCGTCAGCTATAGCGAGCAAAAATTAGGCTTTTTCTAACTAACTTTCACAAGTTTAAAAGGATATAAGATGAATTCTCCCTCATCTTATATCCTTCTCTTTTAATAAATACCTCAATTGACGTGGTGTAATTTCTAAAGCTTCTGCCGCTTTTTGCTTATTTCCAATATATTTTTTCAACGCTTTGTGAATATATTGTTTACCGATATAATCTTCTAACTGTTGAATTTCTTCTAATATTGGTTTTAAAGGCAAAATTTCTTCATCTTTCCACATGTTTATCACCAATTGTTGAAAAGTTTGTATTTTTTCTTCAAAATTTACTTCTTCCTTTTTCTTGCTTGTGGATATCTCGTCCGGAATGCTACTAGTAAGATGTGAGAAATACTTTGCATCAATTATCTTCTCATTTGGTTCTAACAAGGAAACTGCACGTTTCATCATATTGGATAATTCTCTAATATTTCCTGGCCAATCGTATGTCTTTAACAACGTTTTTGTATCGACATGCAACATAAATGATTCATTCAGTTTATGTAAAAAGTATGTTGCTATCGGAACAATATCCTCCTTTCGTTCGCGCAGTGGCGGAATATTTAATTCGACTACATTTAATCGATAATATAAATCTTCTCGAAATTTCTTTTCTTTTACCGCTTCCTTCAAGTCGACATTCGTTGCTGAAATAATACGGATATTCGTTTTTTTTAATGTTTCTCCTCCAACACGCATATATTCACCTGATTCAATGACACGCAATAACTTTACTTGTGTTGCCAAAGAAGCATCACCAATTTCATCTAAAAAAAGCGTGCCGTGATTTGCAATCTCAAAGACACCTTTTCTTTCCTTTGTCGCTCCTGTAAAGGCCCCTTTTTCGTGACCAAATAATTCACTTTCTAAAAGTGTCTCAGAGAGCGCCCCACAATTAATTCGAATATATGGCTGGTCATTTCGATGTGAGGCAAGATGAATAAAATGCGCAATCAATTCCTTTCCAGTTCCAGTCTCTCCTTGGATAAACACATTTACATTTTTCGTCGCTACTTTATATGCAAAAGTAAGTAATTGTTTCATTACTACACTATTTTCAACGATAATACCACTCATCGCCGTTAACTGTCTTATATCATCCTCCATGACAGTCATCTGTCCTTCCAACAATTGATCAACTGTTTGTTCTAATAAATCAATATCATCAAAAGGCTTTTCAATAAAATCATTTGCCCCTAACTTAATGGCATCTACTGCGATTTTCACTGTACTATATCCTGTCATAATAATGGTTTTACAAGATAGTTGATTTTGTTTTATATGTTCTAATATATCTAATCCATTTCGGTCTGGTAACTTAACATCGATCATCGCTAAATCATATGTCCGTTCTTCGATTAATCGATCATAATCTGTTCCACTGTACCCAACCGTTACATGATATAATTTTTCTTCAAAAAAATACGTTAAAAAGTTTCCAACCGTTTTCTCATCATCAATGACTAAAATATTTACCATGAAATCCTCCTATTCGCATTTTGGTAATTTTATCGTAAATGTACTTCCGACACCTTTTTCACTCTGAACAAAAATTTCACCGTGGTGGGATGCAACAATCCCTAAACTGACAGATAAACCAAGCCCAGTTCCTTTTTGAATTTCCTTCGTCGTATAAAAAGGATCAAAAATATTTTGTTTTTCAGATTCAGTCATCCCCATTCCATTATCTTGAACTGATAAATAAATGGCGTCCGCACATTCTCTTGATGAAATAATTATTTGTCCATCATGACGGTTCAAATGCACTAATTCATCTTGTGCATTCAATAATATATTAATGATGACCTGTTCGATTTGTTGAATACTTCCCAAAAACGAAGATAAATTCTCTTGTAAATCGGTCTCTAATTTTATATGATTTTGCGAAATTTGATATCCTACTAAACTTAACACCGTTTGTACAGCTTCATTCATAGAGCATTTTTCAAATAAATATGCATCTTGTCTTGAAAAAGTTAACAAGTTGCGGACGATATTTTGACATCTTTTCCCTGCTCCCAAAACATCTTCTAATAAACTTATTTCCATTTGTTCTTTTGCTTTTCTTAATAATAATTGTGTATTCCCTAAAATTGCTGTCAATGGATTATTTAATTCATGTGCTACTCCTGCTGCCATTTCTCCAATTGCGGCCAATTTACTCGATTGAATTAATTGCATTTCATACAGCTGCTTATTCGTCACATCTTTCATATACAAAATAATATGGTATAATTCATTTTCATCATTTAGAGACGGATACGCATACACTTCATACGTTTCCTCAGCAATCTTTATTTCTTCATAAGTCACTTGTTCTGTCGAGGCACATTGTTGAATCATACTCTGCGTTGGAAGCATCGTTTCATACAGTAGCGTATGAATATTTTCCATACAACGATATTTCGTTAATAAAGCACTACCAGCTTCATTCGCACGTAAAATTTTTCCATTTAAGTCCACTAAAACTATCGCATCAAGTACAGCCGAAAATGTTTGCTCCCATTCTTCCTTACTTTGAAGCATTTTTTGGTATAAAAATACATTTTCTATTGATACAGCAAGTTGATCACTTAACTGTTGAAAAAAATTAATTTCAGCTTGTTCAAAAGTCAAAGTATCTTCTGTTCCCAAACTAAAAGTCCCAATAATATTTCCTTTAGACCGCAATGGGAAAATAAGTACTTGTTGTAAACCTATATGTAAAAAAGATTTATCTTCTGTATAAGATTGTTCTTCTGATAAATGATAATTTTTATAATTATTTTGTTCGACTACTTCCCAATAGATAGATTGTTCAATCGGTATAAACGTTCCAATATATGGGTATGTCGTATCTGTTGGATATACATTCGTCACATATAGTTCATCTGTTTCCTTATCAAATCGATTTAAACCCAATCTTTGAAATGGATAAATTTTATTCAATTTCTCCAAAATATGACGCAACATTTCATCCATCGACATTTCAATATTAAAACTTCTCATCACATCATTTATAATTTCAAGTTGTGTATTTTTCTTTTCTAGCTCTAAAATCGTCTGCTTTAACTGTGTATAATAATTTTGTTTAGAGGATTGAACTCCAACGAGCTTGTCTATTAGTTGTTCTCTTTCTATCATCGATATCGCCTCACAATGCTTTTATAAATAAACTTTCGATATCCTCCTTCGAAATATCCCGTGGATTTGTAATAATACATGCATCTTTTAATGCAAATTCACTTACAATTGCAGCATCTTTTTCAGTTAAATGTAACTCACTTAATCGTTGTGGTGCACCGATTTGCCTTGATAGTGCCTGTACATGTTCTACAGCTTTTGCTCCAGCATTTAATATCGTAACGGATTCTTCATCAACACCGAGTAATTTAGCAATATCGACAAATTTTTCAGGTATTGCTACGTAATTAAACTCCATCACATAAGGAAGTAAAATCGCATTCACATCCCCATGTGGCAATAAAAATCTTCCACCGATAGCATGACTCATCGCATGTACTGCTCCTAATATTGCATTTGAAAAGGCTAAACCTGCTTGTAAACTTGCCATCGCCATATTTTCCTTCGCTTCCCTATTCAACTTAGAAGCTACCGATTGGCGCAAATTATTAGCAACAAGTCTAATAGCATTTCTTGCGTGCACGTCTGATAAAGGCGTTGCAGCAATACTCACATACGCTTCTATGCCATGTGTTAACACATCCAACCCCGTTGTTGCAGTTAAAAATGCACTTTTTGTTATCAAAGTCTCTGGGTCTACAATCGCAATATCCGGAACAAGCGATTTTGAAATGATTGTAAATTTCCGTTCACTATTAGAGTCTAATATAATGGAAAACTGCGACACTTCCGAACCAGATCCAGCTGTTGTTGGTACCATCACTAATGGAGGTAATGGGGCATTAATTTTATCCACCCCTTCATAATCGATAATATCCCCTCCATTTGTCGCTAATATCGCAATTGCTTTAGCTACATCAATTGCACTACCACCGCCGACACCTAATATTGCATCACATTTTGACTCCTTATATGCAGTATGTCCCTTATGTATTTCATAATCTTTTGGATTGGATGTTAAATCCGAGAAAACTGTATACGCAAGTCCGACTTCCTGACAGGAGTTCTCTACTTCTTTTAACCATCCTTCATCGATAACTCCATTATCTGTTACGATAAGCACATGTTGTGCACCTAACCGAAGGCAACTTTCTCCAACTTGAGAAATGGACCCTGTTCCAAATATTACTTCTGGCATGACGAATTTATGTATTTTCACGGAAATCCCTCCAATAAAATATTCTGAATATTCATTATATCATAATTATTTGCTTTCCTCTTTCATAGAGGTGAGCAAATACCTTGCGCTTATATACCCCTTGAGGTATGTTATTTTTATAGATAATAAGAGGTGATTAAATGGATATGTTATTTTGGATATTACTTGGAGTGATCTTTTGGATTTTCGTTGCACGTGCAATGCCAGCAAAAGGTGTGCAAACGATTGATACGAATGCTTTAAGGAACAAATTAAAACAAAAAGATATACAATTTATCGATGTTCGTACCCGTGGTGAATACGAAGGAAATCATATTAAACAGTTTCAAAATATTCCTTTGCAAACATTAAAACAATCTTTCCACTCTCTAGACCCATCTAAAGAAATTATTGTCATTTGCCAAAGCGGGGTGCGTAGCATGCAAGCAGCAAAGATTTTAAAAAAGAATGGATTTGAACAGATTACGAATGTTATCGGCGGGATGAATCAATGGAAGTAAACGAACGAAAGAGATTTCAGTAACTTACTGAGGTCTTTTTTTATTGCCTTTTTACTACGAGTCATGTAATATACTATACTGAACGTCCAGTATAGTGGGAGAGGGTAAAATGGATAAAAAACAAGAACTACTTATTAATGCCGCAAAAATTATACATGAAGATGGCGTCCAAAACTTTACAATGGAAGCACTAGCTAAAAAATCAAATATCACAAAAGGTGGCGTACTATATCATTTCAAAAGTAAAAGTGACTTATTATTACGTATGAATGAATTCGTCATTGAACAATTTGAAATGAAAATGAATCACTACGTCGAACAATTACATGGATCATATGTATTTACGCGAGCATATGGACATGCAACGATTGATTATATACAAAATGAGCAAAACATTTTATTACCTGCTGTTTTTATCACATCTTTAGAAGAAAAAGCATGTAAAGCTTTATGGGATCAAACTTTACATAAATGGAATAAGGCGTTTGATACAGATAAAGGAAATAAACAGAGCATTCTTACATTCCGTTTAATCTGTGATGGTGTCTGGTTTTCTATTACATATGATTTCACCCCTTCGTCCATTCAACAAGTAACAAAATTACTACAATATGAATGCGAAAAACTGACAACGGAGGAATATTAATGGGATTTTTTTATTTAACATCTGCAATCATTTCAGAAGTGTTCGGTTCTACGATGATGAAAATGTCCACCATGACTCATAATAAACTCCCTATTTTAGGCATTGTCATCGGATATATTTTATCATTTTATTTATTATCATTAACACTTGTATCCATTCCACTAAGTTTTTCTTATGCGGTTTGGAGTGGAGTTGGTACAGCATTAACTGCCATTGTTGGATTTTTTCTATTTAAAGAACCATTTAATTGGAAAATTGCTGGAAGTATCGGCCTGCTAATATTCGGAATTGTATTAATGCGGTTATAACAAAGGGGGATCTATATTGAAAGGTTATCTATATATTATGATTGCTATTATATTAGAAGTACTAGGGGCTTCTATGTTGAAACTTTCAGAAGGCTTTACAATGCTTACCCCTACGCTTATTCTTATTGGTGCATATTGTTTATCTTTCTTATTTTTAATTTTAGCATTAAAAACAATCGCACTTAGTGTTGGCTATAGTATTTGGGCTGGGGTTGGTACCGTCGGAACAGCATTTGTCGGGTATTTCTTTTTTAAAGAATCACTTTCTTTACTAAATTTGATTGGATTAGTGATTATTATTGTCGGCGTTATTCTCTTAAATATTGCAACAAACCAACTGAAACAAGTGACATCATAAAATCAAAACCACCAGTGTGAACTAATGGTTTGCTCTGCGACTGAAAGCCTTCATTACCGGCCTCAGCCTAAAGGGCTCACTGAACGGTCTCCCCTATGCACCACATTCACGCACGGATTCTTTAAGAATCTCTTATTGCTATCTTTTTTTATTTCGTTGTCCGGTAAAAGGATTGTACTCTTCGAATGGCGTTAATTGATCGCTATCTTTTAGTTGATTTCCAATATATTTCTGGATTTGATTTTTGTTTCTTCCTACTGTATCCACAAAATATCCTCTACACCAAAACTCCTATTTCCATTTTGTGGGGAGATGATTGGGCTTTATGGTTACGTTCATGCAGGTTTGGAGTTTGGTTCTTGCAACTTTGACTCGTATTCTTGCAACTTCGACCGGTATTCTTGCAACTTCGACTCGTATCCTTGCAACTTCGACCCGCATTCTTGCAACTTCGACCCGTATTCTTGCAACTTTGATCCGTATTCTTGCAACTACCTAATTTTCATATTTGTATTTTAAATTTGCATGACGATCAAAAAACATTAAGTTACTTTTCCCTTTTAGATAACCCATCAATTTAGAGACACTTAATTTTGGTGGAATACCTACAAACATTTGCTTCATAAATCTCTACATTTTTTCTATCACAAAGACTTCTGATAATTTCCCCTATACTCTTTTTGTATTTTCCATAAATAATTTGTCGTCTGTATTTTAGTGCAAATACAATATGATACTTACATCTCCACTGTGTATGTGCTTAAACTATTCTTATCCTGCATTAGGATTTCCTCCTTCTCTTGTAAGATATGGTGGTCGGAAAACCAACTTTATCTTATAACAGAAGGTGGCATTTTTAATGCCACGCTAAAAGCTATTTAGAACCCCCGGCAGAGCCAGGGTTTTCAAATGCACAACAAAAACGATGACCTTTATTAAGATCATCGTTTTTGCTTTATTAATATGCATCTCTATTTCTATTTTTAAAGTTATTCCAACGTCTAGTGCTTAATTCAATCATTGGCTCTGTCACTGTCATGAAAAATTTACTTGATAACAAGAATACAATGATAATAGTAATTGCAATGACGCCGATAAAATCAAATATATTCGTCACTTGAATAATATCTTCTTGGCGTAAATATTGTACGATAAAACCGTGTAGTAAATATACGTACAATGTTCTCTCCCCTAATTTTGTAAAGGAGAAGCGTCGTTTCGGTATCCATGCTAACACACTGAATGCCATGAGCAAGGAAGTCATATATACTGTAAATCTAAATACACTTCCGCCCCACTCAACACCTAATGCACCATATGACTTAGATGCTAACAACCAGTCTGTATTTACATCTGGTAAATAATAGATTGCTACTGCAAATACGGTCATCACTACAAGACTAGCAATTTTTATTGGAACACGTTTTAATGCCATCATTTGTTGCTCAGATATCCAATACCCGATTAAGAAATACGGGAAAAATACGAATGTTCGTGACAAACTAAACATATGTCCAATCGAATCAAAGTAACCAATTGTCACACCGATAATGATTGCAATAACAATTCCAACTACAGGACGTACATGTTTATATAAAATTAATAGCATATGCCAGCAAAACAAACTAAATAAAAACCATAACGACCAGTGCGGATAAAAGATACTATCGATTAACCAATCTTTTTTATCGATTAAAAAGTAATACCCTGTATAAACTACCTGAAAAATAACATACGGAATTAATAGTTTCTTTGCTAATGTGAATAAATATTTACTATCACTAGACCCTTTTGCAAAATAACCTGCAATCATAATAAATGCAGGCATATGGAATGTGTAAATCCATGTATATAATGTTGCCAATGACTTCGAATCAAATGTTATTGGTTGAATAATGTGTCCAAAGACAACCAACGTTATTAATAATAGTCTCGCATTATCAAAAAAAGCATTTCTTTCCATTCCATTCACCCTTTGTCTTCTACATAATCAAAATATTTTCTACTACATACCATACCCGATTTTTTCTCATAGTATGTTTATATTTCGCTTATTTAATCAAAGTGTAAACCTATTGTAAAAGTTAGCTTTCCCTGTAACATTTCGACAAAATTCTATTATTTCCCAGGAAATAATAGAAAGTTCGTCTATTTATTGCCCGATGCGAATGACACCATGTTGACGCTCTAACGTTCCAATCACACTAATTGCAGCTAAATAACTTGTGCTCGGATTAGAAGGTAATGGGTTGTTTTCAATCGTAAAACTAGCCTTCCCAAATGCACCTTCGACTTCAATTGTATGAGTGTTTTTTGTTGCATGAGGATCAGCAATCATCGTCACTTTTGTTCGATCAAATCCAATTCCAGCAAGAGATAATGCGATGGAAATATTAATGTTTTTTGGATACACAGCAATTGCTTCCCGTGCACTTCCTTGAAAAGCAATTTTTTCTTCTGTAATCGGTTCTCTTACTAAAGTATGTGCTGCTTTTCGTGTCGTTAATGATACATGTTCCACATTTTTTGTTGCCAACACGTTTTGTACTAAGTCTAAGCCACCAATCGACCCTGATGGTAAAAAGATATTCCGATTATTTTTCTCCGCAATAGATGTTACTTCTTGTGTAAATGCATCATCAACAAATGCACCGATACTAATAATAACGACATCTTTTTGTTCGATAATTTGCGGCACATACGCTTGCACCGCTTCCACTGTAGCTGCTTCTACAACGATATCTACGCCAGAATCGATAAATGCTTGAACATCTGTATATAAAGTTACATGATACTTATTGCTAATTTCACGATATTTTTCCATATCTCTTACAAGAATACTTGTTACTTCATATGTGTGATCTTTTTCTTTTTCTAAAATATAATTTGCAATAGCCCCTGCTCCAATAATTCCTACCTTCATCGTATACACCTCTACATATGTTTTTTATAATAAATGATTCCGTTTTTTCTAGTTTGTGTCACCTTTTGTAGTGCATACAAGCGATCTAAGTGTCCGATTACTTCCGACATGACTAATGGAAGTAATGGTTCATAACGTTCCTTATACATTTCTTTTGCAATTTCTGCCGCTGTTTTTTCTTCATATAATAGCGCTAAAATACGGTCCGCCTTCGTTTCTATACGGTTTAATTTTTGATCAATTAATTCGATTGGATCATGTATAATTTCGCCATGTCCACTATAGGCAATGGCTGGTTCATAAGTACGTAATTTTTGTAATGATTGTTCATATAATACTAATGATTTTGTCCGTTCACCTGTTTTATCCAGTTCCACCAACGCATTGCTCGGCGAATGTGACAAAATTAAATCTCCTACATATGCCGTCTTACTTTCTTTATGCCATAAAAATATATGGTCTGGTGCGTGACCTGGAACATAAATAACATCAAAGCCAAAAATGGTATCGCCCTCCTTTAGAGGAATGATAGGGCCATTAATTTTTTGATGGGCATTTTTATGAATCGATTGAACCATACGTTCAATTAATGGCTCTGCTTCTGTTAAGCAACCCATCTCCTGATATAATTCCGTAAAAAATGCAATTCGTTTTTCTAAAAAGTCTGTATCGCGTTTTAAACGAATGATGGCATCTTCATGTGCATAAAGTGGTACATCAATTTCTTTACGAATTCGATTCACGATTCCTATATGATCTGCATGATTATGCGTTAAAATAATCGCCGTTATATCTTGTAATGTATAATCATTTGCATGTAAAGTGTCGATCAATGCATCCCAACAAGCGTCATTTTCCGCTCCCGCATCAATTAATATTAGATCCTCTCCTTGATGAACGAGGTAATAATTTAAAGTTTGTAAGTTCCCTAACTGTGTCGGAACAATAATGGGATATGTTTTTGGGCTTTCTACCTTCGCTTTCACTACCATAAGCATACTCTCCTACCTTATAATCTACCCTTATTGTATCATAAGAATTTTGATAAAAAAAAGAGATGCTTGTGCATGTACACAAACATCTATCAAATCATTCACTCCATATTGAATCCCCAATATTTTCCTACATGATTATGATGTAGAACTTTTCCCATTATGTTCATTATAATGCAAATACTTTTTTGATCCCTCCCCAATTTTTATTTAGTGATAGAAGCCATATTGTTCGGTGCACTCTTATCATAAGAGAGGAATCTCTTTTCCGCAAAGGTACAAAACGAACATTTTGTACCTTAAAAGGCATGAAAAATTGCATTTCCCCTTAGAGAAAATGCAATTTTTCAGATAAGATGATCCCATAAAATTCAAATTTACTAGTTTGCTAAAAAAGTTTTTGGCATTAATGCTGCAACAACTTCACCAGTTACTACAACTGTATCATTTGCATAAACTTTTGTAGTTACTTTATATTTTTTCGGATGAATTTCTTCTACTATACCAACTGCTTTCAATATAGTATTAGCGGGTGTTGGTTTTAAATAATCAACATGTAATGATGCTGTAACGAATCTCGGTGCTTCCACCCCATCACCAGGTTCATGACCGTTTTTTCGATGGAGAAAAATCGCTGCCGATCCAGTACCGTGACAATCGACTAATGATGCGAGTAGACCTCCATAAATAAATCCCGGAATCGCTTTATGCTCATCACGTGGTTGATATATTGTCACCGTTTTATCTCCATCCCAGCCTGTTCGTAAATGTAAACCTGTTTCATTTAACCTACCACACCCGTAACACCAAGCAAAATCATCTGCGTACTCATCCTGAATTGCATGTTTTATTTCATTGATCACTACTACGTCCACCCCTCTTATTATGTTCGATGTTTCTATTTACACCAGTTTAACTTGTCCTATACTTCCAACAAAGTAGTTGATAAGCTATTCTCTATTATACTATATATGTAAGCGTTTTAACTACATACGATAAATTTAATATTTTCGTCTGCAAATTAGCGATTCTTATTTTTATATACGATAGCGAATGAGCAAAAAATACAACAAATCAAAACCACCAGTGTGAAGGTAATGACTCCACAAAGTTAGAGTTTTATTTATGCAACTCCGAGTCGTATTCTTGCAACTCCGAGTCGTATTCTTGCAACTTCGGGTCGTATTCTTGCAACTTCGAGGCGTATTCTTGCAACTTCGAGTCACATTCTTGCAACTTCGGGGCGTATTCTTGCAACTTCGAGTCACATTCTTGCAACTCCGAGTCGTATTCTTGCAACTCCGAGTCGTATTCTTGCAACTTCGAGCCACATTCTTGCAACTTCGGGGCGTATTCTTGCAACTTCGGGG
>DXHX01000034.1 GCA_019113205.1 Candidatus Pseudogracilibacillus intestinigallinarum | reverse complement strand
AATTTTTTGAATCGGTTGAATTTGATCTTGGCGGTAAAATAGCCAATGATTCATTAACTCATGTAAATCGTCATCACTTTTGAATGAAATAAGTGGTCGGTTTTTCACCTCTTTATTTTCAAAAGGCTCTGTATCAAAAATATAAAGTGGATCTTTAAACAATAATACAGAAGTGCTATCTTTAATTTTTTCACCACGTACGATTGTAATGTGGTATTTATTAAAATCACGTTTTATATTTTCACTCATCCCTGTTACTAAATCAATAGATACTAATGGGAACTTCTTTGTAAACTTTGCTAAAATCGTCGGTAAATATCGTTGACTAATCAATGATGAGCAAGCAATGGATAACGTACCACGAACTTCAATACTAGATGCAGCTAATGTATTTTTTATTTCTGTTTCACGTTCTACTACTTCTTGAGCATGTTTTAAAATGATTTCACCACTCGGTGTTAATTTTAAACGTTTTGATGTACGGATAAAAATTTGTTCACCAAAATACTCCTCAATATATTTCAATCTTTGGGAGACTGCCGGTTGTGAAATTAAAACTGCCTTTGCTGTTCCCCGAACCGTTCCGATTTTATTTAATTGGATAAGTAATTCATAATCATCAATTTTCATTTCATACCACTACTTTACTATCGTATTTTATAATTGATCACGCCATTTTAATAAGCGGGATGTATCCTCACTATTTATTTTACCATCTTCTCGTAAAACGTCTAATAAATGATCAAAATTTGTGATCGTATCCATAAATAAATCTTCTTGCTTAAATCGATCGACCGCTTTTTGTAATCCATAAGTGAAAATGGCAAACACGCCTAGAACATCCGCTCCTTCTTCACGTAGAACATTTGCTGCATCAATAGAAGAGCCACCAGTAGAAATTAAGTCTTCAATTACTAAAACTTTTTGACCTATTTCAACCTTCCCTTCTATTTGATTGCCTTTTCCGTGTCCTTTTGGTTTCGAACGAACATATGCCATCGGAACATTTAATTCATCCGCAAGCCAAGCTGCATGTGGAATTCCAGCTGTAGCACAACCTGCAATCACATCCGGTGTCATATTTAATTCCACTAATTTTTCTGCAAAAGCTTTTGCAATTTGTGTACGAATTTCAGGATATGACATCGTTAGACGGTTATCACAATAAATTGGCGACTGAATCCCTGAAGTCCAAGTAAAATAACCATCTGTTTTAATTTGAACTGCTTCAATTTCTAACAATGCTCTAGCTACTTTATTTTGTAATTCCATTTTCCCACTCCTCTAACGCTTGCTTATACGCATCAAACGGCTGTTCTGCCATAGTAATACTTCTACCAATTACGATATAATCTGAATTTAGTTCTTTCGCCATCGCTGGTGTTGCAACTCGTTTTTGATCATCATCTTTTGAATTCATTAAACGAATACCTGGTGTTACTGTTAAAAACTCATTGGAGCAAGCCTCTTTAATTGCTCGTACTTCATGTACCGAACAAACGACACCGTCCGCTCCACTTTGCTTAGCTAAAGTAGATAAATGTAATACATTATCATTAATATTATTCGGTAAACGTAAATCACGTGCCATTTCCATTTCGTCCATCGATGTTAAAATTGTAACGGCAATTAATTTCGTCTTATCATTTACACACGTTAATCCTTCTTTAGCGCGTTTAATCATTTCACTTCCACCGATTGCATGCACATTCACAAGATCTACTTCCGCATGTGCTAAATTTTTCATTGCACGCATGACCGTCGTCGGAATATCATGTAATTTTAAATCTAAAAATATTGGATGGTTTCTTTTTTTCAATTCTTCAATGACATGCATACCTTCGCGATAAAAAAGTTCCATACCTACCTTCACTGGAACTTCATGTAAATTATTTTCTTCTAAAAATTGTTTGGACATTTCCCACGTCGGAAAGTCTAACGCTAAATACATTCCATTATTCATGCTTGTGCGCTCCTCCAGTTGCTTCTTTTACGGATGAAAATCCATATGTTTCTAACACTTTAGGTAATGCATCGATAATTTCTGGACATACAAATGGATTTTGAAAATTTGCCGTCCCTACTGCTACTGCATCTGCACCTGCAAGTAAAAATTCTAACACATCTTCTGCCGTTTCAATTCCACCCATTCCAATAATCGGAATGTTTACATGTTGCTTCACTTCGTAGATCATCCGAATTGCAACAGGTTTAATAGCTGGACCAGATAAACCACCTGTTTTATTCGCTATCACTGGCTTACGTGTCGGTAAATGAATTTGCATCCCAGTTAATGTATTGATCATCGATAATCCGTCAGCTCCAGCGGATTCAATCGCTTTTGCCATATCTACAATATTCGTTACATTGGGAGATAATTTCACATAAACCGGTACTCTACTCGCACGCTTCACTCTTTCTGTTACTGTAGCTGCCATATGAGGATCGATTCCGAACTGAATTCCTCCCTCTTTTACATTTGGACAAGAAATATTGAGTTCAATCGCTCGTAAATCTTCGGCTTCATTTAAAACTGTTGCAACATTCACATATTCTTCCATCGTACTACCCGAAACATTAGCAATGATCGGTATATGAAATTTACTTAAAAAGGGAATTTCTGTTTCCACAATTTTTTCTACGCCTGGATTTTGTAATCCAATTGCATTCAACATGCCTGAAGCTGTTTCTGCTACACGAGGTGTTGGATTTCCTAATCGTTCCTCTCCAGTCGCCGCTTTCATAATGACTGCACCAAGCTTACTTAAGTCATAAAACTGACTATATTCCCTACCAAATCCGAAACAACCTGAAGCAGGCATGACCGGATTTTTTAATTCCAAACCTGGTATTGATACAGATAAATCCATTATAAACTCACCTCTTCTGCCCGAAATACTGGACCATCTTGACAAATTTTCTTATAATTTGAACCGTCGTTCGTCGGTATGATACACGCATAACACGCACCAACACCACAGCCCATACGCTCTTCAAAAGATAAATATCCTTCCTTATCTTTAAATGTATTCGTTACAGCTTTCAGCATCGGAGCCGGACCACAAGAATAATAACGATCAAATGGAACAATTTTATCGACCATATCTGTAACAAAACCTTTTTCACCGTAAGAACCATCATTCGTTACAACGATTGTTTCGCCCAATTTTTTAAATCGTTCTTCATAAAAGACAAAATCTTTCGATTGAAAACCAATTACTGCTTGTACATCATATCCTAACTCTTTCAAGGTACATCCTAAAAAATATAATGGTGGGACACCAATGCCTCCACCGATTAATAAAACTTTATCGTTTTTCGGCAAGTTTTTTAAAGGAAAACCATTTCCTGCGGGTCCTAGCACATCAATAGTTTCTCCTGCGACATATTCACTTAATCGTTTCGTACCTTTTCCAATTATTTTAAATAAAATAGTTACCGTTTTAGCAGTACGATCAACAGCCGCAATGGATAGCGGCCGTCTTAACGTACATCCTGATACTGAGATATGCAAAAATTGTCCTGGAGCTGCATTTTCACTAATATATTCATTGTGTAAAACCATTTCTACTGTTTCTTTGGCAATTACATTTGTTGAAATGATTTTCATCGATTCTTTTTTAATCATGCTTATAATGCCCCTTTATCTACCATTCTGTTCGCACTAAATGTTGTGGATTCAATTACATTAACAATCGCTTCTGCCGTATCTAAGTTCGTTAAACTAATAATACCATGTTCAACTGCTTCCCGACGAATTCTAAATCCATCTGAGCGTGTTTGTTTTCCAGATGTTAAAGTATTGATCACAAATTGAACTTCCCCGTTCGTAATAAGTGAAAGTACATTCGTATCTGTACTACCAATTTTATCTACTGCAGTTACACGTAACCCTTCATTTTGTAAATATTTCGCCGTACCTTCTGTCGCGTAAATTTGGAAACCTAAATCATGGAAACGCTCGGCAATCTCAAATGCTTCTTGTTTATCTTTATCTGCCACTGTCATTAATACAGAACCTTCATGTGGAATCTTTAAACCTGAAGCGATTAAACCTTTATATAATGCCTTTTCTAATGTTTTATCATAACCAATTGCTTCCCCTGTTGATTTCATTTCAGGTCCAAGTGTCGTATCAACACTACGTAATTTCTCAAAGGAGAACACTGGTAATTTTACATACACATTTTCACATTCTGGTAAAATTTCCGTTTTTAATCCTTTATTTGCTAGTTTTTCGCCTAAAATTGCACGTGTAGCAATATTAGCCATCGTTACACCAGTAATTTTACTTAAAAACGGAATCGTACGTGATGCTCTTGGATTCACTTCAATTACATACACATCTTCATCTTTAATGATGAACTGGATGTTTAATAATCCAACTACATTTAATTCTTTCGCAATTTTATCTGTCGCTTCTAAACATTTTTGTTTTACCACATCGCTTAAACGTTGTGGTGGATATACTGCAATCGAGTCTCCAGAGTGAACCCCTGATCGTTCGATATGTTCCATGATTCCTGGAACAAACGTCGTCTCTCCATCGCTAATTGCATCAATATCCACTTCGATACCTGTTATATATTGATCAATTAATAATGGTTTAGCTGGATTAATGGTCGCTACTTTATTTAAATAATTATTTAATTCCTCATCGTTATAGACAATTTCCATTTGGCTTCCACCAATAACATATGATGGTCGAACTAAAACAGGGTAGCCAATATTATTCGCTGTCTCTACAACGATTTCTTTTTTTGTTACTGCTTTTCCATTTGGACGAATTAAATTTAACTTTTCTAATAAAGTTTCGAACTTTTCACGGTCTTCCGCACGGTCAATTGCTTCTAAACTTGTACCTAAAATATTCACACCACGTGCTTTTAAACCTGCCGCTAAGTTGATAGCAGTTTGACCACCAAACTGAACGATTACACCTAATGGTTGTTCTAATTCAACTACGTGCATGACATCTTCTAGTGTTAATGGTTCAAAATATAACTTATCAGAAATAGAAAAATCGGTCGATACTGTTTCAGGGTTATTGTTCATAATAATCGCTTCATAACCCATTTCTTGTATCGCTAAAACTGAATGTACTGTCGCATAATCAAATTCAATTCCTTGTCCGATTCGAATTGGACCAGAACCTAATACGAGTACCTTATCGCGGTCTGTTTTTACAGATTCATTTTCCTGTTCATACGTACTATAAAAATATGGCGCCTTTGATTCATACGCTGCTGCACATGTATCTACCATTTTGTATACAGGTAAAATTTGATGTTGTTTACGGAATTCATATACTTCTTCTTCCGCCACACCCCATACACGTGCAATTTGCGTATCTGAAAATCCGTAACGTTTCACTCGTTCTAACATTTCCTGATCATATTTCGCATCTTTTAATTGGTCTTCTAAATCTATAATATGTTTAATTTTACGTAAGAAAAGGAAATCAATTTTCGTTAATTCATGTATTTCCTCAATGGTCATTCCACGTCGTAATAATTCAGCTAATACGAACATTCTTTCGTCATCTGCTTTTACAACACGTGTTAATAAAACATCTTGCTCCACATCATTTAATTTATCTAAATGAAAGTCTCCGTTTCCTACTTCTAATGAACGAACCCCTTTTAAAAATGATTCTTCAAGGTTTCGTCCAATCGCCATAATTTCCCCAGTCGCTTTCATCTGTGTTCCTAATTTACGGTCTCCAGATGTAAATTTATCAAATGGAAAACGCGGGAATTTTGTTACTACATAATCTAATTGTGGCTCAAAACAAGCATAAGTCGTTTCTGTAATTGGGTTTTTAATTTCATCTAATGTTAATCCGACAGCAATTTTAGCGGCAATTTTAGCAATTGGGTATCCTGTCGCTTTAGAAGCTAACGCGGACGAACGACTTACACGTGGATTCACTTCAATAATATAATACTGGAAACTATGCGGATCTAACGCTAATTGTACGTTACAACCACCTTCAATTTCTAATGCACGAATTAATTTTAAAGAAACACGACGCAACATTTGATACTCTTTGTCTGATAGTGTGACAGACGGAGCAACCACGATTGAATCTCCCGTATGAATTCCTACTGGATCAATGTTTTCCATGTTACAAACGACAATCGCTTGATCTTTTTTATCGCGAATAACCTCATATTCGATTTCTTTAAATCCTGCAATGCTTTTTTCAATTAAACATTGATTTACAGGTGATAATGCTAATCCATTTTTAACAATATGTTCTAATTCCTCACGGCTATCGCACATTCCACCACCTGTACCACCTAATGTAAATGCTGGACGAACGATAACTGGATATCCGATTTCTTCTGCAAAATGGACTGCCGCTTCTACTGTATTTACGATATCACTTGGAGGTACTGGTTCATTTAATTCTTCCATTAATGAACGGAATTTTTCACGATCTTCTGCTTTTTCAATCGCTTCTAAGGAAGTACCTAAAAGTTGGACATTGAATTGGTCTAAAATCCCTGATTCATCTAATGCAATTGCTAAATTTAGCCCTGTTTGACCACCTAATGTCGGTAATATTGCACAAGGACGCTCCTTACGAATAATTTTACTTAAAAATTCAACTGTGAGTGGTTCCATATATACTTTATCTGCGACTGTAAAGTCTGTCATAATAGTCGCTGGATTCGAATTTGCTAAAATTACTTCATATCCTTCTTCTTTTAATGCATGACAAGCTTGTGTTCCAGAATAATCAAATTCTGCTGCTTGTCCGATTACAATTGGTCCTGAACCAATGACTAAGATTTTTTCAATGTTTTCATTTCTAGGCATGTTGTTGGCCTCCATTTTTCACCCTGTTTTGTTTCATCATTTCAATAAATTGTTCGAATAAATATTTCGTATCGTTAGAACCTGGCGCTCCTTCTGGATTAAATTGTACAGAAAAGGCATCAAACTTTTTATGTTTTAAACCTTCCACCGTATCATCATTTAATGAACGAAATGTAACAGTTAAATCTGTATTTTCTATCGAAGCCTCCGCTACATAGTATTGACGACTCTGTGTCGTAATCCATGTTTTATCAATAGCTAAATCTTTCACTGGAAAACTATTCCCGTAATTCCCGTGGTTTAATTTCGTAATGTTTGCCCCACATGCTTGTGCAAATATTTGATGGCCTAAGCCGATTCCAAATATAGGAATTTCTCCTAACAATGCTTGAACTGTTTCAATCGTCGTTTGCACAAATGTTGGATTTCCAGGCCCATTTGATAATAACACTCCATCTGGTTTGAAGCGTAAAATATCCTCTGCACTTGTATCATACGGAACTACTGTCACATGACATTGTAAGTTCGTTAATTCATGTAAAATCGTTTGTTTCATTCCTAAATCAATTATAACGACTCTTGCACCTTCACCCGGTACGATGTATGGCTTTGTAATAGATGTTTTTTCAACAAGTAAACTTGTTTCTTCTTTTTTTAACACTTCTTGCACAGACTCAAATGTTGCTGATGCATCTGTAATCATTCCACGCATAGAGCCTTTATCACGTAGTAATCTCGTTAACATACGTGTATCAATACCAGCAATCCCAGGTATTTGATGTCTTTTCATAAAAGCATCTAATGTTTCTTCACTTCTAAAATTTGACGGTTCGTCATTTACTTCTTTCGTAATAATACCATTTATAAAAGGGGTAATTGATTCAAAGTCATCACGATTTATACCATAAGATCCAATCGAAGGATATGTCATTACTGCGATATGTCCTAAATAATTTGGATCTGACATTATTTCTTGATATCCAGTCATTCCTGTATTAAAAATAACTGCTCCTTCTGTTACACGTTCACTTCCGAAAGCTTCTCCAACTAAAGTTGTTCCATCTTCTAAAATTAATTTTCTTTTACTCATGTTTATCATCCTCATATACGACTTTACCTGCTGCAATCGTCATTACTGGAATACCTGCAACTTCCCATCCATCAAATGGAGTATTTTTACTTTTAGATACAAAATCTTTTCTGTCAATAACCATTTCTTTTTCTAAATCCACTAAAGTAATATCTGCAACTTTTCCTTCTTCTAATGTTCCATATGGCATATGAAATACTTCTGCTGGTAAACGTGTAAATGCATCCACTAATTGTTGCAATGTCATTTTTCCCGTTTTTACCAAATGTGTGTATAATAAAGGAAACGCTGTTTCTAAACCAACAATTCCGAATGGTGCCTTAGCCATACCGACCGCTTTTTCATCTGCTGCGTGTGGTGCATGGTCTGTCGCAACAAAATCAATTGTGCCATCAAGTAATCCTTCTAGTAATGCATCTCTATCGGCTTTTGCACGTAAAGGTGGGTTCATTTTCCAATCAGCATTATCTTCTTTAATATCATCTTCTGTTAATAATAAGTGATGTGGACTTACTTCTGCTGTTACACGAATCCCAGCTCTTTTTGCATCACGAATGACACGAACGGATTCTTTCGTACTGACGTGACAAACATGGTAATGACAATTTGCAGTTTCTGCTAATAATACATCACGTGCAATTTGTACGGATTCACATGCATTTAAAATACCTGGTAAACCTAAACGTTTACTCACATCACCTTCATGTACTGCCCCACCATAAAGAATGGAGTTATCTTCACAATGTGCCACGATTGCTCGGTCATTTGCTGCCGCTTCTTGCATCGCTTCTAACATTTGACCTGCTGTTTGAATTCCAACTCCATCATCTGTAAATGCAAAAATGTCTGTTTTACTTAATGCTGAAATATCTGTTCGTTCTTCTCCCTTTAATCCTTTCGTAATTGCTGCATATGGTAACACACGAATGACAGCATCTTTCTTAATACGGTTAAATAAGCTCTCTACCTCTTCTACACTATCCGGTACTGGGTTCGTATTAGGCATTGAACAAACCGTCGTATATCCACCACGAGCCGCTGCTTCCGTACCTGTTTTAATCGTTTCTTTATGCTCCCCACCTGGTTCGCGTAAATGAATATGAACATCTATAAATCCTGGTGTCACTAACTTTCCTTCACAATCAACAATCCGTTCTACTTCCATATTAATTTCTGGAGCAATTTGTTTAATCGTATCTCCTTCAATTAACAGATCGCATTTTTGTAACTGGTTGTCCCCCGAAAGTACTGTTGCGTTTTTTAATATCATGTTCATGAATAATCCCCCATTTTAATAGTTGTGTTGTTAATACTGCCATTCTTACATATACTCCATTCGACATTTGTTTAAAGATCCTTGAACGATCACATTCCACTAATGTCGTATCTATTTCTACCCCACGATTTACTGGTCCAGGGTGTAATACAATTGCGTGTTCTTTCATTTTCTTTTCTCTTTCAATTGTTAGCCCGTAATGTTCATTGTAATTTACGGTAGAACTTGAAAATTGATCATGACGTTCATGTTGGATTCGTAACAACATGAGTACATCACTCATCTCAATTGCCTCATCCATCGTTACATATGGATAAGCTAAACTGTCATCCATAAAGTCTGGTGCACCTGTAAAGTATACATTGGCTCCTAATTTCGTTAACATTTGTGCATTCGAACGAGCGACACGGCTATGTTTTATATCTCCTGCTATAACGATATTTAAGCCATCAAAAGAACCAAATTCTTGATATATTGTAATTGCATCTAATAAACTTTGTGTCGGATGATCTTTTTTCCCTGCACCAGCATTGACAATCGGTACATTCATTCTATCTTTTAATTCATCTGCCCAATCATCACTTTCATGGCGAATAACGAGCACATCAGCTCCAATTGCTTCAAATGTTTTTGCTGTATCATATAACGTCTCGCCTTTTTTCATACTTGAGTTTTCTGTATTAAATTCTAATGCTTCAATACCTAATCTACGCTCTGCAACAATAAAACTCATTTTTGTTCTTGTGCTAGGCTCAAAAAATAAATTTGCACTAAATACTTGTTTCGTTAACTCGTATTCATCTTGGCGATATTTTTCTGCCATATCCAACAACGCAATAATTTCCTCTTTGGTCATATGTTCTACAGATAAAAAGTGTTTCATGAATGACATCCTCTCTGTTCATGTAAGATGTACCTAGACAATAAAAAATGCCTCTTTGCAAAAGGTCGCAAAGAGGCATACGTATGTATACATATACGTATCTCGTTTAATTGCCACCTTTTAAATCTCTCTGGATTTAATTAAAGGTACATTTATAATTGTTTTTCCAAAATACTTACTTCATCCATCTCATCTAGTTCTGTAATTCCTACAGAGATTACTTCTTCCTTTGATGTAGGGATATTTTTCCCAACATAATCTGCTCGAATCGGTAATTCACGATGTCCGCGATCAATTAAAACAGCTAATTGAATTTGAGACGGACGACTGATATCCATGACAGCATCCATCGCTGCCCTTACCGTCCTACCAGTGTATAATACATCATCAACTAAAACGATCGTTTTATCTTGAATATCTACATCAATATTTGTTGCAATTAATGTTGGAGCAGTAGATTTTTCTTGTAAGTCATCTCTATATAATGTAATATCTAGCTCCCCAATCGGTACTGTAATTTGTTCAATTTGAGCGATTTTTTCTTGTAAACGTTTTGCGATTGGAACACCTCTAGTTTTAATGCCAACTAGTACGAGGTTTTCCCCACCTTTATTATGTTCTAAAATCTCATGTGCAATTCTCGTTAGTGCACGGTTAATTGCTGATTGATCTAGAACGACCGTTTTCTTCTTCACTTCTAAATCCCCCTAAACATTATATAAAAAAACCTTTTACCTATATGTGAGGTAAAAGGTTTTGGACATACGTATCCCTAAACATTCCGTATATTCCTTTTTAGCCTCACAGGACTATTTTTAAAGGATTTCTTATTTAAGTTGTCTTTATTATTTCAAAATCCATCATAAAAGTCAAGTAATGTTTTGTAACTTTTCAATGACGCTTTTAAAATACGACGGTTGTTCGACTTCTACTGTTATTTGTTCATTTAATACAGGATGAACAAAACTTACTTTTTTCGCAAACAATGCTTGTCCTTTAATATAAGGCGATTTCTTTTTTGTATACACTTCATCTCCGATAATCGGATGATTCATATATTTCATATGTACCCTTATTTGATGTGTTCGACCTGTAATAAGTTCACATTCTACATGCGTATATTGCTGAAATCTTTCTAACACACGAAATTTTGTTTCTGATTCTTTTCCACCTTCTACAACTGCCATTTCTAACCTATTTTTTGGATTTCTTCCAATCGGTGCTCGAACGACACCTTGATCATGTGGCACCACACCATAAACAATTGCTTCATACATACGAGTCACTGTATGAGCTTGAAATTGTTTTTTTAAATGGGCGTGTACATCATTGTTTTTTGCAATAATAATTACACCACTTGTGTCTTGGTCTAAACGATGTACAATCCCTTCACGTTCTT
>DXHX01000033.1 GCA_019113205.1 Candidatus Pseudogracilibacillus intestinigallinarum | reverse complement strand
ACCGTAAGGACAACACATTATTTGCCCCTGTTTCCTTCGCAAATTCAGATATAATTGGACCATGACGTGTTTCTACTACTTCATAATCAATCGTTTCTCCGTCCTTTACTATAATAGGCTCTGCAATTACTTCTGCATCTTCCCACTCTTCTTCAAATAAAAATTGGGTAGCATTATCTGGATTTCTTTTTTCAATATACAATTGTTGTACATCTGGTCCAGTATTCGTAACACCCCAAGCAATTTGATCGTTATGCCCTAAAATAATACCTGGAACTCCAGCAAAAATAACACCACTCACATTCATATCTTCCGCCTCTAAATGCATTTGCAGCCATACTGACGGAGTCGCAAGCCCTAAATGCGGATCATCTGCTAAATAAGGTTTTCCAGAGGTCGTCTTTTCTCCACTAACGACCCAATTATTGCTCCCATTAAATTCATCAGGAACCACCACATCTTTAAAACTTGTTGCAATATCTAGTTCTACATCTTCTATCATCGTTTTGGCATTTTTTGGATAGGAAGGAAATAATTCTAAAGCCTTCGCTTCATCAAATGTTTCTAACAAATAATAATTGAACGCTTGCCTTTCCCAATGACCACCTAAATCAAATGCCATATACTTTCCAATCGTTAAAGAATCTAAAGGTGTCCAAGGTTCAGGTGTTGTGCCAAGTAAAGTAAATTCAACTGGCATTGTACCATCGTCAGCCGCTTCTTCTATATAAGCATTCACTCCATCACTAAACCATTGCAACACTTCTTTTGCTTCGTCTGAATATACATCATACGATTTTTCCGCAGCACGTCTTAATCCAAGAGTTCTGAAATACTTATCATTATCGACAGTCGCTTCACCAATCACTTCACTCAATGTACCAGACGCTTGCCTCCGTGATAATTCCATTTGGAACAATCGATGTTGGGCTTGTATATATCCTTGTGCCGTATACAAATCTTGCATATTTTTTGCCTTTATATGTGGTACTCCATGCTCATCTGTCTCCACAATCACTTCTTCTTTTACTGGTAAAGTAACTTCACCCTCTACAATAGGCAAAGATTTATGTACAAAATTGTACCCATATATGATAGTACCAACAACACCGATGAGTAAAATAGCTAATACAATATAAATAACCCTCAACCATACTTGACGTTTCTTCTGATTGTCTTGTCGTTTATATGCTATTTCCTCCATCACATTCCCTCCATTTTAAAACGGAAATTGATTCAACCACTGGCCTCCATCCATCGTCACTACTTCACCATTAATATATGCAGCATCTTTTGAGAATAAAAATGCAGCTAAACCAGCGATTTCTTCCGGTGTTCCAAAACGTTTTAATGGAATAGAATTACGTGTCCGTTCCGTCATTTCTTCCGACAACATTAACTTATCCGCTCCACCTGTTCGCTCAATTGGCCCTGGTGCAATCGCATTAACACGAATGCCATATTTCGATCCCCATTCCACAGCCAATGTACGAGTTAAACTCAATACGCCTGCTTTCGCCGCAGCACTATGTACCACACCAACTCCGGCATCCCATGCATATGTTGCAACCATATTAATCATCGATCCTTGTTTTTTCTGATCAATCCAATATTTTCCCACAGCTTGCGAACAATAAAACGTACCATTCAACACAATATCAATGACAGAATTCCAACCATTTACAGATAAGTCTTCTGCATACACAACAAAATTTCCTGCCGCATTATTTACTAAATGATCAATTGTCCCGAACATTTCTACCGTCTCTTTCACCATACGGTCAACATCATCTACATTTCTAACATCCATTTGCACAAAGCCTACTTTTCCAGACGCTGTTTCTTCTAGTTCTTTTTTTACTTCTTGTAGTTTTTCTTCATTTCTTCCCGTAATAACAACATTTGCCCCATCATCCGCAAATCTCTTTGCCATATATTTCCCCATTCCACTTGATCCACCTGTTACAATAACTGTTTCGCCTTTCATTTTAACATCCTCCTCTTTGTAATCGCTTTCTTTATTTCAAAGCGCAAAAAATGAATAACCATTCACTATCTATATATCAATTTTATCAAATAAAATTGTATATGCAAGTAGAAAATAAAGCGTTTTCACATAAATCTCGACGATAACGGAAGAAACAAGACCATTTTAAAGAGATTCGTAGATAAACATATAAAAATTTACGCTAAACAATACTGAACAAAAACTATGCCGTTATATGACGATGAGAGAGGTTTGCAAACTTTTTTTGCTATCGGTACGATTAATAGTGTAGATTTCATAGGAGGTGAATCGCCGTTAGTACTTTAATAAAAGAAACGGCTATTGAATTAAAAAGTGGTGAATTAGTTCACTTTAGAAACCCGACAGAAGACGATGGAAGTGAAATGTTTCGCATAGTAGAAGAATCGAAAGTGTTAGATGTAAACTCTCCGTATAGTTATTTAATGTGGAGTAAATTTTTCTCTAATACATCGATCGTTGCAGAAACGGAGGATGGAGAGATTATCGGTTTTGTTTCAGGATTTATTCAGCCTGAGGCTCCAGACACTTTTTTCGTTTGGCAAGTTGCCGTTGATTCAACATATCGCGGGAACGGACTGGCAACGAAACTAATTCATCGAATTTTAAGCCAATTAAAAGAAACAGAAGACGTGAAATATTTGGAAGCAACTGTTACACCGTCAAACATTCCTTCTAGCAGTTTATTTAGAGGAATGGCAAAGAAATACCGTGCAAATTGCGCTATTTTTGACTGTTTTACAGAAGAACAATTTCCAACAGATGATCACGAAAAAGAATTGACGTACCGTATTGGACCAATTCAATAAAAATAATGGAGGATTAAAAATTAATGACAATCACAATGGAAGATTCCAAAGTGACAATGAAAACTTTTGAAACATATGAATCAGAGGTAAGGAGTTACAGCCGTAGTTTTCCAACTGTATTTAAAAAAGCGAAAGGGTATAAATTATGGGATGTAGACGGAAACGAATATATCGACTTTTTCGCTGGAGCTGGAACATTAAATTACGGTCATAATAATGAACAAATGAAAGATAAACTAGTTGAGTATATTACGAGTGATGCAATTACTCACAGTTTAGATATGGCAACAGAAGCTCGTGGAGCATTTTTACAAAAGTTTCATGATGTTATTCTTGCACCGAGAAACTTAGATTACAAAGTGATGTTCCCAGGTCCAACTGGAACGAACGCAGTAGAAAGTGCGTTAAAATTAGCGAGAAAAGCAACAGGTAGAACAAATATTATGAGTTTTACAAACGCTTTTCATGGGATGACAATCGGATCACTCGCAATTACTGGGAATCAGACAAAACGTGAAGGTGCTGGGATTCCACTAACAAATACTGTTTCCATGCCTTTTGATGCATATGATGAAAATACAGACTCACTTTCATTAATTGAAAGTTATTTAAATAATACAAGTAGTGGTGTGGACCTACCCGCTGCTATTATCGTTGAAACGGTACAAGGTGAAGGCGGAATTAACGCGGCAAGCGAAGAATGGTTACGAGGTATCGAAAAAATAGCACGAAAATTTGAAATATTGCTAATTGTCGATGATATTCAAGCAGGTTGTGGACGTACTGGTACATTTTTCAGTTTTGAACGTGCTGGGATTACACCAGATATCGTTTGTTTATCAAAATC
>DXHX01000002.1 GCA_019113205.1 Candidatus Pseudogracilibacillus intestinigallinarum | reverse complement strand
TCATCTATATACTGTTCATAATCGCCTTTATTTGTAAACTGCGACTTACTGAGTAACTGCTCTCGCTCTTCTTGCTCACCGTACATTGGTTGATCAAAATATCCATCCCAAAATTCATATGAAGCATTCGCCACATTACTATATCCATTAAAAACGACCGTACCGTTTGCTTCTTGTAATGTTTGTAGCAACTGTAATAGCTCTTCCTGATCTTTTAAATAAGTGACACGTTTCGTTTCTTCATCCATATAAGCTGGCCGAACCATTAGCATATATGGTATGTTACGCGCTTCTAATAGTGCTCCTATTTCACGCAATGCTTCCACATCTGTTAACGGATGGATATTTTCTAAACGAAGGTAAGCAAGATGGTTCGCCTCATGATCGTTTGGAAAAATATTATGAAAACATTCTGCGATATGATGTAATAAAACATTATCTAAAGTTGATATGCCGATAAAATAATGTTGTTTTACTTGGACCATTAATGGTACCGCCTTGTTTCCGTCATAGCCATATAATAAAACTCGGTTACGATCTTGCACATTTACTTCGGTGAACGCCATCCCTCTTTCAAGTGGAAAAGAATCTATATATGGCTCAAAACTAACACTTTTCATCGTTCTTTTTTGTATAGTTGCTAATTCGTCCATCCATACAGGTGTTTGTTCACTAATCGTTATAATAGGTTGTTCAGCCTGTCTTAGCGCATCCTCTACATCTTTTCGTAGTACTATGTCATCTTCCGCCACATACACAATGAAAGAAGCTTGTTCAATCATCTCCTCAGTAGCCTCTGTAACAGAAGAGATGACTACATCTTCAAAAAAGTGATGTAAAATAACGTCTAGCTTTGCTACATTCTCTGTCACCGCATCTTGCTGATTGGCATATAAAAGTAATATGTCTACATTCTTTGTTGGTGTCGCCGAAACTTTAATCGGATGTATATATGCGATACAAACGACAATACATAGAATGATCAATAGTTTACGAGACATTTTGATCGACCTGTTCCTTTGCATCAACAAAAATATCTTCATAATTTTCTAACGTATCATCGAAATGACTGTCACCATAATCGAAAGTTAATGTCACTAGTTTATTATTACGTAACCGAAACGTACGAATATCCTCATCAATTTTTTCCTGTACGATATGTACATGTTCAAAAGGAGTATCTGTTAAAATGATTGCAAACGTATCTTTATCCACCCGGAAACGCATATCACTTTTTCTCGTATGTGCATAAATACGCTCAGATAAATGATGCAACAAACGGCGTTCTTCCATTTCCCCATATAATTGCCGGAATTGATCATAATTGCGCATTTTAAACATTAAAAAGGAAAATGTTCGACTATATCGTTTCGATCTACTAAATTCAGCTTCTAATTCAAACATAAGACGTGACGCATTATCAAACCCTGTAATCGGATCTGTCGCCACCACTGTCCGAATTTGCTCCTCCAGTAATTCCTTTTCACGGAATAAAATGGTAACTCTAGTCGCACAAACACCCGAAAAGAGTGCTGTCAATAACAATCCAGTCATCCATATGACAAGAAGGAAAAACGGGATTTCCGTTTGAATGACAATGCTAGCTGGTAATGTCGCCCAAAAATAAGAGCTCCCAATGACAAAATATAAAACGAGTGTCACCCCTAAGGAGGCAATCGTTCCCAAAAACAAGCCAACTGCGCCGACGAATAAAAGCAATATAAATAAAAGTACTCCTGTTTGTCCGTAGGGTGCTAACATGAACGTAGTGCCACTCACAATACATATAAATATAAAAAATAAAAAGAGCATATAACGTCGATTATGGAATAACTTTTGCATGTTTCAACTTCCTTTCTGCGATGCTAGCTAATAAGTTATCGAAGGAGTGGGTATCAGTGTTATCATCCGCTACATAACCACCAAAATAAGGATCACCTTCATCCGCAACCCGTAATTCAATCATTCTATCGTATACATCTTTAGCAAAAATTTGATCCCCTTTTTCTAAACTGTATATAATGGCTAAACTATACACTGCAACAGACTCATATGTAACAGTTGGCTTCTTTGTCTGTGCATCATAACGTCCAAATAACTGATTTTCTTTATAAAAAGTCTCTTTTAACCAATCAAATAAAATACTTGAATCAACACTAGCTTGTTCACGGTGAAGTCCAATATAAATTTGGTCGATTAAATTTACTTCCTCCTCAAATGCAAAGCGATCTTCTTTTAAATAATATGTTTGGGGATAAAAACCATTTTCTATCGGTAGTTGCTTAAGAAATGTCAACATGTTTGTCACGTCATTAGGTTGCAACACTTTATACTTTTCCATATAAAAAAGAGCATTTGGCTTCAAATATGAAATCGTCGTAAAATCATTTTTTTCTTCATGTTCCACATCATAAAAATCAACAAAATATCCATTGCTTATATGATGGTCTTTAATCGCCTTAGCCATCTCCACCGCTTCATCGATATAATCACGATTATTCGTTAACTCCCCCATTTTAAATAACGCTTCAATCACACGTAAGTCATCGATTAATGCGTTCGTCTGTGCTTTTTCTCCATCCTCAATTTTCCAACTTAATAGATGATTGGATAGTTGGAATTCTTCTTTCATCGTTTTATATGCTCGTTCAAATTGAGTCATATCACCTTTGGCTACTAAATAATCCATCCATAGTCCAAGCGACTCTGACAAAGCCAATTTACCATCTTTTCGATCTGAAAAATTTGTACGAATCATACCATTTTCCAACAATAAATATTTTTGAATGAATAATTCCGTTGCAGACATTTCATTCGTATATATTTCAACTTCTTCGTTTATTTCACGGGGTTCATCGTGATAGACAATGGCAAAAACAATCATTGCCAAAAAAGTCACGATACTAAATACAATCATTCGTTTTCTCATATGGATCCTCTTTCCTATTTCCTACCTTTATTATACTAAAAGCCTATCCATAGTTATATAGCTATGTAGAAGATGTCTAAAATTTTTCATTAAATAAAAAAAGAAAGCAAAGGTGAAATATCTCCCTTTTGCTTTCCTCTTATTTCGTACGGTCAATATGTGCCGGGTCCCACGTACTTAAACCACCACGAACATTTGCTAAATGTGTAAAACCACGATTTTTTAGTCTTTTAGACGCTTCATTTCCTAAAGCACCTGTTTGGCAAATTAAAATCGTCTTTTTATCTTTGTCCAATGTTTTCGCTGCTTTACGAATTTCTTTTAATGGAATATTTTTAAACCCGTACACGTGAAACTCATGATATTTCGCTGCAGGACGCACATCAATTAGTTGAATATTTTCATCCTTTAAGAACGGCCGCAACTCATCTACCGTAATTTGCTCCACCCCACGTGCAGGTAATATTTTCTTAAAAACAAAACCGACAAATAATAATGTAATGACAATCGTTACAACATCAAACCACATACAAAGTCACTCCTTTATCGTCGTTTTCTTTAATTTACACTCATTTCCGTTTCAATGAATAATGTAAGCACCTCTGCCCCTTCATTGTCTACAGGAATAAATAAATGTGGCTTTGTTCCTGTAAAATAGGCTGTATCGCCTTGTTCCATTATATATTCATCATCATCGTACGCTAGTTTTATCGTCCCTTTTAAAATGTATATAAATTCATCATCCGAATGGGTGTACATTTCTTCCCGTAAATTCGCATCTTTCGGGGTAACATGGACAATCGTCGGTTCTACTCCTGTATATGGCGAACGATTTGCTAATAATTCGAATGAATAGCCCATATGTTCATCGCCGACCTTTGATTGACGGTCTCCTTTTTTTAATAAAACGAGATTCTTTTCATCATCATCTTCCAACAGCCATGTTAATGGTACATCAAGTGCATTAGAAATCTTCGACAATGTCGCTATAGCTGATGATGTTTGCCCGTTTTCAATTTTTGATAGTAAGCTTTTTGATATGTTGCATTCATCCGCAATTTGTTGTTGTGTTTTTTTCTGTCGCAATCGTAGTTGTTTAATTCTTTTTCCTATATGATCGATACTTATCGGAGTTCGCTCCCTTCAAAGACCTACCTATTATTTTAACACATATTATATAAAAACTTAAAAAAGAGGGCGATGATTGTACAACTCTTATATGAGGTATACAAATACACTTTCGAAAAACTTTATCCATTATAAAAGAAGTACCCATAATAAAAAACTAGAGCGACCACTGTCGCCCTAGTCTGTTATTCCGCCTTACTACGAAAACGATCGTATTGGTTTTTAATAAAGAAATAAATCATTTCACGTTTACGTTGCGGATATGCTTCATTTGGTTCTGGTGCAGCATCTTGTTCATATTTTTCGTAACGCTCTTTTTGTTTTTCTTCACTTAATTTGGAAGTAAATGTTCGGCTTGGTAACTTTTTATTTAAAGCACTCTGGATAAACTTTGTCGCCTCTTGTAATTGAGCACTATCAACATCTGTTTGAATGTCTAATCCTTGTAATAAGTAAAGCACATCATTCGTTGCGACATTACCTGCTGCACCTGGTGCGTACGGACAACCACCTAATCCACCTAAAGATGCGTCAAAACGAGTAATACCGTATTGCATCGCAGTTACGATGTTCGCAATAGCCATCCCATGTGTATCATGGAAATGCATAATAATACTACGATTTGGAAAACGATCAATGACCGCTTCTAGTAAATCTTCCACCTGAGAAGGGACCGCTGTACCAATCGTGTCACCGAGCGATAAGTCATCGACACCTAATTCAAATAAACGTTCACAAACACGTAATACATCATCGACATTCACTTTTCCTTCAAATGGACAATCAAACACCGTCGATACATAACCTGTAACACGCTTTTTCTCTTGTTTGGCACCTTCAATGACGTTTTTCAAAATGGGATACGTCTCTTCAATCGACTTATTAATATTCGATTTATTATGTGATTCACTTGCTGACATGAATACAGACGCCATATCAATGCCTGCCTCAAGTGCATTTTCTAACCCTTTTTCATTCGGCACAAGTGCAGAGTACGTCACATTAGGATTTCGTTTAATTCCTTTTCCAACTTCCACTGCATCACTTAAAGCGGGAATCCATTTTGGATGAACGAATGAGGAATATTCAATTTCCTTTATACCTGATTCAGATAACATATTAATCCATGCAATTTTATCCTCTGTCGGTACCCATATTTTCTCATTTTGTAAGCCATCACGAGGTCCTACTTCCTTTATTTGAACATTTTTTGGCCAACGCATACTTTCCCCTCCTTCAAAATAACCGAAAATTAAACTCTCGTTTAATTATATTCAACTTTGTTGAATCTATTATACCGATAATTGAAGTAACCGTCAAATTGTCTGAATTGTTTAGCAATGCTTGTTTTCCTTCCTTATCTGTACCCAGAAACTTCTTCTCTTATGCAGGAAAAACTGCCACGCTTATGATAAGCTATGTTCTTTTAATTCTAAATGTGCATAAAAAAATCTTGCCATGAAATGATTCATAGCAAGATTTTTTTATTTATGCTTTGTTTCTTTTACGTCCTAGATATATTGCTACACCTGATAGCAATAGTAACGCACCGATAAACCCAATGGTGAAAATGCTTGTCGCGGTGTTTGGTAAGTTCCCACCAACTCCAGGTGTACCTTTTTCATCCTCTTGTTCATCCTGACCTGATTTAGAAGGATCTTTATCTTCCTTTTCAGGTTTGGTTGGATCCTCTTTATCAGAATCATTTGGTACTTCTTCAGGAATAAATGTATTTGTTATCTCAAATCCATTTTTAGTTCCCTTGATAGAAGACTCATACCTATCTACATCATGCTCTTTAACTGTATACTCATATGCTACACCATCTGAATCAAATGCATCCAGTGCTGTAAAACTATATTTCCAATTATCCTTAGCTGTAATGTCGATAGTTTCAATTACTTCCCCATTTTGAAGTAGATCAACTGTAATTACTTCTGGACGAGAGGACTCATCGTCGCCCTTCCATACCTTATTTACTTCTACAGATGTTTCAGCTGTACGAACGTTTGTGATGTCGAAACCTTCGATATTTGACTCATAACCATCCACTGCAACTTCATCAATGGTGTATGTGATTTCTTCACCATTTTTATCGTACTTATCGAGACCTGTAAAGCTGAAGTTCCATTCTGGCCCTTCTACTTCTATTGCATCTACCTCTTTTTCATTGGCAAAAAGTTTAACAGTAATTGTTTTTGGACGATCTTCACTATCATCGTCTTTCCACGTCTTCGTACCAGCAATGTCTACAAGTTCAATGACGCCTGCATCCCATGTTGGATCGATTCCTTCAGATGCGTGGAATTCTTGATCTTCATATTCTTTCGTTAACTGGACATTATTCTCATTTAACGTAATATCTGTTGTCCATCCATTTTCATTGGCATCAGAATCATTTGTAGCATCGTCACCAGTATTTTGCTTCGTAAACTTGTATTTCTTCGCTTGCTCTTCTGTTAGCGTGAATTTCACTTTGTATTTTCCTGCTGGTAATTCATCAAAGATGTATCGACCATTTTCATCTGTTTTTGTTTCGCCGACTTTTTCGCCATCTTCATCAAATAACTCAACGGTTACACCTTCGAGTGGCTCTTCATTATCATCCTGAATGCCATCTTTATTCCGGTCAATCCAAGTATAATCACCGATTGCGTATGTTTTTTGTGTGTTTGTAATATGGAAGCCATTTACTTCTGAATTGTATTCAGCCACATCGTCTTCTTCGATTTCATACTTGTATGCTTTTCCGTCTGTATTAAATGCTGGAAGATCATCGACTGTCAATGACCAATCATTTTCTGCTGATACTTCATATGTGCCAACAGATTCTTTGTCCCCGCCTTCAATCGAACGGAATAGCTCTACTTCAATACTATCTGGACGATATTTCGCATTTTTTTCATCCCATGCTTTTTCAATGGTAATTGATTTTTCATCCACACGAGTATTTGTAATGTCGAAACCATCAATTGTCGATTCATAACCAGCTACATCATGCTCTGTAATCGTGTAAACAATCTCTTCTCCAACTTCATCGTACTTCGCTAACTCATCAATCGTTAATGTCCAATCATTTTCTGCTGTTAATTCATGCTCACTTACAACGACATCATTCGCAAGTAAGTTTACTGTAATTGAGTCTGGACGATCAGACTTCTCTTCTCCATCATCTTTCCACGTTTTTGTAATGGAAATTTCAGTTTTACCTGTACGTGTATTTGTTACTGTGAATCCTTCTTCAGCATCACCAGTAATGACTGAATTATACCCATCGATTGCCACTTCTTCTACTGTGTAAACGATTGGTTGGCCTTCTTTATCAAATGCTTCTAAATCTGTAAACGTATGTGCCCAATCATTTTCTGTTGTTAATTCAACTGCGTCCTCTTCTTCCCCATTTGCAAGAAGTTTGATTGTTGCACTTTCTTCTTCCGATCCTTGCCATACTTTCTCAACCGATACTTCAGTTTTACCTGTACGTGTGTTCGTAATTGTAAAACCTTTTTCTACATTACCAGTAACTTCGGATTGGTAATCATCCATCGCTACTTCTTGTACTGTATAGTCAATTGCAACGCCGTTTTCATCATACTTTGATAAATTAGCAAATATATGTGTCCAATCTTTTGCGGCTGTTAATGTCACTGTCTCCTCTACATCGCCGTTTGCAAGTAATTGAACGTCTACACTTTCTGCCGCTTCACCTTTCCATTCTTTTGTCACTGCAACTTCCGTTTCACCGACAAGTGTGTTCGTAATATTGTTACCATTGTACGTAGCTTCATAGTTATCTATTGCTACTTCTTGCACTTTGTATTCAAAAGCAACACCTTCTGAATCATATGCAGGTAAATCAGTAAATTCATATGTCCAATTGCTTTCTCCCGTTACTTTTTGTGGTTTAGCAAATGGTTCGCCATTTTGTAGTAACTGGACTTCAATTAATGCTGGACGTGTTTTTTCAGCATTATTTCCATCTACCCATGTTTTCTGACCAGTTAAACTTGTCATTCCAACACGTGTATTGTTGATGTTGATAGTACCGGATGTTGTTTGTTGATA
>DXHX01000032.1 GCA_019113205.1 Candidatus Pseudogracilibacillus intestinigallinarum | reverse complement strand
CAATTCGTAACAAAGAAGTGACAGCAATTATCGGACCGTCTGGGTGTGGGAAATCAACATATTTAAAAACATTAAACCGTATGGTGGAACAAGCAACAAACGTAAAAGTGAAAGGAAAAGTTTGGTATCGTGACACGAATATTTTTGATCCAACTTTGAAAGTAGAACATTTGCGTACAGATGTAGGGATGGTCTTTCAAAAGGCGAATCCTTTTCCAAAATCAATCTATGAAAATATTGCATATGGACCTCGTATTCACGGGATCCGCAAAAAAGCCATTTTAGATGAAATTGTGGAAACGAGTTTGAGAAAAGCTTTTATTTGGGACGAAGTAAAGGATCGTTTACATGATAATGCATATCGCTTATCAGGTGGACAACAGCAACGGCTATGTATTGCAAGATGTTTAGCAATCGAACCAGAAGTGATCTTAATGGACGAACCGACATCTGCCTTAGATCCAAAATCAACATTGAAAATCGAAGAGCTTATTACAACGTTAAAAGATGATTATGCGATTATTATTGTGACACATAATATGCAGCAAGCAGCGAGGATTTCAGATCAAACAGCCTTCTTTTATGAAGGTGAAATTGTCGAATATGGAGAAACAAAACAAATATTCGAAGACCCACAAGATAAGCGCACATATGCATATATTAATGGTCAATTTGGTTAACGTAGAAACTATCTATATTTATGGATAGTTTTTTCTTTTACGTCGATATAGGTATAAATATTCATTTAATTATGTAATGGAGTGAATATTAAGTCGTTAAACACAGGAAAATGTATAGGTAATATGATATGATTAGAGAAATTCCAGTTTTATCGGAAAAAAATGAGTCGAAAGAAGGAAGGTAAAGATGAAGTTTACACAGGCGATTAGTTTTAAATTGGTAGTTTTATTTGTTTCCTTATTGTTGATAGCGATTACAATTGTAGGAGTTGTTTCGTATCAAAAAACAAAGGCATTGGAGTATTCCATTATGCAAAAGAAGCATTTAGAAGAAATCTCCCCTAAATTTACTGAAATTTTTCAAATGTATGAGACGAAAGTACAAGAACTGTTAACAGAAGATGAAATGGCGTTTCAAACATATACATATACAAATTCACCGAAAGAGGTTTCCAATATGCCGAATATCAATAACCCGGTGAAAACAGCGTTTTACGAAACATATTTAACAGAGGTAATGGAAGACTATACATATACATTAAACACATTTTTCGCAACGGAAGAGGGCGAATTTTACTTAAGTAATTTGCCGCCTGATGAAGTCAATTTAAATGAATACGATCCAAAAGAGACAGACTGGTATGATTTAGCGGTTAATAATCCGGCAGAAGTTGTTTGGACAGAACCTTATTTAGATACGGGATCAGGAAAGCCGACGATTACACTTGCACGTACAATCGAAGATGATCACGGAGAAGTAATAGGTGTATTTGGACTCGATTTTGATATGCACGGACTTGCTTTAATTTTACGAAAAGATGTATTGCAAACGACAGTGATTGTTTCTGCGGTGACACTTATTATCGGCATTGCTATCGTCTATTATTTTGCAAGAAGACTCCGAAAAGGGTTAGGGATTATCCGCCACCGACTAAGTGAGATTGCAGATGGAGAATTATTCCATGCACCAATCCATGTACAAACGAAAGATGAAATAAATGAATTAGCAATGACGATGAATATGATGCAAGCAAATTTACAATCGATTATGCAAGATGTGGGACGTGCTTCCACAGAACTATCAGAACATAGCAAAACATTATCGTTGTCAGCAGAAGATGTAAATAAAGGTGCTGACCAAGTCGCAATGACGATGCAAGAGTTAGCAACAGGTTCAGAAACACAGGCAGGAAGTGTGTACGATTTATCGACATCCATGGGACAGTTTACGGAGGACGTAATAGCAGTAAATGAATACGGAGAAAAAATTGGTGCCACGACTGAAAATGTTCGTCATTTAACGACAGAAGGGGTCACATTAATGGCTCAATCAAAAGAGCAAATGGAAGTTATAGACCGAATCGTCCAACATGCTGTCGAACAAGTACAGCAGTTAGATGAACAATCAAAAGAAATTACAGAATTAGTGGCGGTCATCCGTGCTATTTCGGAACAGACAAATTTACTTGCATTAAATGCAGCGATTGAAGCAGCAAGGGCAGGGGAGAGTGGAAAAGGATTTGCGGTAGTAGCAGATGAGGTACGAAAATTGTCAGAAGAAGTTGCGCATTCTGTCAGCAATATTACAAATATTGTGACGACCATCCAACGAGATACGAAAGAAGTAACTACCTCTCTTCAAGAAGGATATGAAGAAGTGAAACGTGGTACTGCTCAAATGGACGGAACGAACGATAAATTTGCAGGTATTAATGAGGCGATTAATAGCATGGTAAGTAGTGTAGAACATACTTCTTCGAGACTTGAAGGAATTATGGGTAATAGTACACGGATGAATGATATGATTCAAGATATTGCTGCTGTAGCTGAACAGTTTGCTGCAGGTGTAGAAGAAACGTCTGCAACATCTGAGGAAACGAATGCTGCAATGGAAGAGGTTGCAGAGAGTTCTAATGAGTTATCACAACTATCACAAAATTTACATGAAATTGTAAGCAAATTTAAATTATAATTAATTTTTCCTTTTTGTCATATTTAAAAGAAGAGCAACATGTAAAAATGTAGTATAATAAAGGATGGCATATAATAGTTGCGTTCATTCATTTTCATATGTTTGAATGGATGTAGACGTAAAATAAAGGAGTTTTTTCATGAAGAAAGGGTTAATAGTTTTCTTATCTGCCATTCTTGTATTTATTTTAGCTGCCTGTGGTGGGGATAAGAAGGAAAATGCAGAGGAGACGACACAGTTTGAAGTACCTGAAGAGGAACGTGTCGGAGAAGATGAGGTTGTTGCAGTTGTTAATGGAGAAGAAGTAAAAGGTGCAGTATATAATTTAGTATATACACAGTTAGCATTACACGCACATCAAATGCAAAAAGAAACAGAGAACGATGAATTAAAAGAAGCTGCATTAACATCTGTTATTGATCGCCAAATTGTTTTACAAGAGGCGAAAAAAGAAGATATTGAAGTGACAGATAAAGAAGCGGAAGAACATTTAAAGAAATTAAAAGATGAAAGTGGCGACGAATTAGAAACACTTTTACAACAATACCAAATTTCAGAAAGTGAATTCAAAGATCAGCTTATTTTTGAATTAACTTTAAATGATTATATGGTTAAAACGGTTGATGTAGATGTAACAGAAGATGAAATTAAAGAGTATTATGAAAAAGCGAAGGAAGGAACGGAAGATATTCCTCCTTATGAAGAAATAAAATTACAATTAGAAAAACAATTGTTGAATGATAAAACATTAGAGACGTTTCAAAGTCATATCGATTCTATAAAAGAAAAATCTGATATCGAAACAAAAATTTAAAGTAGTTTTGCCGTTTAGCAGTAGTAAGGTGTGGACAAAATGAATAAAAAATTAACCTTTACATCGCATTTGGCGATAGGGTTTATGTTATTTGCTTTATTTTTTGGAGCTGGGAATTTAATATTTCCAGCTCAATTAGGTCAAGAGGCTGGTTCTAATGTATGGCCAGCTGTCTTTGGCTTTTTAACGACGGGTGTAACCTTGCCGTTTATTGGAATTTTAGCCATCGGGTTTTCAGGTAGTAATAATTTACAAGAATTAGCTAGTAGAGTACATCCGATGTATGGAGTGCTTTTTACTGCCATTCTTTATTTATCCATTGGGCCTTTTTTTGCTGCGCCAAGAACTGCAACTGTAGCATATGAGGTCGGAATTACTCCATTTATTCAACATAGTAATGATCAAATTGGTTTATTCGTGTTTTCGATTATATTTTTCCTTATCGCTTTATATTTTTCCTTACGTCCTGGGAAAATTGTCGAAAGTATCGGGAAAATTTTAGCACCTTTATTAGTAACTTTACTCGTTATTTTACTCGTCATCGCATTTATTAATCCTATGGGTGCCTTTCAAGATGCTACTGGAAATTATGTGCATCAAGCATATGTGACAGGATTTCTGGAAGGGTATCATACGATGGACGCACTCGCATCATTAGTATTTGGAATTATTATAATTACGATTATTCGCTCACATGGTGTGACATCGAAGTGGAAAATATTTATTGAAGCAGGTAAGTCTGGAATTATTGCGACTTTTTTATTGGCGTTTATTTATGTCGGAATCGCCCTTTTAGGTGCGAGTAGTGTGGAATCCATCGGAATGCAAGAAACAGGTGGGGCTGTTCTTAGTGGTACCGCAAACTATTATTTCGGCATATTTGGAAATACGATGTTGGCCATTGTAATGATGCTAGCTTGTTTAACGACAGCGATCGGTTTAATCATCGCAAATGCGGAATATTTCCAAACATTATTTCCGAGATTTTCATACAAACAATTCGTATACTTTTTCACGATTTTAACATTCGGATTTGCGAATTTTGGTTTAGCGAACATTATTACTTATTCCGTTCCAGTGTTAATGGTGTTATATCCATTAGCAATCGGCATTATGATGTTAAGTTTTTTATCGCCACTATTTATGCATAAACAGTTCGTTTACATAGGTTCTGTCATACTTATATTTGCAGTTTCATTATTTGATGGATGTAAAGCACTGGCAGAGTCATTAGGCGTAGAATCATTCACATGGACAAAATCTTTCGTTTCATTTTATGAAAAAATATTGCCATTGTATGGAGAAGGATTAGGTTGGTTTGCACCAGCATTCTTGTTCATTCTACTAATGATTATCTTTTTCCAAATAAAACGGCTATTTGGCAAGCGTGTTTCAGCATCCTAATGAGGAATCGCTCTTGTACCTATTCTTTTTACGTTATAATATGTAGAAAGGATAGGTTTTTTTATTGGAGGGAATAGTATGCAACGTATCTTTATTATTGAAGATGATAAAAAAATAGCACAATATTTACAAGAAGAAGTACAAAAGTATGGATATGAGGTTCAAGTTGCGACAGATTTTACAAAGATAATGGACCAATTCAATACATTTGCACCTGATATCGTTTTGTTAGATATAAATTTACCGAGTTATGATGGATTTTATTGGTGTCGTCAAATCCGTCTCGTATCTACTTGTCCAGTCATTTTCATTTCTGCTCGTGTCGGGGATATGGATCAAGTGATGGCATTGGAAAATGGCGGAGATGATTTTATTACGAAACCATTCTCTCCTGAAATTGTATTAGCAAAAATTCGTAGTCATTTACGTCGCGCATACGGTGAGTATGCGGTGCAAACGAAAGAAAGGGTCGTCGAACAAGAGGGACTACAATTGTTTGTTGAGCGTTTAGAATTGCATTTTAACGGGGAAGTTGTGTCTTTGACGAAGAAAGAATCAGATATTATAGAAATGTTATTGGAACGTTTTCCGCGTGTGGCAGGAAGAGAAGCATTATTAGAAAAACTATGGGATGACCAAATGTTCGTGGATGAAAATACATTGAATGTGAATGTGACACGAGTCCGCAAAAAATTCCAAGAAGTAGGAATTGAAAATGCGGTCGAAACTGTACGTGGGGTAGGGTATCGTTTGCACATCACATGGTGAAGGAGCATGTGTTATGAAGTTATTTATTCGTGAACATCTTTTATTAATAATTGTCCAATGTATTCAAATGGGTGCATTTATGGGCATATTACTACTCGCACGGTTTGATGATATTGCTATTATCGCCTATTGTATTTTCATTAGTTTTTTTATTTTACTTTTGTATTTAATATATATGTATTGGACGAGAAAGCATTTTTATAAAAAGATGAGCAATTCGATTGCAACATTAGATATATCTTTAGAAAAACTTGATATGGCACCAATTTCAAAGCATTTACAAAAAGTATTGAAAACACAGTACAATGCGTATGAATCAAATCGGTTAGCTTTAGAAAAGAAGCAGGAACAATATTTTATGTTTTTAGATCGCTGGATTCATCAAATGAAAACACCTGTATCTGTACTTAATTTGATGGCAAAAGATTTGGATGAACCGGAAGCATCTAATTTTCAGGAGGAAATCGATCGGTTACAAAAAGGATTAAATATGGTGTTATATATGTCTAGAGTACGTACGATGGAACATGATTTTCGTATTCAACGATTAGATTTATTGCTTATGGTACAAGATGTAATGAAAGAACATAAACGATTGTTTATCCGCAATAAAGTGTATCCGAAAATACATATTGCAGAAAATATGATGATAGAAACAGATGAGAAGTGGTTTCATTTTATATGGACACAACTAGTCGAAAACGCTGTGAAATATTCAACTGGTAAGAGCAATCGAATTGATATTTTTTATACGGAAACAAATAAAAGGAAAGTGCTATCGATAGCAGATGAAGGAGTAGGAATTCCAGAAGAAGATATTCGACGTATTTTTGATCCGTTTTATACAGGAGCAAATGGACGGGTCTTTCGTGAGTCAACCGGTATAGGGCTCTATTTAGTACAAGAAGTATGCACATACTTAGGACATCATATTGAAGTGGAATCAACGGTCCATAAAGGCACCACGTTTCATCTTGTTTTTTAAATAAAGATGGCAGTTGTAAATGGTAGTTGGTGAATTACGAAGCATTGGATAGAAGAGTGTGAAACAAAGAAAGGTAGGACATACATGCATGATACTTTAGAAAGGACAATCTATTTCTGGGGTGATCATGTTCTTATTCATTGTCCGTATTTCTAACCTTTGTTTTTCACTCTTCATTTTTTAGAAGAAAATGAGAAAGTCTTAACCTTACACCAATGTAAGATAGGTGAAAGATAGTTCGATTTTTAAACATGTACATCTGTTATAAGCTATATATAGATTGAAAGAGAGGGGAATTCACATGTTAGAAGTGAAAAACTTAAGTAAAGTGTATGAAGGGAAAGTACCTCACCGTGCTTTAACAGATATAAATTTGTCGATTGAAAAAGGGGAATTTGTTGGGATCATGGGACCTTCTGGAAGCGGGAAAACAACATTATTAAACATGATTGCAACGATTGACGAACCGACGACAGGAGAAATTTTAATTAATGGAAAAAATCCACATACATTAGGGAAAAATGATTTAGCGAAATTCCGTCGCCGTGAAATGGGTTTCGTTTTCCAAGATTTTAATTTATTAAACACATTAACATTAGAAGAAAACATCGTTTTACCACTAACATTAGATAATACAAAAGTGAAAGAAATGGAAGAAAAGGCATATGCGATTGCACAAAAGCTAGGTATCGCAGAAATATTAAATAAACGAACATTTGAAATTTCAGGTGGTCAAGCACAGCGAGTAGCCATTGCACGTGCGATGATTCACGAACCATCCCTTGTTTTAGCGGATGAACCGACAGGGAACTTAGATTCAAAGGCATCTAAAGATGTGATGGAAATGTTATCTCGTTTAAATAAAGAAGAAGAGGCAACAATGATGCTCGTGACACATGAAGCACAAGCAGCAAGCTATTGTGATCGTGTCATCTTTATACGAGATGGAAAGCAATATGCTGAAATTCATCGAGGAGATAGCCAAAAAGTATTCTTCCAGAAAATCATTGATACATTATCTTTGTTAGGAGGGAATGACAATGACTTTTCGGAAGTTCGCATTTAATAACGTTATCAGAAATAAGCGGTTGTATGCAGCATACTTCATTAGTAGTATGTTTACCGTAATGGTATTTTTCACGTTCTTAAATTTTGCATTTCACCCGCTATTTTCGGAATCAGATATCAATAAGGCTGTATTTACAGGAATGTCTGTTGCAGGTGGAATTATTTACGTGTTTTCGTTCTTTTTTATTTTATATTCGATGAGTTCATTTTTGCAGTCACGTAAAAGAGAATTCGGAATTTTAATGATTCAAGGAATGTCAACACAACAAATTCGCAAAATGGTCTTTTTAGAAAACATGTTAATTGGATTTTTAGCAACGATGCTCGGAATTTTATTTGGTGTCGTCTTTTCAAAAGGAATTTTACTCATTGCAGAAAATCTCTTAGTAATGGATGAGGCATTGAATTTTTATTTTCCTACAAAGGCAATTATTGTAACGTTTATTTCGTTCATCTTATTGTTTTTATTTATTTCAATCTTCGTGACATTTATTTTAAATACGAATAAAGTCATTACGTTAATTAAAGGAGATAAAATCGGAAAAAGTGAGCCGAAAGCGAATGTCTTTCTAACCTTGATAGCGGTAGCTTTATTAGGAGCAGGTTATTTTATTGCGGTAACTGTAAAGGGTGCATCTGTTGCAGTTGCATTGCTTCCAGTAGTGACCCTTGTCACAATTGGAACATATTTATTGTTTAGTCAATTAAATGTTTACGTTATTCGTATGTTGAAGAACCGTAAAGGGCTTTTTTGGAAAAAGACGAATATGTTATTGTTTTCTGATTTAGCTTTTCGGATGAAAGATAATGCGCGTGTATTTTTTATGGTCACCATTATTTCGACGGTCGCATTTAGTGCAATTGGTACATTGGTTGGCTTCAGTTCATTGATCACAGATGGAATGAAAGACGTGAATGAATTTACGTATTCCTATACACAAGACGAAAAGGATGAAGAGGAAATTGTGACCGTTAATCGTATTTTAGATGATTATGGTTTAGATTACGAGGAGCGTGAAATAGCAGCTTATTCCGCAATGATTGATGATCGTTATGTGACAATAGTTACGCCCGAAATGTACAATGAATTTGCTTCCTTAATTGATCAAGAACCAGTTACTCTTGCAAAGGATGAAGCAATCATTGTGGAGCCAGATAGTAAGCGAGAAATGATTCCTATGAATATGGTACCTTTACCAAGTGCGATTACGCTAAAGGATGGTTCGACGGTAGAAGCAGTAAAAACAGAAGAAAAAGTGAATCCGAATGTGTTGTTAACGATGGGAGCTTTTTATGTTGTCGGTGAAAGTATTTTTGAACAATTACCTGAGCCTGAAAACATAGAATATATGTATGCATGGGAAGTAACGAAAGGTTCTGAAGATGACATTATCAATGCCGGAAGAGATATTTCACAAGAAATATTAGGATTCACAGCGGTTGATTATGTCGTTTACGATATTAATAAAGTTTGGAGTCCTGTGTTATTTGTCGGTTTATTTATCGGTATTGTATTTTTCGTTTCCGCTGGTAGTTTCTTATACTTCCGATTGTATACGGATTTAGATAGCGATAGAGAAAAATTCGCCGCAATAAGTAAAATTGGTTTAACAGAAAAAGAGATGAACAAAGTGATTAGCAAGCAAATTGGCTTACTTTTCTTTATTCCAATGAGTGTGGCAGTCATTCATGGTGCAGTTGCATTAACAGCATTATCACATATGTTCGGCCATAATTTAGTGAGAGAATCTGTGATGGTTTTAGGTAGCTTTTTCATTATCCAAGTACTCTATTTTATCGTCGTACGCTATTTTTATACAAAACAAATTCGCCGTGCTATGTAATGGTGCACACAAAAAGGTTGGGAAAACGAGGAAGAAATCCTTGTCTTTCCCAACCTTTTTAAATAAGCGTGAAATTTATTGGTCGATGATTCGTTGTATTGCCTCTAATAGGGTCGTCATTTCCTCATCTGTTCCAATTGTGATACGTACATATTGTTGGATGAAAGTAGTTCCAAAATAACGGATTAAAATATTTTCCTCACGTAATGTTTCATAAAGTATTTTCGCATCGACATTTGGATGTGTTACAAACACAAAATTTGCACTAGACGGGAGTACATGAAACCCTAAAGATTGTAGCTCCTCCGTTGTTTTTTTACGTGTTGCAATAATTTGCTTCGTCGTTTGTTCAAAATATGCCTTATCCTCAATCGCCGCAATAGCCCCTGCCATTGCGAGGCGATCAACTGGATAGGAGTTAAATGAATCTTTCATACGAATTAAAGCTTCAATTAATTTTTCATGTCCGATAGCAAAGCCGACACGTAGTCCTGCAAGGGAACGTGATTTTGACATCGTTTGGATGACGAGTATATTATCATATTTTTTCGTTAAAGAAATAGCGGAAGCTTCCGCGAAATCTACATATGCTTCATCAACGATAACAACACTGTTTGGATTATGTTGCGCAATATTCTCTATTTGCTCTAATGGCAAATAAATACTTGTCGGTGCGTTCGGATTTGGAAAAATCACGCCACCGTCAGAATGGAAAAATTTTTTGACATCGATCGTAAAATCATCAAGCAATGGCACCTCTTCATAGTCAATATTATATATATTCGCATAAACAGGATAAAAGCTATACGAAATATTAGGGAAAAGAATCTTTTTACCAGGTTCAAAAAATGCCATGAAAGAAAATGCTAACACTTCATCTGAACCATTTCCGATAAAAACATTTTCCTTTTTAACGTCATAATACTGACCAAGGCTCTCTCGTAAAGTATCCATCGTTGGAGAAGGGTATAGTCGTAAGTTGCTTCCAATTTCCGCTTTTATTGCTTCAATGACCTTTGGAGAGGGACCATATGGATTTTCGTTCGTATTTAATTTAATGATATTTGTTTTATTTATTTGTTCACCTGGAATATAAGGTTTGGCACGTTTCGCCATAGAACTCCAATATTTACTCATGTCACTCTTCCTTTTTTGCAAGATGTCTTTCATATAATACGTTTTTAATATCTGTTATGGTGACATCCGTCATATTCATTAAAACGAGCGTATG
>DXHX01000031.1 GCA_019113205.1 Candidatus Pseudogracilibacillus intestinigallinarum | reverse complement strand
TGTTGCTGGCGTTGTATTGGTACTCGTGTTCGGTATTCGTTGGCTAGTAAAGCGTCGGAAGAAGAAAAAAATACATCAAAATGTTGCGTGATGTATTCGCAAGTTCTTGGGGATTTAGCTGAGTACTTGTGGAATTGGGTGATATATCCGCAAGTTCGTGGCGATTTATCTGAGTACTTGCGGAATTGTGTGATATATTCGCAAGTTCGTGGCGATTTAGCCAATCACTTGCGTAATTACGCGATATATCCGCAAGTTCTCGTCAATTTAGCTAAATACTTGCGAAATTATGTGATATATCCGCAAGTTCCCGGCAATTTAGCTAAATACTTGCGAAATTATGTGATATATCCGCAAGTTCTCGTCGATTTAGCCAATCACTTGCGAAATTACGTGATATATCCGCAAGTTCCCGTCGATTTAGCTAATCACTTGCGAAATTACGTGATATATCCGCAAGTTCCCGTCGATTTAGCCAATCACTTGCGAAATTACGTGATATATCCGCAAGTTCCCGGTGAATTCACCAAATACTTGCGTAATTAAACGATTTATTCACACCAACTAGAACCAAACCCATCCCACTTCACAAAAAACTAGCTCCTACCCAACCAGGGATAGGAGCTAGTTTTTATTTTAGAACATCGAAGTGGAGTGTTTAGGTTGGACACGTGCTTTCGGGTCGATGAATTGCATTGCGTTGTTTACAGCAGTCGGTCCTTCCCCGAATCCTGTGGCGATTAGTTTTACTTTTCCGTCAAACGTGTTAATGTCTCCAACCGCGTAAATTCCTGGAATGTTTGTTTCCATTTTTTGGTTGACGACGATGCTGTTTCGTTCGATATCGAGGCCCCAATTAGCGATTGGACCAAGTTTGGAAATGAAACCGTAGTTACAGATGACTTCGTCTACGTCTAATTTAATAATTTTTTCGCCTCTAGTTTCTTGTAAAACGAGACGTTCAATTTTCTCGTTGCCTTCAATGTCTGTTGGCACGAAAGGGGTTAATTTTTCCACCTTCGAATTGTCTAATTGCTCGATACTTGATTCGTGTGCACGGAATTCGTTACGGCGATGGACTAAAGTTACTTTTTCGGCGATTGGTTCTAACATTAATGCCCAGTCCACTGCAGAGTCACCGCCACCTAAGATGGCAACTTTTTTATCTTTGAAAGCATTCATGTTCTTCACATAATAGTGTAAATTATTCCCATCGAAGCTTTCTGACTCGCCAATATTTAAACGACGGGGTTCAAATGCACCGTTTCCAGCCGTAATGATCACGACTTTGGAAAAATGTTCTTCACCCGTGTTTGTCGTTAATTTGAATGTGCCATCTTCTAGCTTTTCTAATTCTTGTACTGCTTGGCTTAAACAAATGTCTGCGTCGAATAATTTTAGTTGTTTTTCTAAATTATCGACTAATTCTTGTGCACGGATTTTTGGAAATCCGGCAACATCGTAAATATATTTTTCAGGGTATAAAGCAGTTAATTGCCCGCCGGTATGTGGCAAGCTTTCAATTACTTTCACGCTAGCAGCGCGCATTCCCCCATAAAAAGCTGTAAATAATCCAGCTGGACCTGCACCTAACACAGTTATATCATATACTTTTTGTTGCTCAGTCATTGTTTTCCCTCCAACTATTCCGACCGTTATACAATCTATTTCATAATACCATAAAACTGACTATTCTTAAAATCAATATGTTTGAGGAAATAGAGCGATAGTCTTTGCATTTTGTGCAGGACAATTATAAAATGTAAGAAGAGAAAAAAATGCGTCGTTTTTTAGCATGAGAGGAGAAAGGCTTTTGATTCAATTAATTGTATCGGTGCTGTTATATTTCGTTATCTTTTTCGGGATTGCATTTATTTTAAATATGTTATTACGTAAAACATGGTTAATGGCCATTTTATATCCGTTCATCATTTTGTACGTTATTAGTAATAACTCGTTTGGATCTTACTTTAGTAATACAGGGGAAGCATTTGCGCAAGTTGGTAGCACGATTCAATCTTTAAACACCGTCGATGTGATTGTGTTAGGATCTGGACTTGCTGGTGCGATCGTTTCTGGTATTGTTATAAAAATGTTACGAAAAACTGGCTATCAAATGTTCTAAAGTATTTAAGGTGGAGCGTATCGACGTTTCACTTTAAATACTTTTTTTATGTATAAATTTTTTCAACTGGGCAAAAATGACACGAAAGAGAGGTGTCAAAAAATGGTTGGAAAAATGATTATGTCGATTTTATTTACAACGGCAGTATATACGACGTTTACAGATGTGACGAATATGTCTGTTGGTGATGCAATGAGAAAATATGAGGAAAAAGTGGAAAGCGGAACTAGTATGTTAACGGAAAAAATGTTAGCACCATTTCGCAAAATCGAGAACTTGAAAGAAGAAGCTGTTAATGGACAAAAAAGTAATGTGCTAGACTTGGAACAATTTCCGGTGAAAAAGGTAGTTGCGACAGGGTATACAGCAGGGGAAGAGTCTACAGGAAAAACGGAGGAAGATCCGGCATATGGCATTACATATGCCGGGGTGCCAGTCGTGCGTGATCTCATTTCTACTATTGCAGCTGACTTGGACGTCTTTCCACTCGGAACAATTTTGTATATTCCTGGATATGGCCTCGGTGTGGTGACAGATATTGGTGCGGCGATAACTGGAAATAAAATTGATTTATATTTTGATACGGTGAGAGAAGTGTATGATATATGGGGCAAGCAGGAGCTTGATGTGTACATCATTAAAGAAGGGGACGGAGCTATTACAGAAGAAGAGATTGCTGCGTGGAATGATGGGGAAGTCCAAGAAGTATTTCAAGTAAACAGTATGGAAAGAGATTCATAAAATCGGTCACGCGCTATTGTTAGAAAAAGCGAATGCTATGATACGCATTCGCTTTTTTAGTATAGTAGATGAAGAAGAAAAGCGACACCGACACCGGTTAATGCACCGAAAAATACTTCAATCGGTTTATGGCCGAGTAATGTTTTTAATTCTTGACGCTTCTCATATATTTCTTTATTTTGCCAATCGCTCATTTCTTTTGTGAATGCTTGAATATCTTTCACGAGCATATTGAGTAATGCGGCATGTTCTCCAGCTTCTCTTCGAACACCTGAAGCATCAAACATCGTGATGACACTGAAGACGAATGCGATGGCAAACGGAACAGAACTAACGCCAGATGTGATGCCAATTGCTGTTGTTAACGCGGCAACCGCAGCAGAATGACTGCTCGGCATACTTCCGGTTCCAAAAATGAGCCCTGGGGAAAATTCGCGTGTTGCAATAAAATGAATCGGTACTTTTACAACTTGGGCAAATACGATGGCTGCTAATGCAGCGACGAGTGGGAAATTTTCTAATAAAGCCATAGTCATCACCTTTTCACATAGTCTTGGTGTAAAAAACGTTCAAGCTCGTACGATCGACTAGCTTGAACGTTCTGTATTTGTCCATATTATTCTGTTACAGTTTCTAATGCGAGTTCCATCATGTCATTGAATGTCGTTTGACGCTCTTCGGCAGTCGTCGCTTCCCCTGTAATTACATGATCTGACACCGTTAAAATTGTTAAAGCACGGCGATCGTATTTCGCTGCTAATGTGTATAATGCAGTCGTTTCCATTTCTACACCTAACACATTATATTTAGCTAAAAGTGCATTCACTTCTGGACCGTTGTCACGATAAAATACGTCTGAAGTAAAAACATTTCCGACATGTGCTTTTAATTCTTTTTCTTGTGCGATATCATATGCTTTTTTCAATAAGTCAAAATTAGCGATTGGAGCATAATCAATGCCACCGAAAACATTACGGTTTACTTGTGAGTCTGTTGCAGATGCTTGTGCTAAAATAATGTCACGAACATGTACATCTTCTTTCATGCCACCACAAGTTCCAACGCGGACTAAGTTTTTTACGTCGTATTCGTTAATAAGTTCTTCTACGTAAATAGAGATCGAAGGAACGCCCATCCCAGTTCCTTGTACAGAAATACGTTCTCCTTTATACGTTCCTGTAAATCCTAACATTCCTCGGACAGTATTATATTGTGTAACATCTTCAAAATACGTTTCGGCAATATATTTTGCACGAAGTGGGTCTCCTGGAAGTAAAATTGTTTCTGCAATATCTCCTTTTTTTGCACCAATATGTATACTCATATTTATTCGCTCCTTTTAGTTTGTATATATTTTATTATAATAGTGTTCTTCTAAATCCGCTATCCTTTCTAAAGATAATTGATTAAATGGGGTGTTTTCTGCTTGTAACTCTTCCTTTTTACGTTGTACAGCATCTTGTAAAGAGTCGGCATATGTTGGAACGTCGCCTGCAAATGGGACAGTGTCACGTTTGCGTGCGTTAAATTTTTCCCTTTCTGCTAGTGCTTTACGTTCATGGAATGCTACACCATCTACTTGACCACGATTATGCAAGTCACCTTGTGTCGGATGTTCTAATACTGCTAATGTTTCGATGAGTACAAAGTTCCTTTTGTCTTGAATGACTTTTCCGATATATGTGCCTGAATTGTAACGAGTTTCCACGATTTGTCCAATTTCAATCGTTTGCATGTAACAAATCCTCCTAAAAAAATATGATATAACTTTATTTTGACAAATTTATCACAAATTTGCGAATAAAACACAGTTTATATATACATGTTTAAAAGTTTTGCTATAATAGTACAGGAAGGACGTGATACTGAATGTTTATGGAATTTTTGTATTTCCCAGAAGATAAATCGGAATATATTCCAGCTTTTATAATGTTAGTACTTATTATGATTTTAGCGATTGGTACGATGTATCTTTTTTATAAAAAATCGAAAAAAGATGAGAAGATGATCGATGATTTTGATGTAGATCAGTATCGAATTGATAAACACGATGACCGTAAGGACAATTAATAAAACTCCTTTTTCACTACACAATGTGGTGGAAGGGGAGTTTTCTTATTTTGATTGCAACTATAACCTTGAATGACACTGGGAAGCATGACCGTCTTTCAACACGGGTAAAAAAATGACAGAGGATTTTGTTACATACAATCCTCTGTCATTGTTATTTATTATTTAGGCAAGTGCGTTTACTGCATGAATGATTCGGTCGAGTCCTTCTTGCAGCGTCGCTTTTGGACAAGCGATATTGATTCGCATGAAATTTTCTCCTTCTGTACCGTAAGATGAACCAGCGTTTAAACCGACCTTCGCTTGTTCAATCATGAAAGCTTGTAATTCTTTATCAGTGAGACCGAGTTCATGGCAGTCGACCCAAAGTAAGTACGTCGCTTCAGATGCAATCACTTTTAATTTTCCGTTCGTTTCATTTTCAATTCTCGTCGTTGCATATAATTTGTTCGCTTCAATTACTTTCATTAATTGGTCTAGCCATGGTTTTCCATTTGCATATGCTGCATCTAGTGCGATGACCCCCATTGTATTTAACATATTAAAACCTTGTAAACCGAGTTCAGCATTAATTTTTGCGCGCATTTGGTTATTTTTCGTTACGATATACGATGCTTGTAATCCTGCTAAGTTAAATGTTTTCGTCGGCGACATGCATGTAATCGTTCTTTCACGTGCTTCCTCTGAAATCGATGCGAATGGAATATGTTTATATCCATCAAATACGAGGTCTGCGTGAATTTCATCGGAAAAGACAAGTACATCATGTTGTTCACATAGTGCAGCAATTTTTGTTAATTCCTCTTTCGTCCATACACGGCCGACAGGGTTATGTGGTGAACAAAGAATGAATGCTTTTACCGTTTTTAATTTTTCTTCTAAATCATCAAAATCAATCGTGTACGTTTTTCCGTCATACTTTAGTGCGTTTTCCACGACTTGTCGGTTGCCATTTTTAATTAAATTGAAAAATGGAGTGTAAACGGGTGTTTGAATTAAAATATTGTCGCCTTCATTTGTAAAAGTTTGAATGGCGATGTGTAAGCTTGTGATGACACCAGGACTAAATGAAAGCCAGTTTGTCTCAACGTCCCATCCATGTTTCAGTGAAATCCAGTTCGTCACATTGTTACGAATGTCTTCTGTAATAACGGTATATCCATAAATGCCATGTTGTGCGCGTTCTTTTAAAGCGTTATTCACTGCTTCAGGTGCTTTAAAGTCCATGTCAGCGACCCACATTGGCAATACTTCTTCACTGTTAAAAATTGCTTTCCGATTGTCCCATTTCATGGATCTTGTCTGTTCTCTATTATGTACTGTTTGAAATTGGCTCATTTTTATTGCCTCCAAATTAGGTTTTTTTCTATTATAACGGAAAATTGCGAAAAAAAGAAGTCAAATACAACTATATTAGTCGGAATTGAATGTGTTTTACCTGTTTCCCCATGGAATGCGCCGACCCGCAATATTCAACGATAAAACTGAAAAAAAGGACAAAAAAAGAGCAAAGCAATTATATGCTTTGCCTACAGGGGGAGTAAAACAATAGCTACCCCTAATGCTTACAGTATCAAAGCCTACAGGCTATATTTTATTTTTCTGCCCCAGAAACTGCCCCAGCTTGTAAAGATTGACTGAATGAAACGACAGCTTGTTCCTCCAATTCCTCAAATGAATGTGAGTATGTTTCAAAAATAGTTTCTGGAGTATTACCGAGTCTATCTGCGACTGTTTTTACTTGATACCCTTGACTCAAAAGAATTGTACAATGAGTGTGTCTCAAACCATGACCCGTAATTTTATTAATCTCAATATCATCTTTTTTCATGTTGCGGTAAATTCTCCTAATCGCAATTGACAATAGTTCTTTATAATAATTCATAGATCCATCATTGTTTAGAAAAACAAAACTACATTTTCTAATTGTTCACCAAGTTCTAGTTTACGCTGCATACACCATGCTCGATATTTTTTAATTGTTTAATTACAAGTTCATCTACTTTAATAGTACGAAAACTATTTTCCGTTTTAGTTTTACGAGTTCCGAGCGTATCTCTAGTACGTTTTACTGATACAGTATTTTCTTTAAAATCAATATCTTCCCAGTACATTCCAATAGCTTCTCCAGAGCGCATACCAGTGTAAGCCAATAACAGAATGAGGATATAATCTGAAGTTTTTTCCTTTTTCGCATAACGTAAAAACATATTCAACTCATGAGGAGTTAAAAAGTTCGTTAGCCTTTTAGGTTTTTCGATAAATTCACTTCTTATTCTATTCCTATCAAGTATATCATCCTCTACTGCTGCATTAAGTGCAGTGGATAATGTAGCATGCATACTACTTATGGAATGAGGTTTAAAACCT
>DXHX01000030.1 GCA_019113205.1 Candidatus Pseudogracilibacillus intestinigallinarum | reverse complement strand
TATAATTGAAATGGATTCTATTGAAAATATAGCCAATGAATATTGCCATTATTATTTTGAAGGAATCGACTTTTTTACGATGCAACAAATTGCTCATAATATTACATTGGCAGACCTTAGGTCATTTATTGAAAATTGGGTCCAAGAGGATAAACTAACAGTAACGATGATAGAAAAAGAAAGTTAAAGGTGACATGATGAAAAATGTATTAATTTTAGGGGCGAGCGGAGATATTGGCCGAGCAATTGCGAAACAATTGGCAGATGAAGGATATCAATTAATATTACATTATTTTAAAAATGAAACATCTATGCGCCAATTACTCGAATATATTAACGAGGAAAGGGTATTACAAGTACTTCAAGCGGATTTAACGAGAGATGAAGGTGCAAAAACATTATGTGAGTCCGTATTGTATCAAGTAGACGGTATTGTTTATGTAAGTGGTACCGCACATATTGGATTGTTTCAGGATACTGAGGAAGATATAATGGATAAAATGTTACATTTACATGTGAAATCACCTTGGTATATTACACAACATTTTCTTCATCAAATGATTCAAAAACAGCGGGGGAAAATTATATTTATTACATCTATTTGGGGAAATGTTGGGGCAAGTAATGAAGTAATATATTCGTCTGTAAAAGGAGCACAAAACAGTTTTGTACGTGCTTTAGCTAAAGAGGTAGGTCCTAGTGGTATATCTGTTAATGCGGTAAGTCCCGGATTTATTGACACAAAAATGAATACTCATTTGGAAGCAGCTGAAAAAGCACAAATTATTTCACATATTCCTTTAAATCGAGCGGGGATGACAGATGATGTTGCAAATGCTGTTAGTTTTTTAATGAGTGATAAATCAAATTATATTCAAGGGGAAGTAATGAATATATCAGGTGGATGGTCTTAAAAATATGACTTAGACAGAGCTTGAGACAAACAATATGTTAATTATTGATTAACTTTTGTCTCAAGCTTTTCTTATATAAAATAAAAATTAAAAACAAATACACCATTGTATTGCATTTGTTCATTTGATTCGGTAAAATTAAATAGGACGTAAATAGATTATAGATATCTTTCAATTAATGTGAAAGATAAACGAAAAGAGGTTATTGTAATGGAAAAGAAAGAATGGTATTTTGAATACGAATTACAATATAACCGACCAGGACTCTTAGGAGATATATCTACGTTACTTGGTATGTTATCAATTAACATCGTAATGATTAACGGAATTGAAAATGCACGTAGAGGGATGCTTATACTTTCTCATAGTGATGATAATGTTGAACGTCTGAAAACGATATTAGAAAAAGTAGAAACGATAAAAATAAGAAAACTACGTAAACCAACTTTACGAGACCGTTTAGCTGTTAGGCATGGCAAATATATTCATCGTGATACAGAAGATCGAAAAACCGTTCGCTTTGTTCGGGATGAATTTGGATTACTCGTAGATTTTATGGCTGAATTATTCAAAAGTGATGGTCATAAATTAATTGGAGTAAGGGGGATGCCAAGAGTTGGAAAAACGGAGTCTATTGTTGCGGGAAGTGTGAGCGCAAATAAAAAATGGCTTTTTGTTTCTAGTACTCTACTAAAACAAACAGTTCGAAATAAATTGATTGATGGTGAATATGGAGAAGATTATATTTACATTATTGATGGAGTCGTATCACAACAAAGAGCAAACGAGCAACATTGGCAATTAATTAGGGAAATTATGCAGCTACCAGCAACGAAAGTTGTCGAACATCCAGATGTATTCATTCAAGCAACGGAATATACGATTGATGATTTTGATTATATAATTGAAATACGACGCGATGATGAAGAGGAAATTACGTATGAAATAATGGAGCGACAACATAATTTTGATCAAGGGTTTTCAATGTTTGATTTTTAAGATGGACGGTGTTGAAAAATGGAAATTGGACAAATATTAAAAGAGGCGAGGGAAGAAAAATCTCTTACATTAGATGATATCCAAGAGATGACGAAAATTCAAAAAAGATATCTCGTCGCGATTGAACAAAATGAATTTCAAGCATTACCAGGAAGATTTTATGCAAGGGCATTTATAAAAGAATATGCTGAAGTAATTGGTTTAAATGCTACTGAATTACTTGCAGAGTTCGATGAAGAAAAGATTGAAACAGAAGATTTAACAGAAACGGCTCAATATAGTAGATTAGAACGAACAAAAGCGCCGAAAGAAGCGAAAAGCATTTCCTTTTTATCCATTATTCCGACAATAATAGTCGTCATTTTAATTATTGCAATTGTCGTAGTTGCATGGATGTTTTTACAGAAATCATCAAATGATTCAGAAAATGAAGCAGTTCAGAATGACAATGAAATCATACGTGATGTGAATGAAGGAAAACAAACAGAAAACGAAAACGATAATGAAGCTGGAACAAATGAAGATGATGCAAAGAATGGAACAGACGAAGAAGAAAAAGAAACAGGTTCATTTGAAGTGGATGAAATTGGAGAAGAGAGTTCCCCACTATCTACCATGTCATTTACATATAGTGGTGATAAAGTAGAGATTGAACTTAAAGCAGAACAGGATACATATCTTGAAATAAAAGGTGCATCAGATGACGTCTATTATGCAGATACATTAATGGCAGATGCAGATAGTGATACATTTGATGTAACGGATGAAGATAGAGTGTATTTTAATATTGGAAATACTGCTGGATTAACCGTTTATATTAATGGTGTTGAAATGGAATATCCAGTCGACCGAAATGAAAAGGTACATCAAAAAATTTGGGTGAATTTAGTTAAAAACTAATAAAAGATTGAAGTTTGGATATCATATAAAAGTCCTTACTTCAATCTTACTTATTTTATAAAGAGAAAGGCGATAAAAATGAATATACCAAATAAAATTACGATTTCACGTATTTGCTTAATCCCGTTTTTTATCCTTATTTTAAGCATTCCTTTTGATTGGGGAGCTTGGGAAATAGGGGAAACGACATTACCAATCACACATTTTGTTGCAGCAATGATTTTTTTAGTTGCGTCATTAACAGATTGGTTAGATGGTTATTATGCTAGAAAATATAATTTAGTGACAAATATGGGGAAATTCTTAGATCCGTTAGCAGATAAACTACTCGTATCTGCGGCATTTATTTTACTAGTTCAACTTGGTTTAGCACCAGCATGGATTGTTATTTTAATTATTAGTAGAGAATTTGCGGTTACAGGATTACGTTTAGTTGCATCGGGTGAAGGAATTGTACTTGCTGCGAGCAATATGGGAAAATTAAAAACTGTATCACAAATTTTATCTATCGCATTATTATTACTACATAATTATCCGTTTTCATATATCGATATCCCAATGGATATCATCGTGTTATATATTGCATTTATTTTAACGACATGGTCAGGAATTGATTATTTTATTAAAAACTGGCACGTAATGAGGGATTCTAAATGACAAAGCAATTAAATACCGAAATTATTGCAGTCGGTACAGAATTATTACTTGGTCAAATCGCAAATACAAATGCACAATGGATGTCGGGTGAGCTAGCTGCTAATGGCATTAATACGTATTACCATACAGTTGTCGGTGATAATATGGACCGTTTAACAGCTGTGTTTAAGCGAGCACAACAAAGATCGAATGTTGTGCTTGTTACTGGTGGATTAGGACCAACACAAGATGATCTTTCACGTGAAGCGTTTCAACAGTTAACAGACTTACGTATAGTGGAAGAAAAAGACTCTTTACAAAAGATAATCGACTTTTATCGTGACCAAGGAACGGAAATGACCCCAAATAATCGTAGGCAAGCTAGAGTTTTTGAAGATTCAAAAGTATTACCAAATAAAGTTGGTATGGCGCCAGGAAATTTAGTTGTATATAAAGATGTAATATGGATATTTATGCCTGGTGTACCAAGAGAGATGAAACAAATATTTTCAGATGAAGTCATTCCATATTTAAAATCAATTAATGGTGAGATGGTTATTGAATCAAAAGTATTGAACTTTACTGGCATTGGTGAGTCAGTATTAGAACATACTTTAGAAGATTTAATTCGAACACAACATAATCCAACCATTGCCCCATTAGCTGTAAAAGGGAAAATTACAGTACGTGTTAGTGCAAAAGCGGAAACGAAAGAAAAAGCTCTTTCCATGATTGAGAATACAAAAAAAGAAATTCTGTCTTATATAGGTCGTTTTTATTTCGGTGAAGGTAGTATGACATTAGAAGAAAAAGTATTCGATTTATTAAGAGAACAGCAAATGTCGATTGCTAGTGCTGAAAGTTTAACTGGAGGTTTATTTGCAAGTAATATCGTTGATAACTCTGGTGCATCTGCTGTCTTAAAAGGTGGGGTCGTTTGTTATGATCCAGCGGTTAAACGTCAAGTTTTACAAGTAGCAGATGAAACAATTCGTACACATGGAACAGTAAGTGAACAATGTGCCAAAGAATTAGCGGAAAATGTTCGGCATATATTAGGAAGTTCTATCGGAATTAGTTTTACAGGTGTAGCAGGACCGAATGAAATAGAAGGTAAAAAAGCCGGAACAGTTTATATCGGCATTGCAACTGAAGAAGGAACGAAAGTAAATAAATTTGTTTTTGCAGGAAACCGAAAACAGGTGAGAGAACGGGCTGTATTAAAAGGATATGAATTATTATTTACATTTTTAAAATAGTTTTTTACACCATGAATGAGGGACAAAACTATCATTTTGGACAATGAAAGGTATGAAAAATGAACTTTTTCATATAGAAAGACGAACAAAACATAAGAACATGCATTCGCATATTGTTTGTATATTTTATATAAACGATGTATGATAGAAAGCAGATAGTTCAAATTGGGAGGTAACGCCAGTGAGTGATAAACAAAAAGCATTAGATGAAGCACTAAGAAAAATAGAGAAACAATTTGGAAAAGGATCGATTATGAAGCTTGGTGAAGAAGCGGAACGTAAAATCGACACGATTTCAAGTGGATCTTTAGCGTTGGATGTTGCATTAGGAATTGGTGGATATCCGAAAGGGCGTATTGTTGAAATATACGGACCAGAATCGTCAGGTAAAACAACTGTAGCATTACATGCCATTGCAGAAGCACAGAAAAAAGGTGGACAAGCCGCATTTATCGATGCTGAGCATGCATTAGACCCGAATTATGCAAGAGCTTTAGGGGTTAATATTGATGAATTATTATTATCTCAACCAGATACAGGTGAACAAGCATTAGAAATTGCAGAAGCATTAGTACGAAGTGGCGCAATTGATATTTTAGTAGTTGACTCTGTGGCAGCTTTAGTACCTAGTGCAGAGATTGAAGGGGAAATGGGAGATGCACACGTAGGTTTACAAGCTCGTCTTATGTCCCAAGCATTAAGAAAATTATCTGGTGCAATTAATAAATCTAAAACAATAGCAATTTTTATTAACCAAATTCGTGAAAAAGTTGGTGTAATGTTCGGTAACCCGGAAACAACACCAGGTGGTCGCGCATTAAAATTCTATTCATCTGTTCGTCTTGAAGTACGTCGTGCTGAAACATTAAAGCAAGGAACAGATATGATTGGAAATAGAACGCGTATCAAAGTAGTGAAAAATAAAGTAGCTCCTCCATTTAAACAAGCAATGGTTGATATTATGTATGGAGAAGGGATTTCCATTGAAGGTGAAATACTAGATATAGGTTCTGAATTGGAAATTGTGGAAAAGAGTGGAGCATGGTACTCTTATCAAGGGGAACGCTTAGGACAAGGTCGAGAAAATTCCAAACTGTTCTTATTAGAAAATGAAGCAATTCGTGACGAAATTCATCAAGCAATTCGTGATCATTATGAATTAGACGAGGCTGCTGAAAAAGCGCCAGAAGATGAAACAATGGATGAATTAATCGAAGAAGATTTACTATAACTTATTAGAAATGCCCATTTATTTTCCTTATGATGTCATAAGAATTGTAAATGGGCGTTTTTCTTACATCGATGAAGGAGGCCACTGGTACCATTTTTCTGCGTAAACTAGAAAACAAGTAAAATGAAAGTAGTTGGGCACTTTTGTTGTATATTAGCGACTACAATAACTAATCACTTGAATAGGTGAGGAACATTTTGTGACAAGTACACAAGTTTTTTACAATGAAGATATAAAACATGGATCGTATTTTCTAACGAAATTATGTGAAAAACAAATAAAATAAAGGCTTTTCATTGACATTGGTAATTAGTACATTTAAAATTAAATTGTATAATTATTTTTATATATTATACAAATTTATTCGCTATTGATTAAAGGTTTTTATGCCGACAATAAAGAATTGTACAATTTTATAGCAATAGGAGGTGAAGAACGTGGACAATCCTATACTCATCTCCGTTTTGCTTGCATTAGTCCTAATCGTCGGTATTGTTGTTGGTTATCTTGTTCGTAAATCAATTGGAGAAGCAAAAATTTCAAGTGCTGAAAACTTAGCCAAACAAATTGTTGAGGAAGCACATCGAAATGCAGAAGCAGCTAAAAAGGAAGCACTTTTAGAGGCAAAAGAAGAAAATCATGCATTTCGTCAACAAGTAGAAGAAGAATTACGTGAACGACGTACAGAGGTACAGAAACAAGAAGATCGCTTAATTCAAAAAGAAGAAATTTTGGACAAGAAAAGCATTACAATTGATAATCGAGAACTCTCATTAGAAAAAAGAGAACAAAATATAGCAGAACAACAACAACAGATTGAAGAAATGAGAAGCAAAGTAGATGCATTACTTGAAAAGCAACATACGGAGCTTGAGCGCATTTCTGGCTTAACAAGTGAACAAGCGAAACAAATTATTTTGAATCGTGTAGAAACAGAATTAAACCAAGAGACTGCGGTTATGATCAAAGAAGCAGAGAATCGTGCAAAAGAGGAATCGGATAAAAAGGCGAAAAACATTTTATCTCTTGCTTTACAACGACTTGCTGCAGATCATGTTGCAGAGACGACTGTTTCGGTCATCAATTTACCTAATGATGAAATGAAAGGTCGTATAATTGGACGAGAAGGGCGAAACATTCGTACGCTTGAAACGTTAACAGGAATTGATTTAATCATTGATGATACACCAGAAGCTGTGATTTTATCAGGTTTTGACCCAATTAGACGAGAAATTGCACGAATTGCATTAGAGAAATTAGTACAAGATGGTCGAATTCATCCAGCTCGTATTGAAGAAATGGTCGACAAGGCGAGACGAGAAGTTGATGATCATATTCGTGAAATTGGTGAGGAAGTTACATTTGAAGTTGGTGTACACGGATTACATCCTGACCTCATAAAAATATTAGGTCGCTTAAAGTATCGAACAAGTTATGGTCAGAATGTGTTAAAGCATTCGATGGAAGTTGCGCATCTATCAGGACTGCTTGCAGCTGAATTAGGAGAAGATGAAGTACTTGCAAGAAGAGCAGGTTTACTTCATGATATTGGAAAAGCGATTGATCATGAAGTAGAAGGTAGTCACGTTGAGATCGGTAAAGAATTAGCAATGAAATACAAAGAGCATCCTGTTGTTGTGAATGCTATCGCATCACACCATGGGGATGAAGAAGCAACATCAATTATTTCTGTACTTGTTGCTGCCGCGGATGCATTATCTGCTGCAAGACCAGGAGCGAGAAGTGAAACACTTGAAAACTACATTAAACGTTTAGAGAAATTAGAAGATATTTCCGATTCGTTTACAGGTGTTGAAAAATCATACGCTATTCAAGCTGGTAGAGAAGTACGTATTATGGTTAAACCAGATGAAGTTGATGATGCAACGGCAACGCATATGGCAAGAGAAATTCGTAAACGAATTGAGAGTGAATTAGAATATCCTGGACATATTAAAGTAACCGTTATTCGTGAAACGAGATCTGTAGAATATGCAAAGTAATTGCAAATAAATGAATTCAATATGACAAATAATAAAAAAAGCGGTTTTTTACCGCTTTTTTTTGTTACATAGGAAAGAACGCAATGAAATGATATAATATTTGTATATAAAGTATATAGTAAGGAATGGTAAGTGTGAAAATTTTATTTATTGGAGATGTAGTAGGTTCTCCAGGTAGAAAAATGGTGCAAGAGTATGTACCAAAATTAAAAGAAGTATATAAACCACAAATAACAATTGTAAATGGTGAAAATGCTGCAAGTGGAAAAGGGATTACGGAAAAAATTTATAAACAATTTATGCAACTAGGTATTCAAGTTGTCACAATGGGGAATCATACATGGAACAAGCGTGAAATTATTGATTTCATCGATGATGCACCAAATTTAATCCGCCCGGCAAACTTTCCGCCAACCAATCCTGGTAAAGGCATCACCTATGTAAAATATAATGATTTAATAGTTGCTGTCATCAACTTACAAGGAAGAACATTTTTAGACCCTATTGATGACCCATTTACAAAAGCAGATGAACTAATTAAAGAAGCAAAAGAAAAAACGAATATTATTTTCATTGATTTTCATGCGGAAGCTACGAGTGAAAAACAGGCATTTGGATGGTATGTTGATGGGCGAGTAAGTGCCGTTATTGGGACACATACACATACACAAACGGCTGATAATCGTATTTTACATGGCGGGACTGCATATATAACGGATGCAGGAATGACTGGTCCATATGATAGTGTATTAGGAGTTGAAAAAGATACAATCATTCAACGTTTTACATCGAATATGCCAGCAAGATTTGAAGTAGATACGAAAGGACGTGCTCAATTAAACGGTTGCCTCCTTACAATCGATGAAAAAACTGGCAAGGCAACAAAAATTGAAAGAATTATGATCAATGACGATCATCCGTTTATGAACTTATAAAATTAAAGAAATAAAATTGAATTTTCCATAAATTATGGAAGAACGGTTGTAATTTGCTGTAAATCGTGCATAATTAAAGTAATAAGGTATCATTTCTTAGAATATAGTATTAGTGAATCTATATTAGTTAATGAAGGGGGTACTTAGTAATGGATGTATTAAAAGTTTCAGCAAAATCTAATCCAAACTCAGTCGCAGGTGCATTAGCAAATGTTTTAAGGGAAAATGGTAGTGCAGAACTACAGGCAATTGGTGCAGGAGCATTAAATCAGGCGATCAAAGCTGTTGCAATTGCTAGAGGATTTGTAGCACCTAGTGGAATTGATTTAATTTGTGTTCCAGCTTTTACAGATATTTTAATCGAAAATGAAGAACGAACAGCAATTAAATTGATTGTAGAACCTCGTTAATAAAGGAATGGAAAGTCGGAATAACCTTAACAGGCATCTTTTCTGTTAAGGTTATTTTTCATGTACTCGGAACAAAAATATGACAGAATCATTAACAATGTACAAAATATATACGGTTTTATTGTGTAATAGGAAGAAAAAATATATACTATAATGATGAATGCAATTATGTATGAACATACATATGGAAGGAGAAAAAGCATGAACGAAGAACAGCGAAAAGAACAAGCGCAAATTAAACAAGAAGATATATCCGTGGACAGAAAATCCAGTCAGGATAAACCATTGTCGGAAAAAACGACGGAAGATTTTGCGCATTATTTCCAATCGACTTATCAACCACCAGATATTAAAAAAGCACGTAAACGTGGACGAGATAAAGTAGAAGTACATTATGATTTTGAAATTACAGAAGATATGCGCTCCATTGGAGAAGGTCGTAAGTTTCTAATTCAAACATATGGTTGTCAGATGAATGAGCATGATACAGAGGTAATGGCGGGAATTTTGACAGATATGGGATATGAAGCGACAACAACGACAGAAGATGCAGACATCGTTTTATTAAATACATGTGCCATTAGAGAAAATGCTGAAAACCGTGTTTTCGGTGAGATTGGGCATTTAAAAAGTTTAAAGGTTGAAAAGCCGGATTTAATTGTCGGTGTATGTGGATGTATGTCCCAACAAGAATCTGTTGTCAATCGTATTATGCAAAAACACCAGCATGTCGATTTAATCTTTGGTACACATAATATTCATCGCTTACCAAATTTAATTAAAGAAGCGATGTTTAGTAAAGCTCAAGTAGTCGAAGTATGGTCAAAAGAAGGAGATATTATAGAAAATCTTCCTAAGGCGCGTACAGGAAAAATTAAAGCTTGGGTTAATATTATGTATGGCTGTGATAAATTTTGCACGTATTGTATCGTGCCGATGACACGTGGAAAAGAACGTAGTCGTCGACCAGAAGATATTATTCAAGAGGTACGTCATTTAGCAGCACAAGGTTATCAAGAAATTACATTATTAGGTCAAAACGTAAATGCTTATGGAAAAGATTTTGAAGATATCGATTATACGTTTGCAAATTTAATGGATGATATGAGAAAAATTGATATTCCACGTGTTCGTTTTACAACGTCGCATCCACGCGATTTTGATGATGCATTAATCGATGTACTAGCAAAAGGTGGTAACTTATTAGACCATATTCATTTGCCAGTACAATCTGGAAGTAGCCATATTTTACGAAAAATGAACCGTAAATATACACGAGAAGAATATTTGGAACTTGTACGTAAAATTAAAAAAGCTATTCCAAATGCAACTTTAACGACAGATATTATTGTTGGATTCCCGAATGAAACAGATGAACAATTCGAAGAGACGATGACCCTCATGGAAGAAGTTGGTTTTGAAGCGGCATATACATTTATTTATTCTCCTCGTGAAGGAACGCCGGCAGCAGTACAAAAAGACGATGTTCCAATGGAAGTGAAAAAAGAACGTTTACAACGTTTAAATAAATTAGTAAATGACCAATCGGCAAAATCAATGGAAACGTATAAAGGTAAAATCGTGAAAGTACTAGTTGAAGGTACAAGTAAAAAAGATGATACTGTTTTAGCAGGGTATACAGAAAAAAACAAAGTAGTAAACTTTAAAGGACCAAAATCAATTATCGGTAAAATTGTCGATGTGAAAATTACAGAAACGAGAACATGGTCGTTAAACGGAGAGTTAGTAGAACAATCAGTTGAGGTGAGTGGATAATGACATTGTATACACGTAAAGAGGTAATGGATGAAGCAAAAAAGTTAGCTGAAATGTTAGCAAATACAGAAGAAATTGAGCGTTTCAAGGAATTAGAAGCAAAAGTGAATCAAAATGATAAAATACAACGGTTAGTAAAGAAGATTACAACATTACAAAAGCAAGCAGTAAATTTACAAGCATATGATAAAAAAGCTGCATTAGAAAAAGTAGAAGAGGCAATTACAGAAGCACAAAATGAATTAGATAGTATTCCTGTTGTGCAAGACTTCCAAGAAATTCAAATGGTAGTAAACGATGTATTACAATTAGTTTCTAGCACGATTGCACGTGAAGTGACAAATCACGTTATTAAAGATACTGGTGGAAATTTATTAAGTGGTGAAACAGGAACGAAAGTAGCTAATAAAGAAGATGCTTGTTGCAGTAGTAACGAATAAGGATAGCTCTACAAAATATGGTGTCGGTGGATAAAATCCATCGGCACCATTTTTTCTGCTTAAAAATCGAAAACGAATGAATTTTCTTTAAAAAGGAATACAATCTTACATCGAGATCATTAATGGTTATTTGGAAACCACCGTTATGACGCAAAAAGTGAGCAAGGTATATTTCCAAACGGAGCTATATGATTCATTTAGAAGAGATTTGAATCAATTCATTGATCATATTTGGCAACAAACTTTAAATATTCTTTCTCTTGAAACAAATTAAGCTATAAAACTCCTCTTACGAAAGAAAATTGTATAGACGAATGCACTAAAAAGATATTCGTGCATAAAATGACTATGACAAAAGAGGAGGTATACATTCCGATGAGTTTCTATGATCATGATTATCGTGAGATTATAACGAAAGCTGTTTGTAGTAGAGGAGAAAAGAAGGCAACATTATCCCATGTACTTACCCCTACATTTACGCCGTCCACTATATTAGGGTGTTGGATTATTAATCATACGTATGAAGCTAATAGTAAATCAAATAAAATAGT
>DXHX01000029.1 GCA_019113205.1 Candidatus Pseudogracilibacillus intestinigallinarum | reverse complement strand
CGGTCTAAAATATATGACTAATTTTAAAGACAACCATTTGAATCGGATGTAATGTGGTAAGGAAATTTTTATTTAGTAGAGATGTACTTTAGAGGTGTAATTGTTGTCTCCCTGTCATAATTCCGCAAGTGAGTGATGGTTTTGACGGGAACTTGCGAATATATCAAGGAATTCCGCAAGTGGACAGAGATTTATGCGAGAACCTGCTGATATATCACGGAATTCCGCAAGTGGACAGTGATTTATGCGAGAACTTGCGAATATATCTCGGAATTCCGCAAGTGAACAGCGATTTATGCGAGAACTTGCGAATATATCACGGAATTCCGCAAGTGAACGACGATTTCTACGAAAACTTGCGAATATATCACGGAATTCCGCAAGTGAACGACGATTTATGCGAGAACTTGCGGATATAATCACCTACCCTTTCCTCACAAAAAAGAAGGCTTGTTTATTAAGTGAAATATTCAATTTTTGCCTCTGGAAAAAATCGCTTTACATAGCTACCTAACGTATCTTTGATTGCTTCTTGCTGTTCATCCTGGTAAACATACTTGTATATGCCATAACGTCCCCATTTTACTTTTCGTTTTGACTCATCTAATTCCAGTTTCGTCATGGGATAATTTTCTTGAATTACTCTTTTAGCGGGTTTTGTAAAACGGTGTTGTATCATTTCAAATGTTAAATCTTTTCTAGCAAATGAAGGTAAAGACGCATCTAACTTTTCAAACATTTCCAAGTATCCTTCTTGCCACCCATCATGAAGATAAATCGGTGCAATAATAAAACCTAAAGGATAATCAGCTTCGGCAACTTTAACAGCAGCTTCAATCCGTTCGTGCAATCTAGAAGTTCCTGGTTCAAAATACTTTATAATATAATCATCATTTATACTAAAGCGAAAGCGTGTTTTCCCTTGATGATTTGCATTAAGCAAATGATCGACATGTGCAAATTTTGTTACAAATCGAAGCTTCCCATATTTCGATTGACCAAAGAACTCAATTGCTTGTTTTAAATGGTGTGTTAAATGGTCGACCCCGACAATATCAGACGTGCAGGATGCTTCGAATCTAGTGATTTCTGGTGCACGTTCATCCATATATTTTTGTGCAGCATCAAAAATCTCATCCACATTTACATATGTCCGAATATAAGGTTTACTTCCCATTGTCGTTTGTAGATAGCAGTAATGGCAATGCCCCATACAACCAGTTGCAAGTGGGATAGCATATTCAGCGGAAGGCTTCGACGTATCAAAATGCAAAGTTTTTCTAACGCCAATAACTAATGTAGATTTCGCAACACGATATTTTTGAAAATGATTATCCCCTGGTAAATTACGAATTTGATTATGTGAAGTGGTCTGTCGTATCTCTACCCCCATATCCTCAAACTTCGAGACGAGTCGCTTTCCATTCGGATATTCTAATGCTCGTGGTTCCACATAAATTAATTGTGGCGTAAATGGTTTAACCATCTTTTTCACCATCATCCATAACAAATGCTTCCTCATAAGCGAGTTCTGCGGCCGCTTCTGTTGAAAATATTGCAAAATCATTTGAAAGTGGATAATAATTTTCATGCGAAAAAAGCGCTAATTTATTTGGCTGCTCCGGATGTTGTACAATTGCTGCTTGCTGAACATTTGCAACATCTTGAACATGTGGATTACGAATGAGTACATAAACAATATCACCTTTACTATACTTCTGTTCCATTATCTCACCTATCTTCTTTTTTAGTATTTCTATTGTTCCATCGCTTAATTAATTTATGTGTCACTTTTTAAAATTGTATATAAGTAAAAATTATCCAAACGTATAATACATATACAATTGGACAAACTAGCTGAAAGAAATAAGTAGGTGATGTAATGATTATATTTTTCATTCTTGGAAGTATTTTGCTTCCTCTGCTCATGTTATATTCCCAAAAAATCTCAACAAAATTTAACCTAGTTTATAACATACTTACGATAATCGCTATCCTTGTATTTGGAAATATTGCTTCCCTATCCATTTATAAAGTAATTAAAGAAAATTCCGTTTTCATGACAACCATTCATGCCATATTTTTAAATCCCTTTTTTCTAATAACAGGTGCTTATATCGGTATTTACGTACTGTATAGGATGTTATTGTTGAGTATGGAAGAAAAATAAACTATCACACATCAAGTACATGTTTTAAATAACAACATCTAAAATGTACAAAAGGTAAAATTGTTGTTCCCAATACGAAAAAAAGGTTCCAAAGATTTGCCTTTGGAACCTTTTAATTAACTTATTTTTAATCTGCAGATGGCAAGTAAATAATCGATAATTCTAATCCACTACCTTGACTTGAGCGTAAATCATCATAACTTATCCATCATTCATAAGCAAAATGTTGTCAGTAAATAAGACATATGTTAATATATTTGAAGAATATGACATGTATAATCTCAATAATATGGTTTGAGAGTTTCTACCAGGAGCCGATACATCCTGATTACAAAAATCTGTCTTTCATTTTTGTAATCAGGATTTTTTATTTGCCAATTATCGCCTGTACAAAATGAAAGAAATTATGTACAGAAAGGTAGTTGTGTATGAACTGGAGAGTATTTATATTAGCTGCAGCCGCATTTGCAGTAGGCTTAGTAGAGTTAGTTGTTGGTGGAATATTACCAAGTATTGCAGATGACTTACACATATCATTAGCAAAGGCCGGTCAACTCATTACCGTATTTGCCTTCGTCTATGCCATCTCTGCACCTGTTCTTTTATCTATTACAGCAAAAATAGA
>DXHX01000028.1 GCA_019113205.1 Candidatus Pseudogracilibacillus intestinigallinarum | reverse complement strand
CACATAACTTCGACTTCATCACCTTTAAAGTCTTTTTCTACTGTCTTCATAGAAGTATTACCACCACCCCAGTTACAAACAGCACGATCTGTTCCTAATAAATTAGAGCGATATACTAATTCTTCTAATCCTTCTTTTCCTTGTGCATCTTTTTCATTCCATAAATTCTTCACCATAAAAAGCACCTCTTCCATATGAAATTTTTATTGTTTTTCTTTTTCTACTTGTTCTTGTAAAAGTTTTGAGCGAAACTTTTCAGCAGATAAATTTCGCAAATCATCACATTCATCTTCTGTTAGTTTACGAACTTGTCCGATAGAAGCTCCAATCGCAAATACTTTCGCAGATTCCTCCGTCAATTGCATATAAAAATACGCTTCTTTCATTGTTCGCCCAACCGTTAATACGCCATGATTACGCATCACAATAACATCATGATCGACTACTTGTTCTTTCACTGCATCTGCTAATACATGTGTTGTTGGAATTAGATAATCCAAATAACCGACAGATTTAACCATTGCTGGAAAATCGGGGAACAATGATGGTATTTCATGTTCTGTCGTTGAAACAGCAACAGAATATGTCGGATGTGCATGAAGCACAGAAGTAATATCTGGTCGACTTCTATAACATTCTAAATGCATTAATATTTCAGATGATGGACGAACATCACTTAACACTTCTCCTGTATGTATATCTACTTTCGCCCAATCATTATCTTCCACTTCTTTTAAATCAAATCCACTTGGTGAAATATACATAAAATCACCGTGGCGCATACTCAAGTTCCCACCTGCTCCAACAACTAATCCAGAATCAACGATTAGGTGAGCATATTTTTTCAATTCTTGTAACGTCTTTTCCATGAAGTGTGGCACCTCCAATTTTTTAAACAATCACAATCATTCACAATAAGAAAACGCCAACATTTTTTATTACCCAACATTTGAGAGATGAGGATATACATTAATGATAATGTAAAAAAGGAATTCATGTAAACGCTTGAAAGGGTTATTGCATAATCAGTTGTTTCTTTTGCTTGATTCAATCAAATTCATGCACAAATGTGCAAAAGGGCATTTTTCCCTCAAACAAAAAGAACCTTAGTAAAAATTAATTTACTAAGGTTCCTTTGTAAAGAAAACGATACTTATTTCTCATCTTTAAACTTGTCTTGAATATCGCCAAGTTTTTCTTTCGCTTTTCCTTTTGCTTTGTCTACTTCACCTTTAATTTTTGCTCCTGTATCATCTGTTACTTTTCCATAGGCTTTTTTAGCTTCACCTTTTACTTGATCGAATTTTCCGTCTACTTTGTTTTTGTTTACTTCTTCACTCATTTGTACATCTCTCCTTCTATATTATGCTATACCCGAAGAGTAAAATTATGAAACATGCTGTGATTTACGTCCCTTGATCCAAGTAAGCACAATTGCAATCATTAACGCAAAACCGATGTACCCCATCGTTGCATACACTTTTCCTACTAAAGTTGTAAATCCAACAAAGCTAGCGACAAATCCTAGTAAACCAACAATTGTAACTGCGACTTTAAACGACTTACTAGATGGTTCAATAAAACGAACAGTAAACGTATAAAGCATTCCAACTGCTGTATTGTACATCATACCGAGTAAGGCAATTGCTAGTAACACACCAACAAACGGATGTACTTGATTCGCAATTTCTAGCGTCGGCATATCAAGTCCTTGAATTGCATCCACTTTTACAAACATTCCGAAATGGATTAAAATGATTAATACACCTGAAATAAATCCTCCAATAATACCACCCATACCAGCGACATTACGATCTTTCGTTGCACCACTCATGACGATTAATAATGCGACACCAGCTGCTAAATTGTAAGATACATATAAAAATGCACCGACAACCCAATTAGGTGCAGCAGAAGGTTGTGCTTTCGCTAGTGTATCTGCTTCAGATATCGTAATATCCATCGTAAAAATAGAATAAATTAATATAACGAAAATAATCGCAATTAAATAAGGTGTTACCGCAGCAATAATACGAATAATTTTTTGTGTATTTAACAATAGTGTTCCAATCGTTAAAATAATCATCACTATTGTACCGATTACACCATTAAGACCGAATGCTTGTTCAAATGTAGAACTCGCTCCAGCAAACATAACGGTCGCCACACCAAACATAAAGAAGGTTATAAGTACATCAAGTATTAAGCCAACATACTTCCCTCCGATATGATATATGACGCTTTTATGGGAAACAGATTGGAGGTCTGACCCAATTTGTGCAATGGAATAACCCATAAACATAAATAATGCCATTGCTAAAAGACCTCCAGCGATTCCCCACATACCAAAACTAGTAAAATATTGCATTACTTCCTGACCAGAAGCAAATCCCGCACCGACAATTAACCCGACAAATGCACTCCCTATCTCTATACTCTTCTTCACACATGTTCCTCCTAATTATGTATACGATTATACATATGACTTTTTATCGACTGTATAAGAATCAATTGCTTCACGATCGATTTCGTATCCGATTCCTGCTGTTTTTGGAACATGAATATACCCATTTTCTGAAACGACTTCAGGCTTAATGACATCTTTTTCCCAATAACGACTAGAACCTGCTGTATCTCCTGGCAGAGTGAAATTTGCTAATGTTGTTAACGCAACATTATGCGCTCGTCCAATTCCAGACTCCAACATGCCACCACACCAAACAGGGATTTCTTTTTCCATACAGTAATCATGAATTTTCTTTGCTTCTGTTAATCCACCAACACGTCCAATTTTTATATTAATAATTTTCGTGCTACCTAATTCAACTGCCTTACGCGTATCTTCTAAAGAATGAATACTTTCATCTAAACAAATAGGCGTTTGAAGATGTTGTTGTAATGTCGCATGATCAACGATATCATCTGATGCAAGTGGTTGTTCAATCATCATTAAATCAAATGCATCTAATTGTTTTAATAAGTCTATATCGTCCAGCGTATATGCGGAGTTAGCATCCGCCATTATTTGAACATCTGGGAATGTTTCACGCAATGTGCGCATCACTTCTACATCCCAACCTGGCTTAATTTTTACTTTAATTCGCTTATATCCTTCTTTCACATAACCATCTACCAAGTCTACGAGTTCTTCAATAGAATTTTGAATACCAATGCTTATACCGACCTCAATTTTTTCTTTATCTCCACCTAATGCATTAGCAAGGGATTGATTTGTTTTTTGGGCATAAATATCCCAAATTGCCCCTTCGATCGTCGATTTAGCCATGTTATTTTTACGAATATGAGAAAAAATTTCACTCACTTCATCTGGGTGTTCTATATCCTTGTTCAAAATTAATGGAATTAAATAATCCTCCAACATATGCCAATTCGTTTTTAATGTTTCTTCGTTATACCAAGGAGAATGGAATGCAACAGATTCTCCCCAACCAATCGTACCATCTTGATCTTTTGCCTCTAATAAGAGAAAATCACGCATTTTAAATGTCCCAAAGCTTGTTGTAAAAGGGGACTTCATCTCCATTTGTACATGTCTAATTGTAATTTCTGAAATATTCATCATCGTTTATACTCCTTCTATTTGTAATTGAACTTTTTTCACAAAATAATAAGTGCTCATTTGTTCTTTCACTTCAATATCTACTGCAGTATATCCATTGGCAAATAATGTTTGAAATAGATGCCTCGTTTTTAATCGCCATTCAAGTGCCAGTTCCTTATCATGCTTCTTCAAGGACTGAAAATCCTTCGGTACATGGAGACTGTACATCTCTACCGTTTCTGTTACATCATTTAATGGTTGACAAACTGCTTGATTCGCCTCATTCCAACTAATCGCATTTAATGGTGTTGCATTCTTTACTTCGATTTGCTGTTTTTCTGCTACATAATTACTATTTAAATGCCACTCTACTTCAAAACGATCAGAAGGCAATCCTTTATTTAGTTTATCTGTCATATTTCCGTAGCAATTTTCAACGTACGTATGGCAAATAGCATTTAATTTCGTTAAGTTTAATTTACCGTTTTTCGTCTCTAATGGATCATATGTCCATTTCATCACGTCATATCCTTTTTCTTTTGCGATATCACGTTGTTTCCACTTCATTTTTTCTCCAATGCCTTTTGATTGATATAAAGGATCAATCCCTAGCATATGGGAACATAAATACACTTTGCCGTGTTCAAATCCTGGAAAACTATAACTGAAACCGATAAGGGTTCCTTCATGGAAAACTCCTAACATAATGCCACCATTTTTTATCGCTGTAATTGTTTGGTGTTCAGGTACTGGATCCATATCCCATATTTTTCGGTCTAATTCTTTTACGAGTGCCATCTCTTCCATTGTCGTCAATGGCCGATATTCAAGCTCAAAATCATTCATCTTTATTCACTTCTCCTAGCGCACGTACTAACGCATCTTTCATAATCATTACCCCTGTTTTTAAATAGGCAGTGTCAAATGTCATATGAGGATGATGCAGTCCCGGCGTCACTCCACAGCCAAGCCCTAACATCGTCGCTTTCAAATTTGGGTATGCATACGTATAGTAATGGAAATCTTCACCACCCGGCGTTACTAATCGTTGTACTGCATGTTCTTTTCCTACATTAGCTTGTATCGCTTCATATAGAATACGTTCCGCTTCTTTATCCACTTCTGCTGCAACAATTTGGGATTGGATGTCGATATCTATTTTCACTTCATACATTGCTTCGACACTCTTTAAGACTCTTTCAAGTGCTTGAAGTAATTCCTCCATCACACTATTTTTTTGTGCTCTTACATCTAAACTAAATGTCGCATTTCCAGGTATAATATTAGCTGATTTCCCACCTGCTTCTAATTGTGTCATTTTAATAGATGCAGATTCTGTCGGACTAATCCAGATTGATTTCATTCCTGTAACGAGTGCCGCAGCAACTTCAATCGCATTCGTTCCCTGCTCAGGTCTTGCACCATGTGCTTCTACACCGTTGATTTCTCCTTTGATTAATCGTGCAGCACCGTGCAAAATGGAAGCCGAACATGTACCTCTTTCTAATTCAACTAATGGGCGAACATGCATCCCAAATAAATATTGCAACGGTTCAATAATTTCTGTTTCAATAACGGCTTTCGCCCCAGCGCCCGTTTCTTCTGCTGGTTGAAAAATAATGCGAATTGCACCATCTAATTCTTTTTCCATTTCTTTTAATAATTTTGCAATTCCGAGTGCAACTGTCATATGTCCATCATGTCCACAAGAATGGTTTGCTTTGAATTCGCCATCTACTTCTTGCCATAATGCATCAATATCTGTTCGAAACCCAACTTTTGGTTCCCCTTCACCGATATCTACATATAAGCCTGTCATTCCTTCAAAAAGAATAGGTTGTAATCCTATTTCCTTCAATGTTTTCACTAAATAATTGGTCGTCTCTTTTTCTTCCCAACTTATTTCTGGGTGTGTATGTAAATGTATAAATATCGGTTGTAAAAACGTATCTAAACTTTGTTCCATCTTCTTTCAACTCCATTTATTTAAAATAAATTGTTGTTCTATTTTATCAAAATTGATTTTTCGCGCTTCATAATATGCTGGATCATATGTGGTCATACCTGACACTAATGCATTTAAAAAGATAGTTAATAGTGGCATTAAATCTATCGTCGATTGTTCCACTTGTTCTAATACGAATGTAAATGGAACAAATTCATGTAATGGTGCCACATTAGAATCCGTAATCCCAAGCATATCAACATTTTGTCCTTGTAACCATTCGGCCATTTGTAATGTCTCTTTCGCGTAACGATGTTGTGAAATGATAATGACGAGAGACTTTTCATCCATCTTCTGTAATGTACGAATTTTGGCATGTGTTTCTAATGGCATTTCAAATACATTAGGGCGAATTAAATTCAAAATAAACGCTAGCCAACTCGCCGCATATTTGGAAGCATCTGTTCCAATAATGTAAATATCTTTTGCTTCATGAAGTTTTCTTGTCGCTTCGCTAAATTTTTCAGCGGAAATGAATTGGGCCATCTTTTCCATTCGTTCTATATCTTTTTGAATCGTCTTTTGCCATAAGTTATCTGTCGGTTGTGCTTGCAAACCTTGTGACAAATATTTACCTAATGTACTCGCACTGGATGATTGTTCAAATAAATACATTGTTAATTCTTTTTGCAAATGTGCATATCCTTCCAATCCAATCTCCGTACAAAATCGTAATACCGTCGTTTCACTCGTCCCTATTCGCTCTCCAACTTTCTTCGCTGCATGTGTACTGACGAAAGAAGGATGATGTAATACATAATTGGCAACAATTCGCTGCTTTTTTGTCAAACGATTAAAATGTTTCTCGATATTTTGCTTCACCATAAAGAAGTTTCTCCTTCATTATTTATAAAATAAAGTATAGACTTTATTTTTATCGGAGTCAAAAGAATCGATTGAGTTTTCAGAATTTTTGTTTTTCCAAGAGTAAAAAATAAAGCAAAAAAGGTTTCAAACAGATAAAACAAACGGATGTTCACTTGTATAAATGTTTTCATTTTTTAAAGTTTGTTTTTCTTTAAGAAACTGTTAATTGTTTAGAATGGCATTTTTTGTAAAATTGCTATCTTATTACGATTCAGTTATGATACAGTACGTAAATTTTTATCTCTAATAGTAAAGGATGGATTTTATGATGAAATGGAAAAAAGTAATGTTCGTTTGTTTCTCGTGTTTGTTATTGATCCTTACTGCTTGCTCTAATAATGAAAATAGCAATGAAGAATCAGCTGTAAACATAAAAGAGATTGTCGGAATTGAACCTGGTTCAGGAACTATGACGATCGCTCAAGAAACCATCGATGCTTATGATTTAGATGTTTCACTAACTCCAAGTTCAGAACCAGCCATGTTAACAGAGCTTGAAACAGCTATTAAAAACGAAGAACCAATTGTCGTTACATTATGGCAACCACATTGGATGTTTACAAAATATGATTTAAAATTTTTAGAAGACCCTAAAAAGACGTTAGGTGAAGAAGAAAATATTCATACGATGGTTAGACTTGGACTAGACAAAGAGAACCCAACTGCATATAAATTATTAAATAATTTTTATTGGGAAGTAGATGATATGAACGAAGTGATGTCTAAGTTTGCGGAAGATGATAACGTGGAACCACGTGATGCAGCAGCAGAATGGATCGAAGACCATCCAGAGAAAGTTGCAGCATGGACAGATGGGTTAGAAAAAGTAGATGGAGAAGAAATCGAACTAGCTTATGTCAATTGGGATACGGAATTATCGTCTACGAATGTTGTTGCGTTAGTGTTAGAAGACTTAGGATTTGATGTCACATTAACTCCATTAGATATGGGAATTGCATTTGAATCTGTAGCAAGTGGAGAAATTGATGGAATGTTAATTGCTTGGCTTCCTGTTGGTGCCGCTTCATACAAAGAACAATATGATGACCAAATTGATGATTTAGGACCGAGCCTTGAAGGTGCACAACAAGGGTTTGTTGTACCGAGCTATATGGACATCGACAGCGTAGAAGATTTACCGAAGAAATAATATAAAGGTTAGGACAACTTTTGTAACACGAAATATAAATTGCGTGACGAGATACTCCACCTCTTTTAAACTCGTGTATGAAAGGATACTCTGTCCTAACCTTTTTGATTTTACATTAATTCCTTCGTCTAAGGTTGAATACATGCCATTTTTTCCGAACTTATTCATTGAGACTGTTTTTCATATGTACATTGCAAATTAGTACCTTTCCAATCATATGTTAACAGCAATTTTCTCCCTTCTTTTTCATGCCCTAATTCAATTGGTGCAATATCGTCCATATTAAAAATGTCTACGACCATCTTGTCGTCAACCATTTTATATCCACCTAGATAAGCTATTTCCTCGTTTCCATCCACCTGTTTTAAACTCGTCCCTTTATAATCCTTCGGTCCAGATGAAAATTCAACAGATACAAAACATGTATCCTCCCCTTCAACGAGTTCCCATGTACCAGGATATTTAGGTTGAAAGGATTGCATATATATAAAATATACGATTACACCAACACCTAGTGCAATGAACAGAGCTATTATTCCTTTTTTCAAAATGGGTACCTACTTTCTATTTCGTCTGTTGAATATCATTTACAGTTTCCCCTTCTTTTCGGAAGAACCCAAATATTCCAGCTGTTTGAATAATATTCGTAAACGCATGTGGGTCTGTTTCTGTAATAATATTTTCTAAATCATATAATTCATATCTCGTTACAACTAGATATAATAAGCTTTTATCTTCTTTTGAATATGCCCCTTTCGCAGGTATAATCGTAATCCCCCGAACCATTTGCTTATGTATCGCTCGTTGCAACTCTTCAGCCTTATGTGTCACAATTAATACAGTAACTTTTTCGTGACGTGTATGAATAGCATCGATAACGAGTGTCGTCACATATAGCGCAAGCATTGTATATAATGCGTTTTCCGGTTCATATAAAATTCCCGCAACAAAAATAATGACAGAATTTAAAATTAAAAAATAAATCCCGATTGGTTTATCTTGCAAACGAGATAAAATCATCGCAACAATGTCCATTCCACCTGTTGACGCCCCACGTTTTAACGATATTCCAACACCTGCACCACCGATGACACCACCTGCCACAGCATTTAAAATAATGTCATCAGATAAAGAAATGATTGGCAACAATTCTAAAAATATTGTTGAAAAAATTACTGACAAAATACTATATATCGTAAATCCTTTTCCGATTTTAAACCAACCGATAATAAGGACTGGAACGTTTAAAATTAATAAGAGTACCCCTGTACCGATATTAATCGATAAAAAGTCGTTGAAAATACTCGACAATAATTGAGCTAACCCACTGAAACCACTTGCATATACATTTGCCTCAATTAAGAAAAAGTTTAATGAAATTGCTAATAAAAAAGAACCTAAAATAACGACAGCAATTCGTTTCGCTTCCATAAAAAACATATTTTTCCTCCTTTTATAGAAAATAAAAAACCATTGCATAATGGAAAAAAACACATTATGTACAATGGTTTCATCTATTTCATTTACATCTTTATTTTAACATGAATGAACATACCATCATCATAGGCAACATAACGCTTTTTTTCAACTAATTCATGCTACCACATGCACTTAATAAAAAATACTTTTAATAAACGACTTGATTACGGCCATTACGTTTAGAAACATATAATAATTCATCAGCTTCTTGAATCAGTTCATTCACATCTGTTTCTTCTAAAGGTGCTGTTGATGTCGTTACTCCAACACTAATAGTAAGTATCTCATACTCACTCTTTACATGTGCAATTTGTTCACGTTCAATCTTTTTGCGAACTTTTTCCGCTAATAATATAGCGCGATCAAGAGAAGCATTTTTTAATATAATGACGAATTCCTCTCCTCCATATCTTGCAAAAAAGCAATCCTTCGGTAATGCACTTTCCATTGCTTGAGCGACTTGCCGTAACACTTCATCTCCTGCTATATGGCCGTAGTGATCATTATATTGCTTAAAATAATCGACATCGAACATCATGACAGAAATAGGTAGGCAACGATTGTCACTATCTAGTTTCATTTTCTCAATTTGCCTATTCAATGCATGACGATTTGGTACTTTTGTTAATCCATCTATATATGCTAATTTCGCTAATTGTGCATTCGCTTTTTCCAATTCCTTCGTTCGCTTATATACTTTCCTGTCGAGCGATGCATTCAATGTTAACAACTGCTCATTTAATATTAATGTGTCGTTTTTATACTTCGCAAAATCACGCCCCATAATATACACATGGATTAAAATATAAAGCATCACTGCCGGTAACATTAAATTGTAAAATTGATACAAATTTTGTCCGACTGCATAATCATTAAAAAACCCGATAAATATAATAATAATTCCTACTACATTTAATTTCGCATACGTCAATTGGTTTTTAATACTGATGATTATGACATAGAGCACGTAAATAAAATATGGAATGGAAAAAAGCATTCCTTTAAAATATAAATCTTGGAACAATATTGGTTGTGTGAATAATGTCACAAAAACTAATACAGCATGAACACTAACAATAAAATACATGACATTTTTATTGAAATATTTTTCGTGGAATTTCCAAAGAAAAATAACATATAAGGCCGATGTTAATAATGTTAATATGTATTCTAACCGTGTTCCCCATACCCAATCAATATTTAAAAACATTAACGTATAAATAAATGGAACAGCAAAAAGCGAACGAACGGAAATTAACATCGCAAACAAACCAAATATAAAATATGCTTTTTCTTCTCTACGATAAATGGAAAGAATGAACATAAATAGCCCAGTAATAAAAATCGATCCATTTAAAAATAGTGTCCAAGTAACTGTTCTATAAAACTCTTTATTGATGACAGAGGTAAGTCCAAACGTAATAGAATTTTCAAATCCACCACGAATATGATCAAAACTCGATACTTGCATCGTAACATAAACCGTAGGACTGTTCACTACAAAATATCCAGTATCAGGCCCCATTTCAGCACGATGTTCCTCACTATTTGTTCCAACCGTTCCATTTCTTGCAACTAATTTTTCATCAACATATAAACGATAGGCACTATATTGGAATGGCACATGGATCCCAAATGTTCGTCCAATATACTCTTCTGGAATATCAATTCTTTTAGTATATGTAGCAAAGCTATTCACTTTGTCAAAATGTGTATCAAATGAATTGGGGATGGTAACAATTTTTCCCTCTAATCGATCTAAACGTTGTTTTATTTGTTCCGGTGACAATAATTGTTCCTGGAACATATACCAGTCTCCATCTAAGGAGATACTGGATGTGTCGAGGTTTACTTCTGAATCTATCAAGTTTGCTGCTTCAGCATGTATCGTACTAGACCCAGGTTTAGGGAATAGTACCATAATGATGAACACAAACAAAAACATATAATTCCTTTTACTCATTCCATGATCTCCTTATGATGGTTTTTTTAGATCTTTATAGCCCTTTCATTATAGCATAGGATTCCTACCTAAAAAATGTAAAAATAAAGAAACCGTTGTCATTTATATAGCCAATTTTTCCTTTAGTTTAAAGGAGTCGGAACACTTGTCTTTCTATTTAAAAATGATAAAATAAGACAATCAACTTCTATTTTTTCATATAATCGTAGGGATATGGCCTACAAGTTTCTACCGACTTGCCGTAAATAAGTCGACTATGAGAAGAGAAGATAAATGAGTGCGATTATGATTATTCATTCGTGCCATTTATATGTTGTTTGGACGATAAAGTTCAAAAACAAGCTCTTCTTTGTACCTATTGTACAGCTTGTTTTTGAGCTTTTTTTATATTTTCAGGAGGGATTTTTGTACGATGGATATTTTGCATAAGAAAATTTTGGAACACGGACACGTATTACCAGGGAATGTATTAAAGGTAGATTCATTTTTAAATCACCAAATCGATCCAGAGTTAATGTTAGCGATTGGAAAGGAATTTGCGACACGTTTCAAAGATGCTGGTATTACAAAAGTTTTAACATTGTAATCATCCGGAATTGCACCTTCTGTTATGGCAGGGTTAGAACTTGGTATACCGGTTGTTTTTGCACGTAAAAGAAAATCTTTAACATTAGTAGAAAACTTGTATACAGCTACGGTTTATTCGTATACAAAACAAACATCTAACGATATTTCCATCTCAAAAGATTATATCGGTGAGAATGATGTTGTATTAGTAATCGACGATTTCTTAGCGAATGGACAGGCAGCACTTGGATTAGCTTCTTTAACAGAACAAACTGGTGCAACACTTGCCGGGATTGGAATTGTAATTGAAAAAGGATTCCAAGATGGTGGACAATTGCTAAAAGAAAGAGGATATCGCGTCGAATCTTTAGCGGTTATCGACTCCTTAGAAAATGAAACAGTCACTTTAAGAACGGAAGAGGTAAAATAAACGATGAAATCATTTACGTTAAGTATTCAACATTTGCTGGCAATGTACGCTGGCGCAATTTTAGTACCCTTAATCGTCGGTGGTAGTATCGGGTTAAACGCGGAACAACTAACATATTTAGTTGCTATTGATATTTTAATGTGTGGAGTTGCGACAATTTTGCAAGTAATGCAAAACCGTGTTTTTGGAATAGGATTGCCAGTCGTTTTAGGATGTACGTTTACGGCAGTCGGACCTATTATTCATATCGCTGGTGAATATGGAATTTCTGCTGTGTACGGTGCGATTATCACTTCTGGTCTTTTTGTTATTTTAATTAGTGGATTTTTTGGTAAGCTCGTTCGCTTTTTCCCACCAGTTGTCACTGGTTGTGTCGTTACGATTATCGGAATTACATTAATTCCAGTTGCGATCAACAATATGGGTGGCGGAGAAGGTGCACCTGATTTCGGCTCATTTACAAATATCGCATTATCTTTTGGAACTTTGTTTATGATTATTGCAATTTATCGCTTTTCAACAGGATTTATGCGTGCCATCTCGATTTTAATCGGCCTAATTATCGGAACGATCGTCGCTTCGTTCTTTGGACTAGTTGATTTCCAAAATGTAAAAGATGCTTCCTATGTTCATATGGTCGTACCATTTTATTTTGGCGTTCCTACTTTCCATTGGTCAGCTATTATTACGATGATTTTAGTAGCGATTGTTTCATTAGTAGAGTCTACTGGAGTATATTTTGCATTAGGTGATATGACAGAAAGAGATTTAAAGAAAAATGATTTAACACGTGGGTATCGTGCAGAAGGAATTGCCATTGTATTTGGGGGAATCTTTAACGCTTTCCCATACACTGCATTTTCACAAAATGTTGGTTTAATGCAAATAACTGGGGTAAAATCACGTAAAGTTATTTTCATTACTGGGGTAATGCTAGTTGTACTAGGATTCGTTCCAAAATTAGCAGCAATTACAACAATTATCCCGACGGCTGTTTTAGGTGGAGCAATGTTAGCAATGTTCGGTATGGTTGTTGCTCAAGGGATTAAAATGTTAAGTGGAGTCATTGTAGAATCAAGCGAAAATGCGATGATTATCGCATGTTCTGTTGGAATGGGACTCGGTGTAACAGTAGCGCCAGAATTATTTGCACAATTCCCGTCAAGTATCCAAATACTAACGAGCAATGGTATTGTAGCTGGGAGCTTCACAGCAATCATATTAAATATTGTCTTTAATATGATTCCGAAAAAGGAAAAAGTATCTGAAACAACGAAAATCGAAGAAAAAGAAACATATGTATCATAACTTCACATGTAAGAGCAGTTCACTAGAAAATTGTCTGGTGAACTGCTTTTTTACTTCCTTCTATTATCAGGAAACTCCACTATTCCCCTCTCGGTCAATATATATTTGATATAAATACCTAACTTCTTTACATACGATAGAATGCTGGATGTTTTGTAATAAACCATGTATGACCGCATCAGGTAAATTTTTCTTCTCTAAATGTTCATGTAGTAATTGCAAAGATTGTACTAAAATTGGATTTTCTATTTCTTCCATCGATTCCATTATTTTCGATGTTAACATTTGTTCATCCACTTTTATGTAATCCCATTTAATTTGTAACATTAAATCTTCCGTTACAAAAGTAGTTTCACTATGTGTCGCAATTAAATCAATTTTCTCTACACATGAAGTTACGAATAATTCCATATCAATTTCTCCATTTTCTTCAAAAGAGAACTTTTGATATATTTGCATGAATGCTTTAATAATCCATACTAATTCATATTTTTCATAATCTGATTTTTGTTTATATAGTCGGTCTACTAAACGAAATAAGGATTCGTTTAATAATTGGTTATAGTATTTCATTTTTTCAATTAATTGTTCGTTTAATTTATGAATTTGTTCTTTAATATAAAGATTTGAAAAAGGTTGATGTCTTAAGGAAAAATGGTAGCTATAGACGAAAAACTGTCGCAACAATACTTCTTTTTCTTCATTTCTGACCATTTGGTCAACATCTGATGTGTATTCAATCATAAATCGGTCAATTAACGCTGTAATTAGTTCATCTTTTGATTTAAACGCTAAATAAAATGCACCCTTTGACATATTACAATCATTCGTTATTTGTTGAACCGTCGTATCGTTAATTCCTTGTTTTCCAAATAACTCTAACGCTTTATCCATAATTAATTGTTGTTTCCCCATTTATATAGCTCCTTCTTCATTGACAAATGACCAGTCAGTCATTATTATAGGAAACAGTGAGAAATTAGTCAATAAAAGGATGTGTCGAGTTGAGAGGTTTTATAAATTTTGTAACGAGAAATAAATTAGCCGTCTGGTTAATGACGCTTATTATCGTATTTTTCGGAATGTATTCTGGGACGAAGATGAAAACAGAAACGATTCCAGATATAACAGTACCATTTTTAATGGTAAGTGATGTATACCCTGGTGCAACACCAGAACAGGTCATGGATGATGTATCCATCCCACTTGAAAAAGCTGCGGAAAATTTAGATCATGTAAAAGCGGTCTATTCAAATTCTTACGCAAATATGTCGAGTATCCAAATCGAATATGATTATGGTATCGATATGGATGAAGCGAAACGTACATTACGTTCTGCACTAGATGATGTTGATTTACCGGAAGATGCAGAAAAACCAACTGTAACTGAAATAAATATGAATATGATGCCTGTCGTCGCTTTAAGTATAAGTAGTGATACAGAAGACATCGTTGAATTAACATCCACAGTTGAAGAAATTGTTTTACCAAAAATCCAAAAATTAGACGGTGTTTCTTCTGCAACGATTACAGGACAACATATTGAAGAGGTGTATGTCACATATGATGAGAAAAAATTAGAACAATACGAATTAAGTGAAGAAGATGTAAAAGATATTGTTCAAGCTAGTGACATGTCTCTTTCCCTAGGATTATATGAATTTGATGATAGTGAACAGGCTGTCGCAATCGATGGGGAAGCAGATTCTGTAAAAGATTTAGAAAAAATGCTTATCCCTGTAACGCCTTCTGAATCTAATCCATCTCCTTTCGTCGAGCTTGGTGATATTGCCAAACTTGAAAAAGTCGGTAAAGTACAATCTGTTTCACGTACAAATGGTGCAGATTCTATTTCTGTTCAAGTAATGAAAGGACAGCAGGCAAATACAGTTGATGTCGTTAATGAAGTGAAAGAATTAATTGACGAAGAAACGGAAAATATTGATGGACTTGTAATCGATGTTTCCCTTGACCAAGGTGAACCAATCGAAGAATCTGTCATGACGATGATTGAAAAAGCAGTATTTGGTGCATTAATTGCCGTTTTCATCATTTTACTCTTTTTACGTGATATTAAATCAACGATCATAAGTGTCATTTCTATTCCAGTGTCTATTTTCATGGCACTTTTACTTCTACATTGGATGGGGATTACGTTAAACTTAATGACACTCGGTGCAATTACTGTTGCAATCGGACGTGTCATCGATGACTCGATTGTCGTTGTCGAAAATATTTATCGTAGACTTCATTTAAAAGAAGAAAAATTAAACGGATTAGCACTTATCCGTGAAGCGACTTTAGAAATGTTTAAACCAATTGCATCATCAACGATTGTAACGATTGCAGTATTCGCACCACTAATTTTCGTTGGTGGAATGGTTGGAGAATTATTTATTCCATTTGCTTTGACGATGGCATTTGCATTAGGTGCTTCCTTACTCGTCGCAGTTACGATTGTACCTGCTCTATCCCATACATTATTCAAGAAAAAATTGTATGCTGAAAAAACGGAGCAAAAACATAAAGAACATGGAAAAATCACGAAAACTTATCGGAACATGTTAAATTGGACATTAAATCATAAGTTCATCTCTTCTACGATAGCTATTTTATTATTAGCTGGTAGTATTGCTCTAACACCATTAATTGGATTTAGTTTCTTAGGTAGTGAAGAAGAAAAAGTAATGTACTTAACTTACACACCTGAAACTGGAGAGCTAGAAGAAGAAACATTAAAAAATATTGAAGAGGTAGAACAATATTTACTAGAAAAAGAAGATATCGATATTGTCCAGCTATCTGTTAACAACGATGCAGATCCTATGTCGATGATGATGGGTGGCGGTACAAATGGTGGATTAATGTTCGTCATTTTTGACCCGGATACAGAAGATTTCGCAGAACAACGAGATGAGATTGAAGCGTATGTTTCTGAAATTGATCAGTCTGGTGAATGGATCAACCAAGACTTCTCATCTGGCGGATTTTCTTCAGACGAAATTACGTATTCGTTTTACAGTGAAGATTTAACAAAATTAAATGATACGTTACAATTAGCAGAAGACGCTTTACAAGAAGTGGACGATGTAAAAGATGTATCAACGACAGCAGAAGATGTGTTTGTCGAACACGTCCTTGAAACAGATCAAAATGAATTAATGCAACTTGGATTAACGACTGGTCAAATCGCAATGCTTTTAAACAATCATCAGTCGAAAGATGTTTTAACAACATTACAAACAGATGGAAATACGTTAGAGGTTCTTGTACAGTCTGAGAAAAATATCGATCCTACATCGTTAGATGAATTGTTAGATACAGAAGTAGAAACAGCAATGGGAGAAACAGTTCCTTTAAGTGAAATTGTAGAAGTTCGTGAGGATTCTACTTTAAACACATTGTCTCGTAGTAAAGGAGAATATTACGGGACTGTAAGTGGAACGATTACAAATGACGATATTACGAAAGTAACTTCAAATGCGGATAAAAAAATCGAATCATTAGATGTTCCTAAAGGGGTTACTTATGATATCGGTGGTGTTGCAGCAGACATGGAAGAAACATTTAGCCAATTAATTATGGCGATGCTTGCAGCCATTTTAATCGTATATTTCATTCTCGTCGTTACGTTTGGAGAAGGTACAGCACCATTTGCAGTATTATTCTCATTACCATTTACAGTAATTGGTTCATTCGTCGGGTTATTAATTGTCGGTGAAACTATTTCTGTTACTGTATTAATGGGATTACTTATGTTAATCGGGATTGTCGTGACGAACGCCATCGTTCTAGTCGACCGAATCATTCGAATGGAAAAAGACGGAATGAACATGCGCGAAGCCATTTTAGAAGGTGGAATGACACGTTTACGTCCAATTTTAATGACAGCTATTGCGACGATTGGTGCATTAATTCCACTTGCACTTGGAAATGGTGGTGGCGGTCTAATTTCGAAAGATTTAGCTGTAACGGTTATCGGTGGTTTAACGAGTTCGACATTATTAACATTAATTATCGTACCAATTGTGTATGAAATGTTATCAAAATTAACGAAGAAAAACCGTCAAGAAATCGAAGACAACTAATCTAGAAAACATTTGAACATAAAAAGGAGTTGCAGTACATAACTTTTACTGCAACTCCTTTAAGTTTGTGGCTCAACAAGGGCATTTTTTAAGTTACTACACAATAACTTATGAGATGCTCTTATCATTTCAACGAAATTAGAATAAAAATCGGTCATGTTTATCTTTTCGTGATAAACATGACCGATTTTTTTCATTAGAAACTAGTTAAGCTCTCTTCTAGCTTTCTTGAAAGTGGAGGTGGTGAAGTTTTATCGGTTGGCACCTCATCCAATCGACATCCCTTTCATTAGTCGGCACTTTCCATATATGTTAACGACACTTTTAAATTCGCGTTGCGCTCACGAATCGCATCGAGTAATTCTTTATCCTTTGTGGATGGACGATTTCGAATAGCATACGTATATAAAATCATCGTTCCTAAATTCGTCGTTTCGACTTGTCTTAACTCATGTTTTTCTGTATATCGTTTAAAAATATCATCTAATAACTGTTCGTGGTTTAAATTTTCAGGCACTGTTACTTTTAAAATTTGTGTATCTTTTCCTTTACCATAATTTAAGTAAAATAGTAAATAAAAAATGACACTACCAACTACAGTTAAAATAATAGCTAAATCATATTTAAACAATCCACAAGTCATCCCAACTGACAATCCGAAAAATATATAGGAAATATCTTTCGCATTCGTGACAGCACTTCTGAATCGAATTAATGAAAATATCGCAAATAATCCGAAAGCTACACCAGAATTCCCACTAATGACATTCATTACAACCGATACGACTACACTCATAATAATAATCGTATGTACAAATGATTGAGAATATCTTTCTCCATCAAATGTTAGTTGGTATACCTTTGTAATAATTAAACTTAAACCTAACGCTAAAATCATCGCTAAAAACACACTACCTATCGTCGGGTCCTCTACAGCACCGTTCGATGTCAACATATTATTTACAACATCCATTTTAAACTCCTCCTACCATTGATACTTCATCATATAAATCTGACATATTTAAACTCTTTGTTTCTAACATTTCCATGCTTGTGCAAAACTTCGATGCGCTTCGTTGTTCACAATTTACTTTTTGAATGATTCTCGTTAACCATAAAGGAACACTATCATTCACTTTCACTTCTAACACTACTAAATTCGGATCTATGAAGAAATCTCCATATGAACCATTTTGTACAAATAAATCTTCCTTTCTACTACGTAAATTAAAATCAAATGTCATACGTAAATCAGGATCATCTATACCATGTAATGCATGCCTGTCATAGCTTACAATCATTTCTGGTCGCAAACGGTACAATTGCCTAAAATAATGAATTTCCCGCATTACTTGTTCATTCGATGTGTCATATGTACCTAAAGGTTCATCAAGATTTGCATGTAAATAACGATTTGCTTCATAGACTTTCATCGTTAAGCGTCTTTTGTTAACGACCTTTTTATGTTTTTGTTTTACTTCAAAAAACGCCGTGCCATTTTCATCTGCATCATCGTATACACGTAATCGCAATTTTTGACGATATTGTAATTTGTTCTTCGTTTCATAATAAATTGTCTTATCTGGGCTTTCAAAATATAACGAGGTTACAGTATATTTACCCTCATAACCATTTTTATCTGAACGCATATATGGCAATAATTCTACAATAAGTGCTTCATATTGTTGTCTCGTTATTAAATATTTTTGTTCTCTTCGACGAAATATTTCGAGTGCCATCATTGTTACCTCGCTTTCTCTAATATTGGATTATTTATATCATACGAAATCGAAATGAGAAGATAGCGAAAGGAATATGATAGATTGATGAGAAGTCCGTGATAGAATACAAACAAAAAAACATTAGCTTTCAACTTTATAGTTAAAAGCTAATGTTTTTAATATCGATTTACCATCCTTTTGGTAGCAAATTGAGTAAACCTAATAAGGAATATGCTGCTGCACCAATAAAAATTATAATCGTTAATCCTTGTATGAGTGGATGTGCTAATTTTCCACAATTCCATGCTGGTTCTTGTTCATTTAATTTTCTTGCTTTATTTATCATAACAACTGGAATAATAGACATTACTACCCCTGCAAATGAACCGGCAATCGATAGTGCATCTACAAAACCGACTAATCCACTATATGCGATAACAAACGGTGTAATCGTCACAATACTTACAGAGATTAAGCGATATTTTTTATCCCATTCTGATGGAAACTTAAAATGATCTACAATATTCGTCATAAAGCTTTGTCCAATTCCCCAAAATGATGTTAACATCGCCATTAACGCAAATCCATTCGCTATAAAGAATGCCCAATGTCCAAGCGCATCTGCCCATGCTATTGTTACTACTTCTGTAATATTATCTGGACCAACAACTCCTAAGGACGCAAGTGGTACTAAAGCAAGAAGGACAGCAGTAATTAACATTCCTATTATAATGGCACGCGGCAAATTTTTAATATCCTTGTTTCCATTACTTGAATATCCTCTAGCAAGCTCAGGCACAATATATTGAGCTAAAAATGAAAATACAACGAGACTAAATACTGGAATAGCATATGTATAATTAGTATAAAAAATAAATTCCGATTTTAACTTCGGACCTATAATAGAAGCAATGATTAAAATCCCAATTAAAATTAACATTCCAATCGTCACAACTCTTCCAGCGACCCCCGCTGTTTTTAAACCTAACCAAATTACTAATGCAGCCGGTATAAAAAAGATTAAACTACCGACAAAATTTGGAATATGAAATAATTCTGATAATACTTCCCCACTCCCTGATGCATAGGCAGTCATTGCACCCAGTGCGTTAATCGCAACAGAAATAAACATAATCCAGGCACCTATTTTTCCAACATACTTCTCGGTAAGCCCACTTAACTGTAAGTCCTTTTTTGTACGTAAAGTAGTTTCTGCAACATATAACATCATAATAGTCGTTAATGTTCCGGTTAAAATAACCCAAAACAATAAGACAGGCCAGCCAGCATTCTTCGTGCCGAAAGCTAAACTTAACACACCTGCTCCAATATTTGTTCCGACAATTAATGCAATTCCTTCTAATAAAGTTAGTCGAGTTCGCGTTAACGCTGAACCTTCTTCATTATTATGTTGTTCCATTGATTGTACTGTTTCTTTTATTGCCATTTACTTCTCCCTTTCTAACACAATATCCTATGTAATCAAATAACGGATGTTATCGTTTACATAGGATCGATCATTTCATTACATTAAATAATATATCTTTTACTTATATCATCATTATCTATTATTTCTGGTGCTTCAAAAAGAACCAAATCCACTATATTATTGGGATCAAAAATCAAAAAAACTATGATGTTTCCAATACACAAAACATCATAGTCTTTTCATCGTATATTATGAAGTTAAAATCAATCATCCCATTCAATACTTACAATTTTTCCTGAAATTGCATGAATTTGAATTTCCGCTTCTAAATCATCTGCTGTTTCAATTTCTACAAAATAATATAATTGTCCGTTTGAGCTTTCGAGATCCACATCATCTACTTCTCCCGCTACTCTATTTAAAGCAATTTGAATTGCTTCAGCTTCAGATATATTTTTTTTCTTTTCTTTTTCAGGTTCCTTTTTTTCCTGCTTTTGCTCTTTCTTTTGTTCCTTGTTCTCTTGATTTTCAGCTTTCTTCTGATCTTTCTTCTCTTGTTTAGCTACTGTTTTATCATTTGATGAATTATTTTGTTGCTTCTTGTCAGTTTGCGCCGGCTTTTGTTCTGTTTTTTCGACAACTTCTCCTGTCTCACTATGCACTTTTACAATCATTGTTTTTTCATCTGCATCTTTTACGACAGCATCATAATATTCTACCTTATCTTCTGTCGATTTAGACATTTCTTCAATTTCTCCTGGTGCATTTTTTAAGACAATTTCTTCTACTTCTTGTTCACTTAATTGTTTCGGTTGTTCAGTCGCTTTTATTTGTTCTACACTTTCGACTTCACCTGTCGCTCGAGAAATCTTTATTTCATATTCCCCTAAGTCCGATTGGATTGTTATAATAAACTGTTCTGATAATTCTTCAGTCCCAACGATTTCTCCATCATATCGTTCTCCAGCAATTTCTTGTGCTTCTACTTTTGAAATAGCTAGTTGTTTACTGGTTGGGGTAATAAATACTTGCCAACCAACCGTGCCGATTACTAATATCAATGCTGTTGCAATAACGACGCGCAATGTCATCTTTTTATCCATTTTGCTCACTCCAACTAAATTCTATTACTTACAGTATACGAAGTAATTATGAGAATTTAATGATAATCTACTAAGGAAATGATGATTTTTGCTTTCGTTCCTTTCCCTTCTTCACTTTCAATACTCACATTCGCACCTATGACCGCTGCAATTTCTTTCGCAATCGCAAGTCCGAGACCTGAACCACCTGTTTTTCGTGCCCGTGCTTTATCTACACGGTAAAAACGTTCGAAAATTTTATCGACATCTTCTGCTGGAATCCCTACTCCATCATCAATTACTTCAATAAGGCCATGTTTTTCATCGGTCTTTCCAATCGCAATCGATATATTTCCTTCACTATATTTATATGCGTTTTCTACAAATACATAAATAAGTTGTTTCAAACGTTTCCGATCTGCAAATACGGTGATTGCCTCGTCAACATGGAGAGCAACTTTTGTATTGAAGGCAGAGTGGAAATGTTGGATAATTTCCTTCACTAAATGAATTACTTCAATTTCTTCAAAATCTAATTGCCATTTCGACTCATTTTTAGCTAAAAACAATAATTGTTCTGTTAATTCACGCATCCGAATTGCTTCAGAATGGATTGCATCTAAAGATTCCTCCACTAATTCTGGACGTTCTTTTCCACGTCTTTTCAATAAATCACTATATGATTCAATGATCGTTAATGGAGTTTTTAATTCATGGGACGCATTCATTACAAACTCTTCTTGTTTTTCATAGTTCTCTTCTAAACGTTCAATCATCGTATTAAATGTTTGCCCCATTTGATACAATTCATCCTTGGACTTTTTTGGTAAATCAATTTTTGTATGGCGTCCACTTTGTTGAATTTTAGTCATCGTTTCAATCATATTTAAAATAGGCTTTGAAATAACTCTACTCAGAATTTGCGCCGAAACAATGACTGGAATCATCGCAATTAATGTGACAATCGTCAATATTATCTTTAACATATTTAAAATATTTGTTACATCTTCCAAGTTTTCCATCATTTGTAAATTGCCGACTTTTCCATCATCATCAATAATCGGAATGGAGACGAATGTATGATATACATCATTCACATTGACAAGTTTCGCAGTTTCATGATCATAAAACTGCACCGGAAAATCGCGTAATACTTGTTGTTCTGGCGTAGTTATCGTTACATCTACTTCTTCATTTGCACCGACTATTCGGAGCATCCCATTAATCGGTAAATAGGCGCGTAATAAATCACTCTGCTGTACTTGTTCGGAAGCATCTTTCATACCATTTACAGTTTTTATTGCCTCTTGATGTGACCGCTCGACTTCATTTTGATACATCATTTTATTAAACGTAAAATAAATCGCCACATTAATGACGATTAATAAGACGATAAATGTAAATGCGGTATATATATTAATTTTCGCTCTTAATTTCATTGTTCATCTTTCAGCACATAGCCGACTCCTCTAACAGTATGTATATATTGTTTATCATAAGGTTTATCCATTTTATTTCGCAAATAGCGAATATACACATCAACAACATTCGTATCCCCAAAATAATCGTAGCCCCATACATTATTTAATAGCTGTTCCCGATTAAGGACGATTTTTTCATTTTTTAATAAATAAGCTAACAAATCAAATTCACGTGGTGTTAGTTCAATAGAATCTTCTTTCCGATATACTTCTCTCGTTTGTTCATTTAATGTCAATTCCTCGAAACGAAGCACATCCTCCTCTTCTTCGACTACATCGGATTTCTTTTCTTGTTCACGTAATCGTAAATGCGCACGAACTCTTGCAAGCAGTTCTTCCATTTGGAATGGTTTTGTTACATAATCATTTGCCCCAAGATCAAGCCCGGCAACTTTATCTTCAATCGCATCTTTCGCCGTCAATAAAATAACAGGAACATCCTTATTCGTCGAGCGAATTCGTCGTAATATTTCAATGCCACTAATGCCTGGTAACATAATATCTAATAAAACTAAATCCCATTCTCCATCGATAAATGTTTGAAAACCTTCAAACCCATCATAAACTTTCGTTGTTTCATATCCTTCATATGATAATTCAATTTCTAATAAACGTGCAATTTTTTCTTCGTCTTCTACTATTAAAATCTGTTTTTTCTTATCCAATGGTACCCCTCGATTTTTGTTCATTTTACTTATTTTAACATAGAACGGATGGAATACGGATTACATTTCGCTAACAAATTCGTTAAAGGCTTCTATACTCGTCACATTATTTTGCCTTTCTCGCAGCTTTTTGAATTGGGTCCCAAACACCGTTGTATGGTGGTGCATAGGATAAATCAAGTTCTTCTAATTCGTCCATTGTCATCTCATTATATAAAGCTGTCGCTAGCACATCAATACGTTTATCTACACCGGCTTTCCCGATGACTTGACCACCTAATAAAAGATTCGTATTTTTCTCATAAACTAGTTTCATATACAAATCTTCTGCGCCCGGAAAATAAGCAGCTATATGTTTTCCTTTATACATAACCGCTTCATGCTCAAAACCCGCAGCTGTCGCATCTTTTTCCGTTAAACCGGTTTTCCCTAATGTAAGATCCATAAATTTGAGCACCGAACTTCCAACAATCCCTTTAAATGTACGGTCCACCCCTACCATATTCATACCTGCAATTCTTCCTTGTTTATTCGCATTCGTTCCAAGTGGAATATAATCATCCGCTTTTTTCACACGATGGAATTGAGTCGCACAGTCTCCCGCAGCATAAACATCACGAATATTTGTTTCCATCCGTTCATTGACGATGATAGCACCTTTTTTTGTTTTCTGAATCGAATGAAGAAATTCCGTGTTCGGATGAACCCCTATCGATACGATGACTAAATCTGTTTCGTGCTCTGTTTGATCTGTTATGACATGTGTCGCTCTAACTGTTCCAGCAAATTTCTCTGTATTTTCTTCAAAAACAAAATGGATACTATGTTTTTTCGCTTCTTCATGAATATATGTAGCCATATCTTCATCAAAAATTTTGCCGACATATTGTCCACGATTGATTAATGTAACATGCTTGCCTAACTTACAAAAACTTTCCGCCACTTCTAAACCAACATAGCCACCACCAATTATAGTGACTCGCTCTATTCCATCATCAACCTTTTCCATGATCGCTTCTAAATCTGGAATATCTTTTAATAAAAATACATTTGCTAAATTAATTCCTTCCCAACTCGGTCGATTCGGATTTGCTCCTGTCGCAATAAGCAATTTATCATAATCAATCGAAAAAGCCTCTCCTGTATGATGATTGATTCCTGTCACAACTTTTTTCGTTTCATCGATTGCTGTTGCTTCATGTTTCGTTAATGCATTCATTCCAAACTTCTTTTGGTACATGGAAGGAGTACGTACGATTAAATTTTCTATGTCAGTTATATCCCCACTCAACACATACGGAAGACCACATTGTGCATAAGAATAAATTTCTCCACGTTCAATGATCGTTATATTCGCACGTTCATCATATTTAAAAATTTGCATCGCAGCACTCATTCCAGCTGCATCGCCACCGATAATGACATAATTCATTTCCTCATCCTCCTAATATATTTCTATGAAAAAAAGGTTGTGCAATACTGTTGCTCAACCTTTTCGTTACCCATTATTTTAACACATCATGCCATGCTTCATTTTTTTCAATTTGTGCTTTTGCAAATGGACATAATGGAACGACCTTTTTATTTTCTTCTCGTGCATATTGAACGATTCTTTCAACGAGCTTTTTTCCCGCACCTGTTCCTTTTAATTGATCTGATACTTCTGTATGGTCCACAATAATTTGCGTAGCACCTGTTGGAACAAAATGAATTTCTGCGATTCTTTCCTCTTCCGACTCCCCAATATAAAATCGGTTTTCTCCTTGCTTAATTTCATTCATCTTACGTTCCTCCTTTTAAATTATCATTCAATCTATATCCTACTTTACAAATTAAACTTTTATGGTTTACATTCTTCACTGTTATCACAAAATGGTTTATTTTGTGAGTAGCCACAACCACATAATGTTGCACGTGTTGCTTGTATCGCTTCTTCCCCATCCGTAATTTGAATATTTCCACGCATATATAAACGCCCATTTTCCTGTTGTACAATAGTCGTTGACGATGGTGCTATTTCTTTCGCCCCTCCGTCTTTTCTTGTATATTCTAATGCGCCTGTCGGACAACGCTCCACAACTTCTGCAATACGATCTGCCGTGGCGTGTTCTGGCTGTATCCAAGGGCGTTTTTGCACATCAAATACTTCTGGTAGTCCTTTTACACATTCTGCTGCATGTAAACATCGATTTTTATCATATCGAACTTCAATGGCATCTCCAGTATAAGCTCTAAACGTTTCTGACATGAAAAATCCCCCCATAAGAATGATATATAATATATACCACTAATGGAGGGACAGCAAACATCTTTATAATGTTGTCACAATTTTTCCTCGTTCTGTTAATAACTCTTTGTAAAATGGGTCAGCCCCTAAATGATAAATTTCATCACATAATTGAATAATTTCATCCATATCGTGTGATATATAAACGATAGCCATTTCTCGTTCCTTCGCTAAACTTTTTAAAAAATGACTTATTTCAACTTTTGACTTTAAGTCAATCCCAACAGTTGGTTCATCTAAAAACAAATAAATCGGTTCATGGATTAAAGATATAGCAATATTTAACTTCCGCTTCATTCCGCCTGACAATGTTGACACACGGTCATGCCACCGATTTAAATGCACATCCTCACATAATTGTTTTAATGCACTATTATCACGCTTTATCGGTGATAACTTTTCAAAAAATTGCATGTTTTCAGCGACCGTAAATTCTTCCCAAATGGCAATATCTTGTGGGACATACCCAATTTTTTGACGTAGCTTTTTTATATTTTTACGATTATATGCTTTTTCCTCCATTACTACTTCTCCACTCGTCAGAGGTTGTATCGATGCAAGCACATTTAATAAAGTCGATTTCCCTGCTCCATTTTCACCGACAAGTCCGATAATTTGACCAGGTTTCACGGTGAAAGACACATCTTGTAAGATAGTTTTTTTTCCGAATTTCTTCGTAACATTATGTACGTGCAACATACGAATCCTCCTTTCGAATGAATATAATAATGAGTAGTACACTATTTAATAAAAACCATACATTCATATAATTTCCCTGTAACAATATTTCCATCGGATGTAGGAAAGTAAATAGTTTTGAATGTGCCGCAATCCCAATAACATACGTCACAATTGCTACAAAAGTGATAGATAAACCGATTAAATAAAAGATAAATGGTCGTTTGATCCATAAACTAATTAAAAAGGCACTACTATTCCATACATAACGACAGATGAATAATGTAATGAAAAACTTCCAGGAAATCTGTTCATTATATAAAAGATGAAATATGAAAAATGCGATAACGTCTATTATAAAAAGCCCTATCGTATACAAGATAAAATGTTCGAATAAATAAGTTGTGACACTTTTTCTCGTAAATAAAAAACGCGTAGCCACGTGAGCATTCTTTTCTTTTATGACCCAATCAAATAAGAAAAACGTCGTTAAAAAACTAATAAATACCCAAATAAACATCGGGGAGAAAATGGATGCCGCATCAGACGTACGTTGCTCATCTCCTTTGTATTTCATCGACGTATGAAGCAATGTACGCTCTGCTTCAATTTCCTTACTTCGTTCAATTAATTCCTCTTCTGATACATCAATCGGCATATCAAACTGTCGATACAATTTCTCTACTTCATTTGCCGCCTTATATCGACTTGCTTGTTGTTGCACGAGCGATTGAATCGTTTCAATTGTAGAAACGTATGCAAAAGACATATCTGATTCATAGCCATGAATTAATTTATGTCGATTACCTTTTTCCATCTTTTCATCATATCCTTCACGGACAATAAATACACTATCTAATTCATGTTTTTCTAATTGATTTAATGCTTCTTTTTCACTTAATAAATGGATCGTAAAAAAAGACTCTTCCTCTAATTTTTCAGCGAGTTCCAATGCTAATGGAGTCTCTTCCTGTAAAACAAAACCGACCGGAATCGACGTGTCATCTTTTACGACATCTAACAATTGAACGAGCACAATCGTCGCAATGAATGGGATAAAAAGCCAAAAAAGTATACTAAATAATTGTCGTTTCATATGAAGCCAACGCATATATAATAAATCTTTCATATCATTCTCCTCCCTTTCACAAAAGCAATAGCTAGCATGAGGAGAGTTGCTATAATAGCCATCCATGTAAGTGGTTCATACGCCGCATATAAACGACCATTTAACAAAATTTCTTGCAACCAAAACAATGTCTCATAAGAAAAAATGTAAGGAAGCCAATCTTGCACATAAAGCGGGAAATAAATCGTCGGAACTATGGCACCACTACTAATTAAAAATAACAATACCGTAATCAGTTGTAGCAATAATCTTCCTTTTAACGAGGTAACGAGCATTTCGATCATCGCTAAAATCGCAACAACGATGACACTATACAATACAAAAACAATCGCAATTCGCCCATAATCTTCCCCATCTAAAGGTAAATCAAAAACATGCTTAAAAAGGAAGAACAATCCAAATGCCAAAATGAAATGGATGCCTAAAACAATGGTTAGTTTCGCTAACAACTGCTGTGTCAATGTTACTCCATATAACCTGATTCGGACACTCATTCTATCTGCCTCTTCGCGATATAAAAAAAGATAAACAATCCACAACCAAATCGTCGATAAAATAAAGAATGCGGATAATCCGTAATATAAATACAGGGATGATGTCGCAATATTACTCACTTCATCTGTTGACACAATTTTATCTTTACTTAATGCATACATAAAAAATGACATAAATTGCTCAAAGAGAAATTCATTGCGTACTTCCTTATCATCGATGAATTTTTTGGCGTAATGATTAATGAGCAAAATATTCGCTTGCGATGTATTGATATGCCGCATGACACTATCAACAATTTCTTTGACGACGATACTCTCTACTTGTTTATGTTTATTACCGACCATTTCTAATAACACTTCTTGGCCGTAAAATAAATCTTCTATAAAATTGGCGGGAAAAACAACATATGCACTCAATGTATTCTCATCAATTTGTTCCTGTGCACTCGTTTCATCTAACACTTCCATATGGACATATTGTTCAAAAGCTTCTTTTGCTTCCATTAATACATCTATTAACATCGTAATTTCTTCCGATTGATCATCATTTACAATTCCAATACGAATTGGTTCTGCCTCTTCCGTTTGTAACGCTTGAACAGATAAAAATAATGTCGCTCCAATCATAATAATTGGAGAAAGCAAAATAAGAGGGAATGTGAGCCATTTCCTCTTACTTTGCTTTACATAAATTTGTAGGAACATGAAATAATGTTTCAATGTTTGCATGTTTTCACCTTATTGCTTTTTTAAAAAAATTAATCTCTCACACTCTTTTTCTTAAATTACTACCATTAAAAAGCTGACATTTCCATGAAGTAACCCATCATCCACTTTTCAAAATTCGGTTCGATAACTTCTTCTACATATTTCATTAACTCAGATTCTGACATTTTACCAATGTCTTTTTCTTTGCTCGTATCTGGCATTTCAACAGACTTAATCTTTTCACCGTCAACATCGACATTTAATTCAATTTGACCAGCATAAAAGTCTGATAAATCTGTAGAAAACGTGTTTTCTGATGTCATGTTATCTTTATCATACGTACCAGAACCATCCCAGTTAATCGCAAAATTGAAGTAATCTGATTCCACACCAAATTCACGTTCAAAGTCTTTTTTCGATTTTTCTACAGATTCTTCCCCACGATATACGATGTTAAATTCATCATAATCGTCTGCAAATGTTAAAGTGACCTCGTCTTCTGCTTGATCATCTTTCCATGTTAATGAACCATCTAAGTTGAACACAACATCATCATATTCATCTTCGAAACCGAACTCGTATGCGAAAGCTACTTCTTCTTTAGAAACTTTTTGATCTCCTTTAATTTTTAAAGTTCCTTCATTAGAACCTTCTCCTGCATTAAAGGCAAAGTCTCTTTTTACGATTGTATCTTTATCGACCCAAATAGTTGATGTAAGCCCCTCTTTAAATACGCCATCTTCAAATGATTCTTGCACTTCTTCAATAGCGTCATCAAAATCATCCATCATATCTGAAACCATTACTGCATTTCCAGCTCCAACAGCTACTTCTAATTTATCTGCAACAATTTCTTTTAATTTGTCGTCTTCTTTCATTTTTGATAATACTTTATCTGCAATTTCTTTAATTTGATCTTCATCTAACTTCATCGTAATTTTTTCAGTCTTGACCTCATCACCTAATACTTTTACTTTTTCACTTTCACTTGTAAATGAATCTTCTGGTAATTCATCAAAAACAAATTTAGCATATTCATCTTCTAAATATTTTTGCTCATCTTCTGTAAATAGTTTCTGTTGATCAAAAAACTGACCGAAATCATATTCCGTATCATCGTCATCAAATGTGTATGGATCAATTTCCTTTAATAAATCCCCTACATCTTCATCATTAATTTTTAACACTTCATCTAAAAATGGCAAAACGATAAATAAGTCATTCTCTGTTAATGCAACACTAAAATCTTCAATCTTCATTCCCATTGCATTTGCACTTATATGTGTTACCATTTCTTTCGCTTTCATATCTGTCTCTGTTTCTAATACTAGATTAATATTATTCACAATCTCTTCTATCTCTGAAAAACCGTAAGCACCTGGATCTGTATAGTTTCCACTAATATCCATATCGACCCCAACTGCATTTTCTTGTTGGAATTCATACCAATCTTTTTCTAGACTATAACGCTCTTCAAAGAAATCACGCGCTCCGTCAAATGAAGCTTTTTCTGCTAAAAAATATTGTGCCTTTGGAGATGACGTTTTCACCATTGTATATGCTGCTACTCCACCAGCAATAACGATAATAGCAATAATAATTCCAATAATAAGTCCTTTTGAACTCTTTTTCGGACTGTTTTCTACTGTCTCACTCATTGAAGTACCCCCTCTTTATCTCAATTACATTTCCATTGTATGACAAGAAATGTAAAACATGTTACCGCAATTATACATAACTTGTAACCTATATGCCTAATAATTATATGCTACATTTCAAAAGTGATTCATTAGACTCAAAAATAAAATTTAAACTGGTCATAATATCGGCTTATTTCTAATCGGTCGTCTCCTATTGATACAACGGTAACTTCCCCTTTAATTTCTTCCATCTCTTCTTCTTTTCCATCATCCATTTGAACTACAAATGTAAATTCTATATGTAACTCATTTTCATTTCCGTTTATTTCTTTTACTTGAAAATCATCCACGGTTATATCTGCTTCATTTTCATCGACGATGGCAACTGGATACTTCATTTCATTTGGCATTAAATCAGCATATGCTTCTTCTGTCACATATGTACTCAATAATTCTTGGTGTTCTACTAGTTTTTCAGGAGCATCTAAATCGATGGCATCATAAGAAATCGTATACATTTTTTTAACAAATTTTTCAGCTATTTGAATTGCCGCTTCTTTTTTCGTTTCAAGTGGATCAGTATGTTCATTTGTGTCATTTGTTGTACAAGCAGCTAAAATAAAAATGAATGCGATGATAAGTGAGGACATTGCTTTCTTTTTTCGCATCGTCATCCCTCCTTGTGCTATATGTATACCCATAATAGAAAAAATGTAACAAAAAGAGCACAACAAAAGGCATAGCCGTTTTACTTTGCGACTATGCCTATCTTTTTAAATGGCTCTTTGTTCAAGAGTATTGGTTGCCCAATTAAAGTCACTTAGTATTGAAATGTTTAGAGTCATTTATAAATAATATAGTGTAAATTCATCACTTCGGAAATGTACTACGCTTTCTGCTGGCGCCGCTAAGCCACCTTGGCCTATCCGTGCGGTGTCTAGGCGTGGCTTTTCATCCGGCAGGAGTCCACGTACATTTCCTACGTTTCATTTAGTTGTTTACAATTTGTTTTCTATTTTTATACCAAAAAAGGTGCCAGCGGATTTTTCACCGAAGTCATGTATTGTAGAGCCTTTAAAATACAGGTATCATTATTAAATGTCTCGATCATTGAATTTCATTTCTAGTTTTTGGGACGTATCACCTTTTGTTTACCAAATGGTGTCCTTTCTCTCTAAACTAATGGTTTCCAATCCCTTTTCGATCATCTTTAATGCGGAAGGATAAAATAAAGCCAATTGCTGCTAAAATCCCCGCAAACATAAAGGATACGTTGACTCCGTGAATCATTCCTTCCACCGCTTTTTCAGGAATTGCAGCTGTTGCCATTACTGTAACGAACACAGCTGTACCAATCGCACCGGCTGACTGGCGAAATGTATTGTTCATCGCCGTACCGTGCGGAATTAAATGATCAGGTAATTGATTCAATGCTAATGTCGTCATCGGCATCATCACCATCGCAATCGACACCATTCGAATTGCATTCATCGTTGCAAGATAAGCGAACGTAGTTTCCTCAGATAAAAATCCGAACGCAAATGTTGTGACAGTTAATAAAAATAATCCAATCACACCTAGCCATTTCCCATTAAAATGGTCGAATAAGTAACCAGTTATCGGGTTCATAATTCCCATAATAATCGCACCTGGAAGTAATACTAATCCAGAATGTAGTGCCGAATACCCTAACATATTTTGCATATATAACGGTAAAATAACATTCGTACCTATCATCGCTGCAAATACAATCATCCCTAAAATAGTTGCAAGCGTGAACGTTTTATAAGAAAACACGCGAAATTCTAATATCGGCTGTTCTAATCGTAATTGACGTTTGATAAAGATATAAAGAGAAATACCTCCAATAATAATCGTTCCTATTACTTGGATATTCGTCCAACCGAGGTCACCCGCGACACTAAATCCATATAAAATTCCACCGAAACCGATCGTTGATAATATAATCGAAACGAGGTCTAATTTTGGATTTTTTTGTTCTGTCATATTTTTCAGTAAGAAATATGCTGTAATTAAGTTTAAAACAGCAATTGGCAAGACGACATAAAACACACTTCTCCATGGGAATTGATCGACTAACCAACCAGATAGACTCGGTCCAACTGCAGGAGCAAATGCGATAATTAAACCGAATAATCCCATCGCTGTCCCACGTCTTTCAATTGGGAAAAGTAAAAATAAAATCGTCTGCATTAATGGCATCATAATTCCTGCACCTGATGCTTGAAAAATACGTCCTATAAGTAATATCGAAAATTGTGGTGCAATGGCACAGAGCAATGTACCAAATGTAAATAAACCCATCGCTGTCATAAAAAGACCACGATTCGTAAACTTATCAATTAAAAATGCGGTAATTGGAATCATAATTCCATTGACGAGCATAAATACTGACTGGAGCCATTGTGCCGTACTTTCACTAAGTTGTAAATCTTCTATAATTGGTGGAAGTGCTGTTCCTAATAAAGTTTGGTTCAATATTGTAATAAACGCTCCAGACATTAACACAATAAATAACGGAAGGTTTTTCTTCCAATTAAATGATTCTATATTAGACATGTAAAACCAACTTTCCATCTAAGGATAATTAACACACTTACTTATATACCCTAACATAAGAGAAAAACAACATTCAATTAGATGGTTTCAAAAAGCTCCGTTTTCAGCCCTTTTATATTATCTGTACTTCTGATATAACCTCTACTGCTAATGTTTAGTCGATGATTTATAGGATTACTTCATCCATTGCAGCACTTTTCTCTTCAAAAATGTAAAGCTTTTTCCATGTAGGAACAATAATGTTTGAGTGATTAACAAACAAAGAACGACAACAGCCCAAATTTTTAAAAAAACAGCAATAAAATTCGCTACTGAATCATATGAATGAAAATAACCCCTTTCATACATCGTATATGTAAAAGCAAAAAACATACCGAATGTAAAATTACGCGACCATTGTGTCACATGATAACTAAACAAGCCGTGACGTAAATGATAACGTTTATACCGTTTCCATGCACGAACACATTCCATCCCTTCAATAAATAAGAAAAATATTACCGTAACTCCCCAGACGATGAACGTTATGTGAAAAGAGAATGCATTTGTCAACACCATTGCTAAACCAGTAATCGATAAGGCCCCATGGATAATACAGTTCGTATTTGCCCAATCATCTGCCAATGTCCAATTCATTTTTGTATAAGAACGAATGATCAATACGAAACCAACCATATAACAAACCAAGCCTAAACCAATCACCCATGGAAATATCGGAAATATAAATGAGCCAAACATATGATATAACATTAAGACACCTGATTGAATGCTTACCGTCGATAATAAAACAATGCCATCTACTTTCATCGTTTTATGTGTCGTACATAAATAAATAAACGAACGTACATACATGAAAAGAAAACATGAAAGAAACACTATATTTACGATTGTCAAAAATTGTAACCACGGAAGAACATTTTCGGTGTACATTTTTATGACGATACAAAAAACAGATAATGCTGCTATCCAAGTACCTAAAGCAAACGAACGAACCGGTTGCTTCATTAATTCCTTCATTTTACTCACTTCACTATATGTAAAAATAACCATGAACAAAACAATGATAGTAATGACACTGTACAATAAAACAAAAAAAGTATCATTACGGTTTAAAAAAGAAAAATAGTCAAATGCACCGATGAAAAATATACCAAATGCCATGACAATAGCTGGTGCAGCTGGTTCAATCGAAAATTTCCTGCGCGAAAAATCCATTTTTACACTTCCTACTAAATAATGTCCTTATTCAGTATATCAACGAACGTGCAAATCATTCATGTTTTCTGTCTTCCGATATATGTAAAGTTCATTTTTATCGAATAAAAATAGACGATTCAAGTTAATACCCTGAATCGTCACTCGTTATGTTGTCGATCATTTTGTAATCATATGTTTGAAGTGGTTTTTCGGCTGGTCCTTCCAATACTTCTCCTGTATAAGTAAAACGGGATCCATGACAAGGGCAATCCCAACTTTTTTCTGCATCATTCCATGCAACTTCACAACCAATATGTGTACAAGTTGTATCGACAATATGCACCTTCCCGGAAGGATCTTTATAAACCCCTTTTCTGTCCATCCCCTCCCGAATAACTGTCGCTTGATCCAGTTCTAAATGTTCAATATCACTCGATAACACTTCTAGCTTTCCTTTGAGTAAATGCCCAACGACATTGACATTTTGCTTTAAGAAATTTTTCACACTTGCAGTCGCATGAAATCGAGATGGCTGATACAACGAACGAAATCTGTTTTCCTTTCCAAGGACAATATCTTTTATTAGATGAGCGGCAGCCGTTCCGTTTGTCATACCCCATTTTCTAAAACCTGTCGCAATTAAAATGTTTTCCTCATTTGGTGTAATACTCCCGACATATGGAATTTCATCTAAAGTCGTTAAGTCTTGTGCCGACCATTTCGCGACTTCTTTTTCAAGGTGAAAATGTTCCATACCGAATGTATGTAAATGACGATAATGCGCGGATGTATCTTCAGCTTCCCCCGTACGATGTTCATCACCAATAAGAAGTATTGCTTGTTTTCCATCTATCGTCGTTTGACGAATGGAACGAGCGGGTTTTTCCGCATTAATATACATACCTCCAGCATATTTTTCTTTTAATGTTGCAGCAACTACATAGGAACGCTCCGCATACATTCTCATTGCATACATGCCAAGTCCTTCATAAAACGGATAATGTGTTGCACAAACAATATATTTTGCACCAATTTCTTTTTCATTTTTCGTCTGTAAAACAGCCCGCACACCTGACGTTATGTTGACAGCCGTTACTTGCTGAAAAATTTTACCGCCAAGCTTTTCAAAAGCCTTCAACAAATGCAAACAATATTTTACCGGATGAAATTGCCCTTGACCAGATAATTTTAAAGCATTTTTAATTGGAAGTGATATCGGAATATCTGTCGTCAGCTCTCCTTTTATATGCAACTGTTCATATGCGGCATATTCATCTTCAATATCCTTTTCTCCTTTTTCTGTCATCGCATAAAGATAAGCTGTTTCATCACGCCATTCACAATTTATATTTTCTTCTTCCACTATTTTCCGCATCCACTTTACCGCATTTTTATTTGCTTCATAATATAGACGGGCTTCATTTTTACCAATTGATTTCAGTAGTTTATTGTAAATTAATCCATGTTGCGCAGTTACTTTTGCCGACGTATGTCCTGTCGTCCCATGTAAAACATCATTCGCTTCCACTAACACAACGGATAACCCTTCCTTTGCAAGTAAATATGCTGTCGTTATCCCTGTAATTCCAGCACCTACGACACATACATCTGTTTCCATATTTTTCGTTAAAGTCGGATATGTCGGAATAGCTACCGACTGAAGCCAATACGCCGTTTGTTCATCTTTTTTCATCGTTACACTCCTCCTATATATACCATGTCCTATTCAGCAAAAAATTATGCTACACGTCTTTTAAATGATGGAAAGATTTCTTTCAACCATGACAAGCTTTCGCAATAAAAGAATATGTACATTTAAATAAATAAAAAAAGCAACCTTGAGATACATCTCATAAGGTTGCAATAACGGCGTGTACCGTTTATGTTTCAGGAATTTTTATTCACTTTTCGGATATTCTCTAACACCTGCCAACATACGAAGGCCATTGAAAATAACGAGCAATGTGCTCCCTTCATGAATAATGACCGCAAATGTCATGTTCATATTTCCTGTAATATTTAAAATAACGAGCAATACGACGATGGCGAGTGCCATAAAAATATTTTGCCAAACAATTTTCCGTAACTTTTTCGCAAGTTTATGTGTATATGAAAAACGTGTTAAATCATTTTTCATTAAAACGGCATCCGCTACATCAATGGCAATATCTGTACCTTCTCCCATCGCGACGCCAATATCTGCTGTCACAAGTGCCGGTGCATCATTTACACCATCTCCGACCATCGCCATTACTGGATAATCTTTTTTCAAATCTGTAATCATTGCCGCCTTTTCCTCTGGCATAATATTTCCACGAACTTCATCTAAGCCTAGCTTCCGTCCAATTGCCTCACCCGTACGTTTCGCATCACCAGTTAACATCACAGTATGAATACCTTCAGATTTAAAATAATCAATCGCTGCTTTCGACGTTTCTTTCGGTACATCTTGAATGGCAATTAACCCTAATACTTTGTCATCTGTACCAAAGTATACAACAGTTTTTCCTTCATGTTCAAATTGCTCTGTTTGTTGTTGAATATCTGTTGGGATAACATGATAAGATGTCGGTTTTCCTATTTTGTACGTTTGTCCATTTAGTGTTCCGACAAGTCCAATGCCGATTACATTTTCTACTTCCATTTCATCTGGAGTAATTGTGTCATAATACTCTATTATTGCCTGTGCTAACGGGTGGTTGGATTTACTTTCCATTGATACAATGACACGTTCAAATGTATTTCGGTCTGCTTCGATTATTTCAGTGGAGAAATATGTTTCCGTTACAACAGGTTTTCCTGTCGTTAATGTCCCTGTTTTATCAAATGCTACTGCATTTAAATCTGATAAATTCGATAAATAAGAACCACCTTTAAATAAAACTCCACGTTTTGCTAAATTACTAATCGCCGATAATGTTGCTGGAATATCTGTTACCGCAAGTGCACATGGCGATGTTGCAATTAAAAATACCATTGTACGATAAAAACTCTCATAACTCGACCAACCAAATACGTAAAAACCTAATAAATAAAATAACGGTGTTAATACGAGTACAATGGATACATAAACTGGTTCAATACGCTTAATTAAAGCAGCTGTACGAGAGATATTCGTTTGTGCTTGGCTTACCATTTCGATAATTTGTGAAATGACTGTTTCAGAACTATCCTTCGTCACTTCCATGATCATCGTGCCTGTTCCGTTTATCGTACTACCAAACAATGTATCGCCTGCTTTTTTCTCGACAGGAATACTCTCACCAGTTATCGCCGCTTGATCCACAGCACTTTCCCCTGAAACTACAACACCATCTGTTGGGATTTGATCTCCATTTAAAATAGATAATTGATCTCCTATAGTTAAATCTGCCACATCAACGATTTCTATTTCACCATCTGGCTTTATGCGTCGGGCATTCGTCGGGTTTAATTGCAATAAATTCGTAATTTCTTTATTACTTTTACTTTCTGCATAATGTTCTAAAAAATGCGCCCCAGCAAAAATTAATATAAGCAATGCGGCTTCCATAAAGTCACCGATAATGACTGCTCCAATTGCTGCCAATGTCATTAAAATATGGACATTTGGTATGAATTTTTTCTTTTTTATTGATTGCTTATACGTATCAATAAATCCTTCCATAATAATATGGTAACCAGATAATATAATCGAGACGACAAATAAACTATTTTTAAAAATGACCGGACTTACAAATAGGGCAACAAAAAAAGCAACGAGCCCAACAAAAAATAAGATAACTTCTTTATTTCCACCATGACTATGATCATGGTCATGCCCGCAATTACTCATAATTGTATATCTCCTTTACGTGTTCTATTGCTGTATCAAATAAATCATGTACGTGATCATCATCTAAATGATAAATAACTTTTCTCCCTTCTTTCTTGTTCGAAACAAGTCTAGCCATTTTTAAATCTTTTAAATGGTGTGATACAGCACTTTGACTCATCCCAACATGTTCACTAATCTCTGTTACTGTTAACGAATGTTGTTTTAAAGCATATAATATTTTAATTCGCCCTTTATTGGCGATAGCTTTGAAAAAATTAACGACATCTTCTTCTAAAAGTTCATCTAACATTTCTATTTGTTCGTGCTCCATATACATCCTCATTTCATATTTATTTGAATATATGAGAAATTGTTCATATGTTCATTAATTAAATTATAAACAATTTTTATGAAAAAGTCAATAAGGCAATAGTGGATAACTGGTGGAAAGTTTCATTTCAGTTTATTTTTGTATGGAGATCAAAACTTTCATCCCTTTAAAAAGAGAGTTATATTACATTTTATTGTGTTTATTTGACAAAAACCCATAAAAAAAGCACGAACCCTCAAAGGGTCCGTACGTTTATCCGAACTATATTTTATGCCTCTTTTGCAGGATTTGCCTCGACATCGATAGAAATTTTGATTTTATCACCAACGAGTACCCCACCAGCTTCTAACGCTTGGTTCCATGTAAGACCAAAGTCTTTTCGATTTAAGGCTCCTCTAACAGCAAATCCAGCAACTTCTTGACCCCATGGGTCTACTGCTTTTCCTTCAAATTCTGCTGCAAATGTTATTTCCTTTGTAACACCCTTCATCGTAATATCACCGATAATATCGAATTCATCCTCGGCTGTTTGCACGATTTTTTTCGAGGCAAAATTTATTTTTGGATATTTATCTACTTCAAAAAAGTCTGGAGACCGTAAATGGTTATCACGGTCCTCATTTGATGTGTCAATCGACCTGACATCTATGTCAAACGTAATAGTGCAATTCGCTAAATCTGCTGGGTCTCCATCAATCGTTCCGGTAAATTCCCCAAAACGTCCACGTACTTTTGACACCATCATATGTTTCACTTCAAAACCTACACTCGTATGGCTTCCATCAATATTCCATTTTACCAATTCATTCCACTCCTTTTACGTATGTTTTTCTAACATTTCCTTTATGACAACCGCTTGGTTGTGTGTTTCATCCTTTGCACCAAACAGTAATGTGATCGTCTTATTCTCTTTTTGCATTTGTTTCAATTGGTCATAATTAGCTTTTTGTGCTCCAGATTGTAACTCTTTTTCGTACTTTTTCTTAAATATAGCAAATTTATCTACTTCATGGTTGAACCATTTGCGTAATTCTTTTGAGGGACCGATTTCTTTCATCCATTCATCCAAATTCGCCTTCTCCTTTGAAACACCACGTGGCCATACACGATCAACTAATATGCGTACACCATCATCCTTTGTCGCATCATCATAAATTCGTTTCAATTTCACTTCAATGGGTCACCACTCCTTATATACTAGGATCATTCTTTATATTCCTCTATTACATTCAAAATAAACATATTAAACTAAGTGAACTATAAAAGAGAATGAAAATCGGTCCTGTTTATCTTTTAGTAATAAACAGGACCGATTTTTTATAAATAAAAACTATTTATGACCAATCATTTAAATAATTAACCAATAACATGCCAATTATGATTGACAGTCACTTCGATTACTTTATATCGTAAAATATAATTTGCAATAATTTCCGATACATCAATCGGAATTTCCTTCACAACTGGACAAGATTTAAACATCATATAATCCCCACCACCACTCGCACGATAATTATTCATTACAACATGCAATTTATCGTCAGCTTGTAATGGATGATCTTTATATAATAACTTTGTAATCCGTTTTCCTTCTTCTTTCGATACATCTATTTCATATTCAATCCCATCCCACATATCATAATTAAAATGTTGAGGTTTTGGATATAAGAAGCGATCATTCACGACAATATCTCCGGCATCGTTTTTGGTAAAATAAGTAGCTGATAATTCTAATGCTTCCTTTATAACTTTCCCGGTTGCTTCTATGACGACTAACGTATTTGGATAAATATAGTTACTGACAACACTTCGCATCGTCACATCTTTTGGAAATCCTGGTGCTAAATTATCAAATAAAGCCGTGCAAGACACATCCACATCAGCAACATCCATTTGTACTCTATTTAAAAAATCAATCAAAGGACTATCTTTTAACCGTATTTGCATCGGATCATGAACTAGCATATCGCCCTCAATATGTCCAATCGGTTGATCTAACCATTCTTGAGTACTATTTTCATACGGCGTAATAAGTTCTAATATACGATCATCTGCCTCGACACCATCAACAAAAAGCAAGCTGGACTCTTTTTGTACGACAGCATAATCCGAACCATTTTTCTCAATTTGTAATATTACTTTTCCTAAAGCTTTTCCTTGTGAACCCGGTTGTACTACTAGTACACCATTCACAAATTCATTTTCAATTTCACGATGTTGATGACCGGTTAATAACACATCTATTTCAGGTAACTCCATACATAATTCGTACCCTCTATTTTCCCCGGTTAATGTTTCTGTCGGTTCTCCTGTTTGTAAATCACGTTCAAACCCGCCATGATAAGCTACGACGACAATATGCACCCGTTCTACCTCTTTTAAATAAGACACCCATTTTTTCGCTACGTCAACTGGATTTAAAAATTGCATTCCAGAAATATGTTCTTCTTTCTCCCAATTCGGAATATAATCTGTCGTTAATCCTAAAATACCAACACGAATTCCATCTGCCACTTCTTTTACCATATAAGGATTCCCATAATATGGTTCCTTCGTTTTTTCATCCACAATATTTGCAGAAAGCCAAGGATAATTCGATTCATCAATTGCCCGTTGTAATAAATCTTTTCCATAATTGAATTCATGGTTCCCTAAAATATTGGCATCATAGTTTAATTCATTCGTCACTTGAATCATTGGGTTTCGTAAATGTTGCTCATATTTTGCATAATGATATGTTAAAGGTGTCCCCTGAATTAAATCGCCATTATCAATCAATAATAAAGCTTCATGTTTTTTTCTTTCTTCTTGAATGATTGTTGCAATTTTTGCAATGCCTAAGTCTGCATGTCCATTCGTTCCATATTGAATTGGAAACACATTTCCATGTATGTCACTCGTTTCTAATAAAACTAATTCATGTATTGTCATAGCTATTGATCCTTCCTTCATACTTCCTAATAGTCATTCACTTTTGTATGTTTAAAGTATAACAAACAACAATAGAAACTTGAATGGATTTTATTTTAAAATTTTTATTCCATTACACCTAAAATATGTTATACTATTTTAGGCACTAACACGAATAAGTATAACTTATTCAACGTGAATAGGTTATCTTATTTTAATATTTAAAAAGACTTATAGAAAAGGGGTATTCATTAAACTTATTTTAATTTATAATAGAAGTTCGAGCATAATAATTTACAAAAAGGAGATACACATATGTTAAAACGTTTTATGTTGTTTGCCGTAATGATTTTATCAATTGGTATTTTAGCTGCTTGTGGATCGAATAACGATGATGCAAGTAACAGCAATGGAAATGGTGGAGGGAAGGAAATCGATGAATTAAAAATTGGTTTCGTACCATCAAAAGACCCTGACGAAATTATTACAGCAACAGAACCATTAAAAGATTTATTAAAAGAAGAGCTTGAAAAAGAAGGTATTACAGTAAATAATGTAGATATTTCTGTAGGAACTACATATGAAGCAGTTGGGGAAGCTTTATCAGCTGGTACGACTGATGTTGGATTAGTTCCTGGAGGTACATTCGTACTTTATGATGATGGAGCAGAAGTTATCTTAACTTCTACACGTGCAGGATTAAACAATGATTCAGAAGATGCAAAAGACTGGAACGATAACAAACCGACAGAAGGAACAGATGAACAAGCTACATACTACCGTTCTTTATTCATCGCTGGTCCATCTGAAAAAGGACAAGAATTAGCTGAAAAAGTAAATAAAGGCGAAGAGCTAACATGGGAAGACTTAAATAGTGCCAACTGGTCTGTAATGGGATCTTCTTCATCTGCAGGATATATTTACCCAGTTTTATGGTTATTAGAAAACTACGACAAATCAATTACTGATTTAGATAGTGTTGTACAATCAGATTCATACGGAAGTTCTTTCGCACGTTTAGCTGCTGAACAAACAGACGTATTAGTTGCATTCGCAGACGCTAGAAGAGACTATGCAGAAGATTGGGAAAGTAAATTCGATGGTAAAAATGATATTTGGGAAGATACAAATGTTATTGGAGTTACAGATGGAATTTACAACGATACAATCAGTGTAAGTAAAAACTCTGACATTATGGATGATGAGTTAAAAGCTGCTTTACAAAAAGCATTCATCAACATTGCTGAAACAGAAGAAGGTAAAGAAGTAATTTCTATTTATAGTCACGAAGGATACCAAGAAGCTACTAGCGAAGATTATGAGACAGAAAGAGAAGCTCAACAATTAATCCGTGACATGAAATAAAGACAAAAAGACGTTATTGACCCAATGCTGGGTCGATATCGTCTTTAATTATCTATTCTTATCTATCATCATATTTATGATGGCCAAAAAAATGACTTCGAAATGATTGGAGAATAACTATGATTGAGTTTATAAATGTCGAAAAGCAATACGATAATGGCACAAAAGGATTATCAAATGTCAATTTAACCATTGATCAAGGGGAGTTCGTTGCAATTATCGGGCTTTCAGGTGCAGGTAAATCTACTTTACTTCGATGCATCAATTTAATGCATAATATTACAGATGGACAATTATTAGTAGATGGCACAGACGTATCTAAATTAAGGGGAAAGGAAGTACGTCGCTTTAGAAGACGAATCGGGATGATCTTCCAATCTTTTAACTTAGTAACGAGAACGACTGTATTAAAAAACGTTATCGTATCATTCGTTCCAGACTTACCTTATTGGCGTAAAATAACAGGTATTGTCAAAAAGGAACATAAAATAAAAGCACTAGAAGCATTAGATAAAGTCGGTATTTTAGATAAAGCATTTGTCCGTTGTGATCAATTATCTGGTGGACAACAACAACGTGTTGCATTAGCAAGAACATTAGCACAAAACCCTGACATCATTTTAGCGGACGAGCCTATTGCATCATTAGACCCAGTCACAGCAAAGGTCGTCATGGATGACTTTAAACGTATTAATAAAGAAACAAACATTTCCGTTTTATTAAACATCCACCATGTTGAAGTCGCTTTAGAATATGCAGACAGAATTATCGGGATTCGTAAAGGGGAAATCGTTTATGATGGTCCTACGAAAGAAGTTACCCAAGACGTATTAGATGAAATTTATGGTGGGAAAACAGAAGAAATACAAGCTGCATTAGAGGAGACTGAATAATATGTATGATAAAATTTTTCCTCCTAGAGAAATTGCCTTGCCAAATGGAAAAGTCGTATCACAAAAAAGATCTAAAGCACCGCTTATTACTTTATTAATCATCATTGCTGCGATTTTTTCGTATAAATTTACGAATTTTAATTTTACAGTATTATTTACGCGTATTGGAGAATTTTTCTTTATTGTAGGAGATATGATTCCACCTGATTGGAGCTTTATGCCAAAAGTTTGGAAGCCTTTATTTGATACATTAAAAATGAGTTTTCTAGGTTCATTTATCGGAGCGATTATCGCATTACCTGCTGCAATTCTCGCATCCGCAAATATCATTAATAATAAATTCATTGTCACGACTACGAAATTTATTTTAAGCTTGTTACGTACATTACCAACATTAGTATCTGCTTTAATTGCAACATTCATTTTTGGATTAGGGCCTACAGCTGGTACTATTGCAATTATGTTATTTACAATCTCGTATGTCGGGAAATTATTATATGAAGCAATAGAAAATGTGGATATGGGCGCTTTTGAAGCAATGGAAGCATTAGGAATGACACGTATTCAAGCATTTAGATATGCAGTATTTTCACAAGTTTTACCTAGTTATCTCTCACAGTCATTATTCTGTTTTGAGGGAAATGTTCGATATGCAGCTATTTTAGGGTATGTTGGTGCTGGTGGTGTAGGATTACTCATTAATGAAGGACTAGGATGGCGCGACTATCCAAGTGTTGGAATGATTATTTTCGCGCTCGTTATTACAGTCTTCATTATTGAAAGAATTAGTGAACACTTCAGGAAAAAGTTAATTTAAAGGAGTTTACCATATGTCTACATTAGAAAAACAATTAAAACAAGCACCACGCCATACCGGATATATCTTTACGATTACATTTATCGTTATTGCATTGTTTGTTTGGTCTGTCACATCTATTACATTTGAAAATGTGGACCAAAAAGGAATACAAGTTGCAAAAGGTATTATTTCTGGTTTATTTAATCCAGATTTAAGCTTATTTAATTTTTCAAAGGAAAGTGTCCCATATTTACTCGTTGAAACATTAGCAATTGCTTTTCTAGGAACGATTATTGGTGCATTTTTATCTGTACCATTCGCTTTTTTATCTGCATCTAACCTTGTACCAAAACCAGTTGCATGGTTAACGAGATTAATTTTAATTATTATCCGTACGATTCCTGCATTAGTATATGGTCTGATGTTTATTCGTGTGACAGGACCTGGGCCATTTGCGGGTGTACTAACGGTTGGTTTAACATCCATCGGTATGTTATCCAAGTTATTCGTAGATGCAATTGAAGAATTAGATGTGAAAGTATTAGAATCGATGACATCGATTGGGTGTACAACATTTGAAAAGATCCGTTATGGTATTTTACCGCAATTATTTGCAATATTTTTATCGGTGACAATTTATCGTTTCGATATTAATTTACGTGATGCTGCAACATTAGGTTTAGTTGGAGCTGGTGGTATTGGTGCCCCATTAATATTCGCAATGCGTTCATACAAATGGGACCAAGTTGGAGCAATTTTAATAGGATTAGTCGTTTTAGTGTTAATTATCGAATTTGCTTCCAATAAAATTCGCGGAAAATTAGTAAAAGGTTCTTAATAGCGTTTAATATTTATTTAGTCAAATAGTTTCCGATATAAATTATATATTTAAAAACAATGAAAAAAACCATCCGCTTTTATGGCAATACCTATAAAAGTGGATGGTTTTTTAGGCTCTTTATCAAATAGTTTTAGTGACCCTCTTAAAGTCATTTAATATTTAATTGTGTTGGGCCAATAAAAAGCCAATCAGAGCAGCGTGAATATGTCATACTCCGCTTTCCGCGTGCGGCTGCTAAGCAAGGCTCAGGCTTTTCCTTCCCTTGTCTTATCTATCTTTCCTCACGCAGGAGTCTACGTACATTTCCTACGTTTCATCTGGTTGTTTACATGCTAGTTTCCTCTTCCTTTGTAGCTTATGCTCTAAGGGAGGAGGATTTTTTACTTTGTATGATTGAGCTCCATTTAAAGTGTAGAATAATTCTATTTTTGAAGTGATAAAAGTTTCGATAATTCAATACCTTTATTTTGTTATTTATCCCCTCGCTACGATCGTTAGTGTCAGTCTGTGCTTGATATATGGTAACTATTTTTCCAATGTCTGAATGCTTGTGAAAATATAACGATTGATCAACAGTGTTTAACGTATACGACAAAAAAGAGTCTCAGTAAAAAAATTTACTGAAACTCCTTTTTCTGTTTTCTTTCGTTTTTAATCAAATCCTATTTGCTTATTAAGGATATAAAATTGGTGAACCTGGCCCTAAATCAATTCCTAATAAAATCCAGCCAACAAGTAAAATCGTCCAGAATATTAAGAAGAACATCGAATAAGGAATCATAACAGATATCATCGTACCAATTCCCATTTTCTTATCGTATTTTTGAGCAAATGCGATAATTAGAGCAAAATACGTCATTAATGGTGTAATCATATTCGTTGATGAGTCAGCGATACGGTAGGCCATTTGAGTTACCTCTGGTGAATAACCTAATTGCATCATAATCGGAACAAAAATCGGCGCCATCATTGCCCATTTCGCTGAAGCACTTCCGATGAATAAGTTGATCACAGCACAAATGATAATAAATACGAGTAATAATGGAATACCGGTTAATTTAATACTTTCTAAAAAGTTCGCCCCAAATACTCCTACTATTAATCCCATATTACTATCTGCGAAAAATGCGACGAATTGTCCCGCAGTGAAGGATAGAACAATAAATGTTCCCATTGTTGCCATCGTTTTCGCTAAAGAATCTGCAACATCTTTATCATTTTTTATTTCCTTCGTAGCCATACCATAAACTAAACCTGGTACAAAGAATAATAAGGCAATAATTGGTACTAATGCATTCATAAACGGCGCAAGTGAATCCATTAACGTAAACTCACCAGAACCATCATCTATCGCTCGAAGTGGCGCGTTTTCCGGAATAACGAGTAATGCAACCCCAATTAAAACTATCGCCACGGAAACTCCTGCCCAAGTTAAACCTTTTTTCTCAATTGGCTTTAACCCTTCTAATTTTTCACGATATTCTCCAGAATATGTGCCTAAACGTGGTTCCACAATTTTTTCTGTAACGAACCAACCGACTAATGTTAATAAGAATACAGAAACGATAATAAAGTATAAGTTCATTGCAACGTTCATTGTTTCAGCATATGCCGGGTCCACCATCATAACTGCATCCATTGTCATTCCTGCTAATAATGGATCAAGTGATGTTAAAATTAAATTCGCACTGAATCCTCCTGAAACCCCTGCAAATGCCGCGGCAAGTCCCGCTAACGGGTGTCGGCCTAATCCAGCAAAAATTACCGCCCCAAGTGGTGGTAATACAACATACCCTGCATCTGATGCTACACTCGACATAACCCCTGCAAACACTAAAGCCGCAGTGATTAATTGTTTCGGTACTGATAATACAAAACCGCGTAATAACGCACTAATTAATCCCGTACTTTCCGCAATTCCAATTCCTAGCATCGTAACTAACACGATTCCTAGTGGTGCGAAGTTGATGAAATTATCAGTTATTGATAAGAAAATATGTTGTATACCTTCTCGACTCAATAGATTCGTAACTTCTACCATTTCTCCTGCTTCACCAGGGTGCTCTACGCTAATTCCGAACTGAGAAATGATAGCAGATAATACTACTACTAACAACGCCAATATAGCAAAAAGAGTAACTGGATGTGGTAATTTGTTTCCAATAAACTCTACTCTATCTAAGGACCGTTGTAGCAATCCTTTTTTCTTCAATATAAACCCTCCTAAGAGATTTAAAATATATAACTCTTCCATTATAAGAAATTTCTATCTATTATTGCAATTAATTATCCTTTTAAAAAACGCCTATAAACGTTGTTAAATCAACGTTTATATATGTTCCAATTTTGTGAATCTTCCAATAAATACTTTTTATCTGAAACGTTTCCAAAACTTGGTGAAAATAGGGCTTTTAAACATTATACACATTTCATATGAAAGTCCTTACAACATAAACATGAGGCTGATTGCACTTAATAAACTCATAAGCGACTACTATACAATTTTATGTCTTTCTTACACGACTTATGAAACGTATCACATCAAAACTACCTTTCTATGTTCGAACCACTTCCTTTATTTCCCACTTAAGACAAAACTGCGATAAGTCAATCATCTCCGCTATTTTTTTCATGACTGATTATTTAATTTCCACTAAGTGTATGCTATAATTAAGCAGGAAAAATATATCTTATAGCAACGTTAACATAAAGTTAGGAGAACATTCAATATGAATTTTGTAGACATGGTTGACTCACAAATCATTGCATCTGTTCAAAAGGAAAAGGACTTAGAAACTGCGATTCATAGCAAACCGAACATCGTTTTTTTAATTACTGGGAATTTAACGACGATGGAACAATATATTGAAAAACTTCGCGCAGCAAATAAGGAAATATTTATCCACTTAGAATTCATTGATGGATTATCGAATTCAAAAAGTGCCTTAGAGTTCGTTGCAAAACAATGGAAACCGACAGGTATCATTACAACAAAAAACCACCTAATAAAACATGCGAAAGACTTAGGTTTAATGACAGTCCAACGTATATTTTTATTAGATGGTAATGCCGTATCAAAAGGAATAGAAATGGTAAATTCTAGTTCCCCTGATGCAGTGGAAGTAATGCCTGGAGTGATTCCTAAAGTAATTGATAAATTAGCGAGAAAATTGCCTTATCCAATTATTTCCGGCGGGCTAATCAACAGTGAATCTGAAGTGCTCGAAGCATTACAATCTGGGGCTCTAGCTATCTCATCTGGTAATCCAAAAATGTGGGAATTAGACTTATAAGGTCCCAATATCCTTTACACTTTGTAATACGAAATTAGGTTTATTCGAAGTTTGTTGCAACATCTCTTCTGTTGTAATACCTGTCATTACTAGAACAGAATTAATCTTTGCATCATTTGCCATTTTAATATCTGTTTCTAGTCGGTCCCCGACCATATAACAATTATTAGGAGTCATTTGAAGTACGTCAGATACAACGTAATTTGCCATAAATGCAGACGGTTTTCCGACAACAAGCTCGATTGGTTCTCCCGTAACAGCCTCTAATGCTCCAATCATTGCGGCACAATCTGGTAATTCGCCGCCAACAACAGGGCAAGTTTTATCAGGATTTGTCGCAATAATTTTTGCACCGTTTTTCCATGCTTGAAATGCATCATTAATTTTTGCATATGTAAATTGGCGATCCCATCCAATGACAACATAAGCTGCTTCTAATGCATTATCTGTCATCGGTACATTCGCTTCGCTTAATTCATCAAATAATGGTTGTTCACCGATCACATAGGCACGTTCATTTTTACCTAATTTTGTTAATAAATATTTTGCAGTAATAAAATTAGAATTAATGACTTCATCTAATACTGCATCAATTCCCATACGATTTAATTTTTCTACATATTCATGACGTGTTGAAATCGATTTATTCGTTAAAAAAATGACACGGTCTCCTCGTTGCTTTAATGTCGCAATTGCTTCATTTGCTCCTTCGATCATCGCATCATCTAAGTAAATCGTTCCATCCAAATCAAAAATAAAACCTCTACTCAAAAAATTCTCCCCCAAGTCCACATTAACTAATAATTTCTACCTTTTTTACATCGTCCATTTCTTTCAGAGATGTATATACTTTTGTGACATCCATTTGCGCTTGGATTTTCACACGTACTTCGATTAAATGTGCTTTTTCATCTAATAACTCTTTTACGCGTAAATGTGAAATGAAGAATTGTTTGTCTTTTAATGTTTTTACCGTTTTTTCGACACTTTCCAATTCATTAACAACAACTTTTATTTTCACATCTTTTTTCCACAATTTTTTCGGGCCAATTTTCGTCATAATTAATGGAATAATTTCTACACTAATCATTAGTAACAGTACACCGACTGTTGCCTCTATATAAAATCCTGCTCCAACTGCAATTCCAATTCCTGCTGCCCCCCAAATCATTGCGGCAGTCGTTAAACCTGAAATACGATCATTATCTCTTCTTAAAATGACCCCCGCACCTAGAAACCCAATTCCAGATACAATTTGGGCAGCTAGACGCAGTGGGTCCATTCTAATTTCTGTCGCATCATTACCAGGAAATACATATGCAGATTCAATGGATACAATTGTTATTAAGCAACTAATAATGGAAATAACGAGACTCGTTTTTAAACCGAGTGGTTTTTTCTTCAATTCTCGTTCAATCCCAATAATTAAACCAAAAAGGGCTGATATAATTAGTTTTACAATTAATTCTACATCTATTGACAATAGTTCCATGCTCAATCCCCCTATTTTCCATATAGTATATGGGGAATGGTTTTTATATATGCATCATATATTGTACGACGATATTATGCTTTAACAGAAGGATGTTGTAAGATTTCTTCTAACGTATATTTATACGGATTAATTTCAAACACGACAGGTCCTGTATAACCATTCGCTTGTAAAATATCTTCTAATCCTTCTGATGTATTGTTTCCTTCACCTGGCATTAAGTGTAAGTCACTTTTTGCATCATTATCTGATAAATGAACGGATACTAATTTATCGCCTAATTTTTCAATTGTTTCACGTAAATCAGCGCCTAGAACAGCTAAATGTCCTGTATCTAAACAAGCTTTCGTATTCGTTTCATGTAAAATAGATAACCATTCTTCCACAGATGATGGGAAAATATGCATGTAATTTAATCCATCTGGTATTTGGTTTTCAAACAATAATTCCACACCGTGTTCGCGTGCAATCGCACGTTGTACACTTAAACGTTTGATTAATAAAGCTTCTGCTTCTTCACGATATTCAGAAGCCATAGCTGAACCACCATGGATAACTGCATGTCCTCCATTATATTTTTGCAATAATTTAAACCACTTTAAATTTTCTTCAAAAATTAAATCTTCTACCGCTTGAAAAGGCGAAGCTAAGTTTAAATCATGAAACGGTAAATGAAGGCCAATTTCTAAGCCATTTTGCTGTGCATATTCAAAATGTTGTACCGCATGTTTATGTTCTGCCCAAACTTCAACACCAACAAAACCTGCTTCTTTTATTTTCGTAAAATCTTCCGCAGTAACATCTTGTCCAATACCCCATATACTAAGCCATTTGTTCATTTTTATTTCCCCTCTACAAATGATTCGTCGTTAATGTCTTCTAATCTTTGTCCTTTTGTTTCAGGTGCTAAAATGATTGTAATCATTAATCCTGAAAATCCGATAAACGCAAAGAATCCTAGAGCAGCACTGTTACCCCAAGCTGCAACTAAATTCGGGAATACTAATACCCCTAAAATAGATCCAATTCTACTAATCGATGTCGCAAATCCTGATGCCCCTGCACGAATATTCGTAGGGAATAACTCTGTCGGATATACGAAGTTTAAAATTCCTCCACCCATGTTAGAGAATAATACTGCAATACTAAATAAAATAACTAAGAAAGTTAAAGTTGGGTGAGAGTTAATCGTCAAAATAACTAATGCTGTCGTTAAACCTGCAAAAGATGTAATCAATAATGGACGTCTTCCCCAATTTTCTACTAAGTTCATACCGATGAATGCACCGACTAAACCGATAATACTAACGATAGATGAGGCAATATATGTTGCCTGTTGTGAACCTTCTGTAAACGCCGATAAAATTGTCGGAGTATACATTGAAATTCCATAATATGCTGTCGCATAACAGAACCAGAAACCAGTTACAAAAATTGTACGTCTTCTTAATTTTGGTGAAAATAAATAACTAATTTTAACTTTTCTTTGTGGTTCTGGTTTAATTTCTACTCGATTTCCAGTTAAATCATAAATAATTTGTTGTGCTTCTTCTTGTCTTCCATGTGATGCTAACCATCTAGGTGATTCTGGTAAACCAATACGGAAAATAAAGATAATTAATGCAAAAAGTGCTCCTAATAAGAACATCCAGCGCCATGCAGTTTCACCAAGCGGTAATAATAATACCCCTGAAATATATGCCGTAACAGCTCCAACAAACCACATCATTGCAAGGAATGTACCTTGACGACCACGGTTTTTCGTTGAACTAAACTCTGCTACTAAGGTTGCGGATATCGGATAATCGGCACCAATTCCTATTCCGAGTAAAAATCTAAATACAATTAACCAAATGACATTCGGTGCAACTGCAGTTAAAATAGCAAAAACAACGAACGCGAATAAATCAATCGTTATCATTTTCTTACGACCGAATGTATCAGTTAACTTTCCTAACCAAGCCGCTCCTATAAATGAACCGATAATTGCTGAAGCAACCAAAATACTTTGTTCTAAAGCGTTAATACCCCATTGTTGAATAATTAACGGCATCGCAACTGCGATAATCGTTAAGTCAAATCCATCCAAAAATGTTCCACCAGCGGATACAATTGTTACTTTACGTTGAAACCTTCTTAACTTTTTCTCATCTTTCGGATGATCTAAATAATCAATACTCATTTTTTCTCTCCCTATTCTCTAAAATTCGCTACGTTATTTATTCATCTTTTGTTAAATTACTGATTTTATACGTTGATCCGCCTCCTCGTCAGATTTTTTGCGCACAAAAAACCCGACAAGAAAAGACGCCATACAAACAGTGTATGTGTCCTTTCTATGTCGGGGTTTCTCATCCTTATTCTCTACCCGAAATATATAATTATTTCGTTATTTAATAAATTACTTTTTCAGTATATTTTATTTACGAAAACATGTCAACTTCTTATCCTTACCATTTACAAAACATTTACAATCGTTATACATTACCAATCGATAAATACTTCGTTTCTAAATATGGTTCAATTCCTTCAATTCCACCTTCACGCCCTAATCCACTTTCTTTCATTCCACCAAATGGAGCATGGGCAGCAGATGGTCCACCATCATTCCAACCAATAATGCCGTATTCCAATTTTTCATGTAATTGAATACCTGTACGGTAATCATTCGTAAAGAAATACGCCGCAAGACCAAACGGTGTATCGTTGGCAATTTTTACTGCTTCCTCTATTGTATTAAATGAAATAATCGGAGCAATCGGTCCAAATGTTTCTTCGTACATAATATCCATGTCTACATTTACATTTTTTAACACAGTTGGATGGACGAAGTAATAGCTACTTTCATCGCTTACATCATATTTATTTCCTACTAACACTTCTGCACCTTTATCGATTGCATCTTGTACTTGAGCTGCAATTTTTTCATATGCGCCTCGATTAATGACAGGACCAATATCTGTTCCTTGATCCATCCCATTCCCTACTCTTAGTTCTTTTACTTTTTCAGCTAATTTCTCAGAAAATTCATCTACAATACTTTCATGCACAATGATACGATTTGCACAAACACAAGTTTGCCCAGCGTTTCGATATTTAGAGATAATCGTTTGAGCGACAGCTAAATCAATATCTGCATCTTTTGCAATAATGACAGGTGCATGACCACCTAATTCCATCGTAACGCTCTTCACTGTGTCTGCACTATTTTTAATAATGGATTTTCCGACCGGTGTCGATCCTGTAAAAGTAATTTTTCGGATTAATGGACTTTCTGTAAAAATATCTCCAACATCCCGTCCACGACCATTGACACATTGGATCGCCGCTTCAGGAATTCCAGCTTCATGAGCAAGTTCTACTAATCGAATCGTCGTTAATGGCGTTTCTACTGCAGGTTTTACGATAAATGTACAACCTGCCGCAAGTGCTGGAGCAGCTTTTCTCGTCATCATCGCTGCCGGGAAATTCCACGGAGTAATCGCTGCAACGAGTCCGATTGGGTGTTTGCTAACGACTATGCGTTTTTGATCATTATTTGCAGGAATCGTTCTGCCATAAATTCTTTTCGCTTCTTCCGCATACCAATCAATATAGTCTGTAGCATAAATTACTTCTCCCATTGATTCACTTAAAGGTTTCCCATTCTCTCGCGTCATTAGTTCTGCAATTTCAGCTTGATGCTCTTTAATTAATGCAGACCATTTTAATAGTAATTTTGCACGTGCATGAGCATTCAATTCTTTCCACGTGTAAAAATAATCATGACCTTTTTGAATCATATCGCTAATTTCTTCGGTTGTATTCATGTTAATTTCTTTTACTAATTCACCTGTAGCAGGGTTAGTTACTTTAATTACCGACATGTCAAACATCCTTTCACATATAAAGTTAATTTCCGTTCGGTATTCTATCTTTCTGTTCCCTCTATACAGAAAGTAAAAACCAATTTTTACTTAATTCATCTTTGTATCTTATTTTACGGATGCAAATGCATCTGTTAAAATAGCAAAACCTTTTTTAAGTTCATCATCTGTCGTTACTAATGGTGGTAAAAAGCGAATAACATTTCCATTAATTCCTGCTGTTAACAATAAAAGTCCATGCTCATTTGCATATTTCGCAATTTTTGATGTACGAGTCGGATCTGGGTTACCATCTTCTGAAATAATTTCCACTGCAACCATCGCACCTAAACGGCGAATTTCTCCAACAAAATTATATTCCCCTGCATAAACAGACAATTGCTTTTCGATTTTTTCCCCAATTCCTTCTGCTCTGTCACAAAGATTTTCTTCTTCCATCACATCCATTACTGCAAGTGCCGCTTCACAAGCAACTGGATTTCCGGCAAAAGTTCCTCCTAGTTGTCCAGGCCCTGGTACTTCCATAACGTCTGTTCTTCCAACGACCGCACTTAAAGGCATACCTGCTGCAAGTGATTTAGAAATTGTCATTAAATCAGGAACGACCCCAAAATGGGACTCAATAGCAAACATTTTCCCAGTACGTCCAAATCCTGTTTGAATTTCATCTGCTACAAACAGAATGCCATGTTTCGTACAAAATTCACGTACGTGCTGTACAAATGCTTTTGGAGGAATGATAAATCCACCCTCACCTTGAATCGGTTCCATTACAATACAAGCAACCATTTCAGGGGCAACAATTTCAACAAAGAATGCTTCGAACTGTTTAATTGCTTCCTCTATAAAGCCTTCTTCAGACATTTCAGCAGGTTTTTGATACATATATGGGAATGGTGCTTGATAAATTTCTGGTGTAAATGGTCCAAATCCGAATTTATATGGTTTTACTTTACTCGTCATTCCCATCGTTAAATTCGTTCGTCCATGGAAACCACGTTGAAAAGTCACAACTGCTTGTCGATTCGTATACATTCGTGCAATTTTCACTGCATTTTCCACCGCTTCTGCTCCAGAGTTAAATAAAATTGCCTGTTTATCGAACTCTCCTGGTGTTAACTCTACTAGTTTTTCCGCTACACGAATATATCCCTCATACATCATACAGTTAAATCCTGGATGTAAAAATTTATCTACTTGATTTTTAATTGCTTCTGTTACTTTAGGGTGTGTGTGGCCAACATTTAATGTGCCAATTGCTCCTGCAAAATCAATCCATTCATTTCCTGCCTTATCAACTAATGTTGCATTTTTCCCATGATCTGCAATAGCTAAATTCCCATTACTTACCCCTCTTGGTACAAATTTTGCTCTCTTTTCTTGTAAATCTTTTTGTATATCGTTTGTTTTCATCATCTTATACCCTCCTATACATATGTGAACGCTAACAATTCAAATACATGCCAACAAAAAACATTGGAATTTGTAAAGATTTTCTGTTATCTATTGATTATTATAGGAATGATTTGGTATTGTTAAAAGAACCAGTTTTATCTTTTCATTAGAACCAAAAGGATGTGAAATAAGATGATTTTAATTAATATTGATAAAAGTCAATCAGCGAGCTATTTATACCAACAAATATATAAAGAGTTTAAAAATAAAATTTTAGACCGCACATATAAAGCGCATGAGAAACTACCGACAAAACGCACTTTATCAGAACAACTCGGAATAAGCATTAATACAGTAACGAACGCATACGAACAGCTTTTAGCGGAGGGATATATCTATACTATTGAACGCAGTGGGTATTATGTCGAAGAAATCGCGCAATTTTCTACGACCAAAAATGCCAACGATGATTTCCCCTCCTATTTACGAGAAAAAGGTAAAAATAGAAGTGGTTCTGTTTCTTTATCACATATGACAGCAGATATTGATGAATTTCCTTTTCAAGATTGGTTGAAATGTGAAAAGGAAGCAATCAAACAATTTAGCGAAGAGTTATCAGAAATTGGGCATCCACAAGGGCCGTATGAAGTTCGAAAAACGATTGCAAAGTTTATCGCTCTTTCCCGTGGAGTAAAATGTGAACCGGAACAAATCGTCATAAGCTCAGGTACACAACCACTCGTCAAACAATTAATGTCACTGACAGTTGATACAACAACGGTTGCAATGGAGTCGCCAGGATACCCTAGAATCTACTCGATGCTCACAAATCATATACAATTAGACACAAAATTAATTCCATTAGATGAACATGGTGCAAACATAGAAGCTGTGGATCAATCTAAAGCAGACTTTTTATTCGTTACGCCTTCCCATCAATTTCCATCTGGAAAAATTATGCCTATTTCTAGAAGAATTGAATTATTAAATTGGGCATTAAAAAAGGAAAATCGTTATATTATTGAAGATGACTATGATAGTGAGTTTAAATATCAAACAGATAATATTCCTTCCTTACAAAGTTTGGACCACCATCAACGTGTCATTTACTTTGGATCATTTTCTAAATCACTTTTACCGACGTTACGCATTAGTTACATGGTTTTGCCAATCAATTTATTAAAAATTTATCGTGAAAAATTTTCAGATCTAATTAATTATACGAATACATTGTCACTGTACACTCTTCATCACTTCATCCAATCTGGCATGTATGAACGACATATAAAAAAAATGACGCAACATTATGAAAAGAAGCGAAACCTTCTAATACAAACATTAAAAAATACATTTAAAGATACATGTACTATTAATGATATTCCTGCTGGATTGCATTTCACAGCACGTTTTGTTACAGATAAATCATATGAAGAAATCGAGCGACTAGCTGAAGAAGTCAAATTAGAAATCTACACTTTAAAACGCTTTTCGTTAAATGATGAATATAAACAATCCAAAAATATTGAGCTCATTATTGGATTTGCCAATACGAAAACCGATGAAATAAAAGAAGCAATTAACCGACTACAGCAAATTTTTACGGCATAGTATCAACAATCATTCGCCATGAATTGTAATATATAAAAACATCCTAAAAAAAGAGTGAACAAAGGGTTTTACACATGACTTTGTCCACTCTTTTTCCTCATATTATCCGATTATTTCTCTTACTGGTGCAATTTCGATATTTTCTGCTTTTAATGCATGGACAATCGCTTTTGCTAAATCGACTGCCCCTGGAGTATCACCGTGGATACAAACCGTTTCCACTTCAATCGCCGCATCTTTATCGTCAAATGTTATTACTTTCTTTTCTTTCACCATTCGAACGACACGCTGAGCCATTTTTTCATAATCATCTATGGCAGAACCTTTACGTGTTAAAACGAGATTGCCATCCTCTGTATGTTCTCTATCGGCATATCCTTCTTTCGCTACAGGAATTCCCATTTTTATCGCTTCTTCTAACATTGCAGAATTATTTACTGCAAATACAATCGTGTTTTTATCGACATCATGGATAGCCTCTAAAATTGCTCGTGCTACTTCCTTATTTTCCATCGCTTGCATATAAAAAGCTCCATGCGGTTTACAATGATCTATCCCAACACCTGTAGCACGCGCAAATTCACGTAAAGCACCCATTTGATAAGTGATAAAATCTTTCATCTCAGCCGTCGTACAATCCATCTTCCGGCGCCCAAAACCTACAAGGTCGGGCAATCCTGGATGGGCACCGATAGCAACACTATGTTCCTTTGCAAGACGAACTGTTTCTCTCATAACGTGAGGATCTCCTGCATGGTATCCACATGCAATGTTCGCTGACGTTATATATTGCATCATCGCTTCATCATTGCCCTGTGTATATAAGCCAAAACTTTCGCCCATATCACAATTTAAATCTACTTTCATTTTGTCCACCACACAATCCGTTCATTATTTATTAAACTCATCTAAAAATTTCGTCGTATAATTTCCAGTAGTGAATGCTTCTGCATCCATAATTCTTTGCAATAATGGTAAATTACAAGTAATTCCTTCTACTTCCATTTGTTCTAACACTTTTCGCTTTTTAGCAATCGCCTCATTACGATCTGTTCCATGGACAATAATTTTTCCAACCATCGGATCATAAAAAGGGGTCACATCTGTTCCTTCTTCAATTCCAAAGTCAAATCGTCCAATACCTTCAGGTAAAACTAGCTTCGAAATTTTTCCAGGTGATGGAAAATATGTTTTCGGGTCCTCTGCATATAGACGACTTTCAATTGCATGCCCTTCAAACTTTATTTCCTCTTGGGCTAATGGTAAAACTTCGTTTGCCGCAATCCGTAATTGCCATTCTATTAAATCAAGACCTGTTACTTCCTCTGTTACTGGATGTTCTACTTGTAATCTTGTATTCATCTCTAAAAAGTAAAAATTCCCATCTCTATCAAAGATAAATTCCATCGTACCTAAATTAGAATATCCGATATGTTTTACACCTTGTACCGCGGCCTCTAACAATTGTTCACGCAAGGAATCCGTTAAAAAAGGGGAAGGAGATTCTTCAATTACTTTTTGATGTCTACGTTGAACAGAACATTCTCTTTCGAATAAATGAATCACATTCCCTTTCGTATCTGCTGCTATTTGTACTTCAATATGGCGTGGCTCATCGATCCATTTTTCTAAAAAGATTTGATCATCTGAAAAGAAATTTTTCGCTTGTGTTTTAGTCGTTTCATAAGCTGATACTAGTTCTTCTTCATTTTGTACTAGCTTCATCCCGATTCCTCCACCACCAGCACTTGCTTTTAGCATGAGTGGATAACCAAGCTCTGTTGCCACTTGTTTTGCTTCCTCTAAGGATTCAAGCCTTCCATCTGTTCCAGGTACGACCGGGACACCTGCTTCGATCATTTTATTTCGAGACAGTAATTTACTTCCCATTACTTCCATCGTTTCCTTATCTGGACCGATAAACGTAATACCCGCTTCCTCACAACGCTCGACAAAATTGGCATTTTCCGATAAAAATCCATAGCCCGGGTGAATCGCATCCACCCCTTGTTCCTTTGCAATCGTTATTACTTTATCTATATTTAAATAGCTGTCCTTCGCTAAAGTTCCACCTATACTTATCGCTTCCGTTGCTTCCTTCACAAATGGAGCTTCTGCATCTGCATCAGAATAAATAGCTACCGTTTTAATCCCAAGTCTGTCACAAGTACGAATAATACGTCTCGCTATTTCACCACGATTAGCAATTAATACTTTTTCAAATAAAGCCAAATCCTTTCACCTCTGCCTCTTCCCAAAACTATAATTATTCAATTACTGCTATATCTTGACCTGCTTCTAACATTGTCTGGTCTTCTACTAAAAATTCTTTTAATACTCCATCCACCTCTGCTTTTACTTCATAGAAATTTTTCATTACTTCTACTAAACCGATCACATCCCCGGTTTTTACCGCATCTCCTTCATTTACATACACATCTTGATCTGGTGCTGGTTTACGATAAAACACTCCTGGAATTGGTGATACAACATTTTGACTACTCATTTCATATTCCTCCAATAACTATGTTAGTTGTTTTCTAATTTGATCTAATTTTTCTTTTACTTCTTTTCTAGCCTCTAGCGCTTCTTCAATCGTTAGAGAAATAAACTTTACTTTCTCGCCTGATTTAATTTGTGCCATTTTATCTAAATCCGTACTAATAATTGTTGCAATTGTTACATATCCGCCACCTGTTACAGCATCATTTAATAATGCAATCGGCTCAACTCCATCAGGTACTTGAATAGAACCAATTGGATACCCTAAATCAACCACGTTAGAAGGGTTACTACCTGCACCAAATGGTTGTTCTCTTTCTACAAAGTTCAATCTTTCCCCTTTGAAACGGTATCCGACTCGATTTGCTTCAGGTGTTACTTGCCATTCTAAATCAAAGAATTTTTGTTTACTTTCTTCTGTTAGTCGGTAACTACATAAGCCCATAATCACTCTAATTTCATGGCTCTTTCCATATGTAGGAATGAGAGATGCATCGATTGCTTGACCAATTTGCACGTCCACTTTTGCTTCATTTCCTATCGCTAAAGTATCTCCCTCTTGTAATTGACGACCATCCAAACCACCAATACCACATAATGTGTATGTCGAACGTGATTCCATAATAACTGGTACATCAATCCCACCACGGACTGCTAAATAAACACGTGCTCCACCTTTTACAAAGTCAAAAGATAAAACATCTCCACCCTTTATTTCTAAAGTTTCCCACATAGCAACAGGTTCATCATTAATTTTTGGTGGAATTTCCCCACCTGTAATAGCGATGACCGCATCTTCTTCAAATTGTAGTTTCGGTCCCATATACGTAATTTCTAGAACCGCACTATTTTCATCATTTCCAACAAGTAAATTACTCGTCGTAAATGCATATTTATCCATCGCTCCTGATGGTGGCATTCCTACTTCATAATGGCCAATTCTTCCAATGTCTTGTACAGTCGTTTGTAAACCAGGTTGCAATACTTTAATCATGCATATAACCTCCTTATCACATCTTCAGAAAATGCTTTCGGATCTTTCAATACATCTTGTGGTTTATACGAGAAGTCTTTCGTTAAATATTCAAATGTTCCTTCTTCTACTTCTTTACGTATCGCATTGTATTCATCCAATGTAACACTTCGATATCTAAAAATATCGCCTTGTCTTGGGAACGTCATGTCATCTTTGAAATCTTTATTTCGCTGTTCCTTTTCATAAATTGGTGCTGCAGCTGTACCGAATAATTGGTATCCTCCAGCCCCTTCTACAGGATAAATAACTGCAAATGCTCCACCAAATCCAAACGCTCTTTCCGGTGTAAACGTACGAGGTCTTACATATTTTGGTACTTCAATCTGCTTTTCTTGTGGCACCATTTGATAACACCAAGGAAGTCCTGGTACAAAACCAATCATCGATACGAGATAAGGAGAATCTGTCATTGCTTTAATTAAATCCTCTTTGGAATCATACCCATTAATGCGTGCAGCATATTCTAAATCCGTACTTTCCGGATCTTGATGTCGATCTCTGAATCGCATTAACACTTCATGTGTCCAAGGGTCTTCAAAAAAGATCGGAACATCAACAATACGTGAATTAATTGTCATGTCCTCCCAAGACACTTCAGCTTCTAACTTCTTTAATTTCTCAATCACTTCATTCGGATGGATTTCTTCCGGAACAAAACGAATCATGAATGAAGCGTTTCCGGGACAAATATCGATAATACTATTTAAATTTTCCTCTTTTAATTTATTCGTAATGGCCATCGCTTTAAAGTTTGCTTCTAAACTCATCTCTTCCGACAACTCAACGAAAATAAATTCATCGCCACCATATTCATAACGAATCATACATATTCCACTCCTTATTATGTAATCGTTTCCAATGGAACTATATTAAAAAAACATCTTTTCAAAATGTTCTTACAATAAAATTAACACTTTGTTCACTTTTATCAAAGGACCAAAAAAGCAAATGAATGGTACCAAACTTTATGCGGCCATTTTCAATCATATTCCCCATTATGCCATTTCGCAAGTGCTACTTTATATTGTTCAAACGTATCAATATCATCATGTATAAACGGATCATCCACCTCGATGAAAGCACGTTTCATCTGCTCTGTTTGAATCGCCCGTAATCCTTCATCACCATGTAATTGATCTACAATCTGTGGAGGAATATTTTTAACATATACTGGGTGACCAACAATCCCTTCATGGATCGGACGTATAAAAATTGGCGTATCATTACATGCATATTGTTGACTATCCTCTAAAATCCGATTAATCGTGTTATCTTGGATAAATAATACATCTCCTAAAAAAATGACGAACGGCTGAGATGATACTTGAAACACCTTTTTTAAAGAGGTACTTTGCCCTTCTTTATATGCGTGATTTATAAGCCAAGAAAAACGTTCATCACGTACTTGAACGTTCTTCATTATTTCTTCGTATTCATGTCCTATCACTCCATAAACATGATGAAAAGGAAATGTAAGCACCTTATCGATTACATGTTGTAACATAGGCTTTTCAGAAAATGGGAGTAGTTGTTTCGTTCTTCCCATTCTGCTTCCTATGCCTGCTGCAAGAATACAAGCATTAATTGGTTCCTTGCACATAAGATATTCCTTTTCCTACTTCCTCATATTTAGAAGTATGGCGGTGAATTTGATGTTGATCATGTAAAAAGCCACCTTGATGTCCTTTTTGTATAGCAATGATCTCACTTAAAATACTGATTGCAATCTCTTCTGGTGTTTCCGCACCTATATCTAATCCAATTGGATTATACATTTTTTCGAGAACTTCACCTGAAAATATAACATCATCTTCTTTTAATTGAGTCAACATCTTTTCTCTTCTTGAACGAGGACCTAAGACACCAACATAAGGGGAAGGTGATTGTAATGCAAATTGCAACGTTTCACGGTCTTTTTCAATATGGTGATTCATAATAATCACATATGTAAAAGGTGAGACCGGAACTTTTTCCGTAAATGATGAAGGATGTGCAATAATGCGCTCACAATTTGGAAAGTTTTCGGCAGAATTAAACGTTTCACGAGCATCTACTACTGTCGTTTCAAATCCCAATTTTTGACTAAAATGTGCTACTGGAATCGCATCATGCCCTGCACCAAAAATAATGATTTTTGATTTAGGAATGTAAATATCTACGAAAACTTGTAATGTATCGCCACTTTTTAATATAACCTCTTGCATTTCTGATTGACCGAGATGTGCTTGCATTTTTTCCATTAAGATAGGACGTATTGCATGAATGATATCTGTTTGATCAATCGTTGTTTCTATTTTCCCACTTTCAGTCATACATAAACGTAATGGCTCATATTTCCCTTCCGTTTCTAACTGGATAATCGTTGCTAAACAACATTTTTCTTCTCCTTTATTTGCTGCCAACCAAAAAGCATACGCTTTATCTTCCATCATTTGCTCACCTCCCTTTCTTCTACTATGAGACTGGTTCAATATATACTTGCACCTTTCCAGGACAACCTAATCCTAATCCCCAAACCAAATCTTCATCCATGTCATATAATTTCAATAATGGTGTACCAGATGCTAATACTGTTTTTGCTACTTCCCTTACATCTGATTCCAAACAACCTCCAGATATTAAGCCGACATGATGTTCTGTTTCATCTACGTACATTTTGGCTCCTTCTCGGCGATAGCTCGATCCATACACCTTAACAACTGTTGCAACAACGGCTTTCACACCATTGTTTTTTGCTTGTTGAATTGCATCATACACTTTTTCGTTTTCTCTCATCGTGTACCTACCTCCAGATACAACTTTGTAAAAATAATGGTAAAGAACAATTCGTTTTCTTATTCTTTACCATTATGCTACTTCTTATAATAGTACTTCTTTTAATGCTCGTTTCACAAACACTTTCGTTAAATGTTCACGATACTCCTCTGATGCAAATAAGTCTTCACCCATATCTCCATCTTCAGCAGCTAATTGTGCAGCTTCATCGATTAATTCGGCTGATGGAGTCTGTCCTTCTAGCGCATCTTCTACTTCTTCAGCACGATATGCTACATCTCCAACTCCTGTAATACCGACTCTTATAAAATCGATTTCATTGTTCTCATCAACCCCTGCAATAACCGCCACTCCAACTACAGGATATGCTGTAGCAGGGTGGAAAAATTTAACATAAGTTTGTTTTGCATGAGCTGGTGGTAATTCAAAACTAACTTCCGTTACCATCCCCGTCTCTGGAATCGATGTAATTAATGGTCCTAATACAAAACCTTCGAGCGGTATATCTTCTTCACCATCTTCACTAACAACTTTTAAAGATGCATCTAATGCAATCGCTACCGCTGGATAGTCTGCAACAGGATCCCCGTGAGCAAGATTACCACCAATCGTACCTCGATTACGAATTTGCAAATCTCCAATGACACTTGCTGCCTTTGCAAGCGCTGGGATTTTGTCTAAAATAAGTTCATCTTTTGATACATCATAATGTGTCGTTAATGCACCAACGACTAAACGATCCTCTTCGATACGTGCACCTTTTAGTCCCTCTATTTTACTAATATCAACTAATAATCCAGGCTCTGTAATTCGAAATTTTAATAAAGGAAGTAAACTATGTCCACCTGCAAGAATTGTTCCTTCTCCATCACTATCCTTTAACAATTGAACAGCTTCCTCTACTGTTTTCGCTCTTTTATAATCGAACTTTGCAGGAATCATTGTTTACCCTCCCCTTTCTGTATCGCTCTCCAAACTTTCTCAGGTGTTAATGGAATACTAATATTTTCCACATTAAATGGTGCAAGTGCATCCATCACTGCATTCGCTGTAGCTGCAATAGAACCAGTTACACCAGATTCCGCAACCCCTTTAGATCCTAGTTGGTTTACAGGTGATAATGTTTCTGTAAAATCCATTTCAATTTTCGGGAAAAATCTCGCTTTTGGCATTGTATAGTCCATAAATGAACCTGTTTGTAATTGACCTTTTTCATCATATTTAATTTCTTCCCACAATGCTTGTCCTACACCTTGTGCAACCGCTCCTAAAATTTGCCCTTCTGCAACGAGTGGATTGACAATTTTACCAGAGTCATCGACAGAAATATAACGTAAAATCTCTACATGTCCTGTTTCTGGATCAACTTCTACAACGACAATATGTGTACCGAATGGATACGTGAAGTTCGAAGGATCAAAAAATGTTTTTTCTTCTAATCCCGGCTCAATTCCTTCTGGCATATCCCAAGCAAAGTTTGCTGCTTTCGCAATTTCTTGGAATGTTTTTCGCATAGTCGGGTCAGATTTGACAAAATAGACACCTTTTTCGAATGCAACATTTTCTACTTCTGATTGTAATAGGTGAGCTGCGACGATACGTCCTTTTTCTATCACTTTGTCAGTCGACAGGGCAACTGCATTTCCTCCAACTGCTAAAGACCTTGATCCATATGTTCCCCAACCCATCGAAACCGCTTTCGTATCATTAAAAACAAAATTAATATCTTCATATGGGATACCGAGCTTATCTGCAACAATTTGCGTAAACGTCGTATCATGACCTTGTCCATGTGGGGAAGTACCAGTAAATACCGTTACTTTTCCTGTCGGGTGTACGCGAACCGTCGAATTCTCCCAAATCCCACCTTGGAACCCGATGCCACCTGCTACTGCTGAAGGTCCAAAACCGGACAATTCAACATATGAAGAAATTCCGATACCGATATAACGCCCTTCTCCTAAGGCCATTTTTTGCTCTTGGCGTAACTTCTCATAATCAGCAATTTCGACTGCTCTATCTAGTGCTTTATCATAATCACCACTGTCATATACTAACCCCTGTGCATTTGTAAAAGGAAACTCTTCTTTTTGAGCAAAGTTCAATTTACGCACTTCTACAGGGTCCATGCCGATCTCTTTAGCAAAATCACTTACAGCACGTTCTAGCATAAATGTTACTTCAGGCTTTCCAGCGCCACGATAAGAATCTACAGACATAGTGTTTGTATACATTCCATATGTTGTAACTTGTGCTTTCGGTATTTTGTATGGACCAGACACCATTAACCCAAAATCAATTGTCGGGTTACCAGGTCCGAATGTTGCTAAATACGCACCGATATTAGCATGATTTACTACTCTTATTGCTGTAATTTTCCCATCTTTCGTTCCAGCAAGTTCTACATCTACCATCATATCTCGTCCAGCATTCGCAGATTGGAAATGCTCATTTCGTGTCTCTACCCATTTCACCGGACGCTTTAGATCGATGGCCGCATACGATACAAGTGCTTCGTCAGGATATACACCAATTTTCCCACCAAAGCCTCCACCCATATCAGCTACTTTTACTTGTAATCGATGTTCTGGAAAATCTAACACTTCTGAAAGGACCATACGATGAATATGTGGGTTTTGTGAACCGACATATAACTTCAACTCACCATTACCCGGATTATATTGTGCTAAAGAATTACGTGTTTCCATCGGGCTTGGCGCAACTCTCTGTGTACTATAGTTTCCACGAATAACTACTTCCGCCCCATCGATATCGGCGTCCGTTACTTCACCTGCAATATACGTAAAAGCCGTATTATTTGGTACTTCATCATAAATTTGTGGAGCCCCTTCTTTGCGCGCTTCTTTTTGGTTGGAAATAGATGGCAATACTTCATATTCTACTTCCACTAATTCTGCAGCATCTTCTGCCGCATAACGGTCACTTGCGATAACCATTGCAACACCATCTCCGACATATCTTGCAGTATCAATTGCTAAAGGATATTGTGCCGTTTCAATTAAGTTCATTCCAGGAACTTTCCACGAAGTTGGTACGGGATTGATTTTCCCTTCTAAATCTTTTCCTGTATATACCGCCACTACTCCTGGATGTGCAAGCGCCTTATCTTTATGAATGCTTTTAATATTAGCATGTGGATGTGGACTTCTTAAGATATATGCATGTAATAAATTAGGAATTTTCAAATCATCTAAGTATGTGGCGTTCCCTGTAATAAGTTTTGGATCCTCTTTACGTTTCATTCGTTGTCCAACTAGTTTACTCATCGATTATTTCACTCCTTTCACTGCATTTTCTTCTCTCATAATTTCCGATGCCCTTCTAACCGCATTTACGATAAATTCATATCCCGTACAACGGCAAATTACCCCTTCTAATCCTTCTCTAATTTCCTCATCTGTCGGTGTTGGATTTTGTGCTAATAATTCAATACTTGCAATCATTGCCCCCGGTGTACAATATCCACATTGCAATCCATGTTCTTCCCAGAACCCTCGTTGCACAGGGTGTAAGTTTTCAACTGTACCTAAACCTTCTACCGTAATAAGTTCAGATCCATCCACATGGACTGCTAATAAAGTACAAGACTTTGCTGCTCGTCCATCTACTAAAATCGTACAATTCCCACACTGGCTCGTATCACAACCGATATGTGAACCTGTAATCCCTAATACATCACGAATAAAATGAACTAATAACATACGTGGTTCCACTTCTGCTGAACGTTCTTCTCCATTAATCGTCACAGTAACATTCACAAGATTTGACATACATGCACCTCCACATAAATTTTATTGTTTTGCTTTTTTCTCTATATCTTTAAAAAATTGCTTTAAAACTACTTTTGCTACGCCACCAATCATTCTTTGACCAATCGTCGCCATTAATCCTGTTGCCGCAACATCTGCTGTACATGTTAACTCCGTATTTCCATCTACCTCCTCCAGTTCCATTAACGCATTTGCATCAATTTCACCTGGTTTTCCACTCGCCTTTACAAGGAGACGATAAGATGTTGGTTCATTTTTATCGACTTGTTCCACATCTGCCGTAAATTCTCCCTTAATTGGCCCCATATTAATTCCGAGTACCGCTTTATATTGCTCATCGCCTACTTCATCAAATGTTTTACAACCTGGCAATACTGCTTTTAATACTTCCGGGTTTTGGATTGTGTCCCACACCTGTTGTGCACTTAATGCTTTAAATTTGTGTGTATGTTTAATATCCATTTATGATCGCTCCCTTTCTTTGTAAAGCGCTTACATTTATTTAGTAATAAGTAAAATGTAGCATTTTATTCTATGTGCCGTAAAGTACCAGATTTTTCAAACGGAAGGAATCAAAATATGAGAAGCAGATAAACAGATGAAAAAAAACGTTGCATTAAGTATAACAGTAAACATGTAAATTGAATATATTATTTTACATTTTTTACATAAAATTACATCAGTAATAAAATGGACAAAAATGTATACAACATATAAAAAAGCTACCGTCCATAAAATATAGACGATAGCTCCACTATTTAACTTTAATGAATGAAATGCTTTTTACCGAGGTCTTTTTCGTTAAAACATTTACGAAACTTTTCTATTTGCTTCCAATGGTTTGTTCATCGTTAAAAATGTTGGACGAACCATTAAAATTAAAATAATTACAATCGAACAACCAATAAAGTTTGATATCATCGTAATGCTATTCGTAACAAATGAGAAATAAATCGGTGTTTGACCCGCTTCTTCTGCATAGTTTGCAAAGAAAACAACGCCGGCAATAAAATGCCAGAAGTAACGGCCAATACTTCCAATAAGCACTCCAACTGAAACAGATGTAATTAACTTGGGACGGTTTTGTAAACGAACTGCATTTTGCACGACGCCCATCATTAATCCTGCAAAACCGATAAAACTAAAGGCAACAAAATACTCGATAAACGCTTGTAATGGCGTTAAAATCCATGCATCCCCAGTAACGATTTGCAAAATTCCCCAAATAAATCCGGAAATAAAACTCGCTTTCACACCCCAACGAAATGCTACAATAAAAATTGGCACCATCGCTAATGAAATAGAAATGGATGGAATCGGCTTAATTCCTGGTAATAAATCGATTAACATGGCTAATGCGGCAAAAATTGCTACTTCGAGCATCGCCTGTAATGGTAAAAATTTCTTCACATAAAAAACCCCCTATGATATTGTTCAACGCGTATCCATAGAGGTATATAAGAATGGGTAGCCCATCCTCGTGTCACCACATCCCTACGTTAGTATTAACTAAACAGGTTCGAAGGGTCTGGACATTGTCCACTCTCAGCAAAAATTGCTCCCCCTGTGATACGTATATTGAGTTACTTCCATATTATCAAAAATAGTGTAAAATACAAGACCTTTACTTTTAACTTTCATACAAAACTAAGAATGTTTACTACTCTCTAATAATTTCCTGCACTTTCTCTAACAATACCGGCCAAGATTTTGTATCCGGCTGAATGATAGCATAGTGTTCTAAGTCTCTAAAAGGTATAAGCTCCACCTTTGTCCCCGATGCACGTGCTCGTTCATCAAACATTTTACTCATCGCAAATGGAACTGCAATATCTAATTCACCGTGGATAAGCACAATATTGGACGAAATCGGTAATAATGTACTCGGTGATCCGTGCTCATATCTTTCTTTATATTGTGCTGGTGTTCCACCAAGTAGATCACGTGTCGGGTTCACATCTGAATCAAACAACTTTTCTTCCCAATGATGGATTTGATACATCGTTTCCAAATGACCAATCCCAGCTAGACTAAGCACTCCTTTTACTGGCAGTGGATTTTTTTCAAAACGGATTGGGCTATTTTCATGTAAGTTTTCTTGAGCTGCCACCCATAAGGCCAAATGTCCTCCAGCAGAATGACCTAATGTAACGACTCTTTCCAAATCAATCGGATATAGGTTTGCTAGCTTTTCGACGTATTGTAATGCTGCACTCACATCTGCAAACGTTCCCGGCCAACCACCTCCTACATGGCCGACACGACGATATTCAATATTCCATGTCACAAAACCATGCGATGTAAATGCATTTGCTAATGGACGGATATGTTTTAAATCATATGCCTTTTTCCAAAACCCCCCATGAATGATAACTATAATTGGAAAAGGACCATCCCCCTTTTCAGGCAACCGTAGTTCCCCGAATTGTTCTTCACCATTTCCATAAAAAATTTTTTTGAAATTGTCCTTCATCGAAACACTTCCTTATGCAACGACATCACGTTTGTTTTCATATTTCTTATAAGCCTCTTCTTCCATAATCGTTTTTAAAATTTGCACGACCATCCATACGTCATGATAAGACGTGTACAATGCAATTGGTGATAAACGAATTACATTCGGTGCTCTAAAATCTGGAATAACTCCAGCATCTTTTAACGCTTTACAAATTCTTGCAGCTTCTTTATGTGCTAAGCTAATATGTCCACCGCGTCTATCTGCTTCCCGTGGATTTGTAATTTCAAATTCAAATCCAGCCAATTCATGATCGATTAAATACATCATATACGCTGTTAGACGAAGTGATTTTGCACGTACATTTTCAATTCCTATTTCATTAAAAATCTCCAACGAACCTTTTAATGGTGCCAGAGATAAAACATGAGGAGTCCCTAATTGGAATGCACTTGCTGTTTGTGCGGGAACAAAATCATGATCTAAATCAAATTGTTTCTCCTTATCTGAACTGAACCAACCACGTAATCCAGGTGTCGTCCCTAAATGTTTCTCATGAACGAATAAGCCACCGACACCTCCAGGCCCACTATTTAAATATTTATAGTTACACCACATCGCAAAATCGACTCCCCAATCATGTAATTGATGTGGGAGTGCACCAATGGAATGTGCTAAATCAAAACCGATCATAATATTACGACGCTTCGCTTCAAATGCTAATTTTTCCATGTTTAAAATTTGTCCGCTTCGGTAAAGTACAGAAGGCAATAAGATAAGTGCGACATCATCTGTCATCATCTCGATAATTTTTTCTTCTGACAATGTCGATCCATCTTCACTCGATACGCGAATTAAATGTGTTTCCGGCTGTAAACCTCGTAAAAGTAACTGGCTTTGTAATGCATAAATATCTGAAGAAAACGTTAATTCATCTGCTAAAATTTTATTTTTCGTCTCTGTCGGCTGAAAAAACGTCGCCACTAATTGATGAATATTCGTCGTAATCGAACCTGTCACAATCGTCTCCCCTTTTTTTGCACCAATAAGTGACCCTGTCATTTTCCCTAGCTGTTCTGACATATAAAACCATGCTGGTTCAGCTTGCAACCAACCATCAATCGCAAATTCTTTCCAATCTTCTAATGCATCTAATAATGCTGTTTCACTTCGCTTTGATAACAAACCTAAAGAGTTTCCATTCATATAATATTCTTTTTCTTTCACATAAAACTCCTCTTTGTAAGCTGCTAGGGAATCTTTTTCATCCAATTGTTTTGCAAATGATTCTGTTACTTCAAATGAATTCGCTTCCATTTATATCTACCCCTTTTTTCAAAATTCATCTATTGAAATGCCTTTCCAAATGCCAAATTGACACAGTTTCTACATTAAATTATAATTTTAATGTATAATAAAATAGGTTATGAATGCAAGTTTCTATTACAGTAAAAAATATTGCGCAGAATAATTTCTGTGTATTTTTAAAAATAAAATGTTAGCGCATACAACTTTTCGTTTAAGAGGAGGAACTGTTATGTTAAATGAACACGAAGCTTTTAAAAATGAAGAAACAATTGAAACAGACTTTAAAGAAAAAATGACGTACAGTGAATATTTAGGACTGGATACATTATTAAATAGCCATCATCCATTAAGTGATCACCATGATGAAATGTTATTTATTTCCGTACACCATGTTAGTGAAATATGGATGAAGCAAATTATTCATGAAATACAATCCGCCACGAAAGATATTGAACAAGATCGTTTACAAGAAGCATTTAAAAAATTAGCAAGAGTATCAAAAATACAAGTCCAATTAAAAAATGTGTGGGATGTTCTATCCACCTTGACACCATCCGAATATATGGAATTCCGTGACAAACTTGGAAATGCATCAGGTTTCCAGTCTTTCCAAAACCGTATCATCGAATTCTCTCTCGGCTATAAAACAGAACATGTGTTAAACATTTATGAAAAAGATCCAAAACTATTAGAAGTATTGCAAGCAGCACATGATGCACCAAGCATTTATGACGTATCGATTCAAGCATTAAATAGGGCTGGGCTTCCAATTGATGAAGATGTATTAAACCGTGATGTTAGTTTATCCCATCGTTCCAATGATAGTGTGAGGCAGGCTTGGCTTACTGTTTACCGAAACGTTGATAAATATTGGGAATTGTACGAGTTGGCGGAAGAACTTGTTGATGTAGAAGATTTATTCCAACAATGGCGCTTCCGACATATGAAGACCGTTGAAAGAATTATTGGGTTTAAGAAAGGAACTGGCGGCTCCGGTGGAGTCTCTTATTTAAAGAAAGTACTCGATCAATATTTCTTTCCAGAGTTATGGGAAATTCGAACGATTTTATAATATGTTACATGATTAGCGAGAACTATTTCTCGCTTTTTTGTATAAGTTCATTGGACAACTTTTACACGTAACCTTATAATGAACAAAATAACTATTACATTATATAGAAATGGAGAGACTGATTTTATGCGAAGAAACTTGGTTACGATTTTCATGTCTTTATTTCTCATTATTTTTCTAGTAGCTTGTCAATCTGGTAATGAAGAAGTCAACGACAAGAACAACGAAAACAATAACGAACAGAATGAAGTGGATGAAAATAAGAACGAAAAGGAAAACAATGAAAATAACGATGTTAACAACGATAGTAACAATGATAACGAAGAGACAAATACAAATAACGATACAGCGGCCCTATTCCAACAAATCTTTGAAAGCCGCGACAATGTAGAAATTTATGATATGGATATGGGAATGGATATTTTAATTAATTCACCAGGTGGAAGAGATACCTCCTCTTTGGCTGTTATCGGAAAAATTGATGAAAAAAATGATGAAGGAAATATAGAACTTATTGAAAAAAACGCTAACGGTGAAACATTCCAACATGCCGTATTTTATGATGGCGCACAGTATGTATCAGATGGAGAAATATGGCAAGATAATGGCACTCCTTTACCTGCAGGTTCACTAAAATCAAGTGGTACAACATACTATAATATTATTGAAGC
>DXHX01000027.1 GCA_019113205.1 Candidatus Pseudogracilibacillus intestinigallinarum | reverse complement strand
GCAAGAATGCAGGCCGAAGTTGCAAGAATGCAGGCCGAAGTTGCAAGAATGCAGGTCAAAGTTGCAAGAATCCGGGTCAAAGTTGCAAGAATACGTGCTGAAGTTGCAAGAATACGTGCCGAAGTTGCAAGAATCCACCCGAAAGTCGCAAACCCCCCCAAAGCTCCCCAACCAAATCCAAAAGAACATCAAAAAAACGATCAGAACGACTATGTAGTTTTTAGCATAGTGTTCCTGATCGTTTGTAGTTTAATTATTTATCTAGCATCCATGCAGGTTTACCGAAGCCTTCGAACTCTTCGTCGATAACAGCTTCAAATTCATCTGACTCGATTACATCAATGATATCAAGTGCAAATTGTTTATTCGCATCTTCTGCCTTTACTGCAACAATATTTCTAAATTGGTCCGGCATATCTTCTAACGCAATCGCGTCCATTAAATCCATATTTGCTGCAATCGCAAAGTTTCCTGGAACTGCTGCTATATCAGCATCATCGACAGAACGTGGTAATTGACCGGCTTCAATTGGTAAAAACTCTAAATTTTTGTCGTTTTTTGTAATATCTTTTTCAGAAGCCTTTAATGGTTCGACATCTCCATCAATTTCAATTAACCCTAAATCTTCAAATGTAATTAATGTTCTTGCAGCATTAACTGGATCGTTCGGAATTGTAACAGTTGCACCATCTTCAATGTCTTCTACTGATTCATATTTGTTCGAGAAAAGTCCTAATGGAGCAGTCGGTACAACGATTAAATCTTTTAAATCCATATCATTTTCTTCCGCGAAGTTTTCTAAGTAAATTACATGTTGGAATAGGTTTGCATCAATTGATCCGTCATTTAACGCATTGTTCGGTTGTACATAATCACTAAACTCTGTTAATTTCACTTCATACCCTTTTTCTTCTAAGCCAGGAATAATCGCTTTTGTTAACATATCACTGTAAGGACCAGCTGTTGCACCGAAGTGTAATTTCTTTGTTTCATCTACATTGGAAGATCCATTTCCGTCATTATTGCCACCACATGCAGCTAAAATAGCGACGATACTTGCTAAAATAATTGTAAAAATCCACTTTTTCATTTTATTTCCCCCTAATAATTAACTTTTATCCACTGCTTTTGCAGCTTTATCTCCAATCCATTGGAAAATTTGTACTAATAGTAATAAAATTACGACCGTTAAAATCATAATCGTATTATCATATCGATAGTAACCAAATCGAATTGCTAAATCACCGATACCTCCACCACCAACGAAACCAGCCATTGCAGAATAAGCTACTAAACTAATTACGGTTAATGTGATGCCTTGGATAATACTGGATTTTGCTTCTGGAATTAATACATCTTTAATAATCATCCAAGGTGTTGCACCAACTGCGATTGCTGCTTCAATTACTCCCTTATCAATTTCACGAAGCGATGTTTCCACAATACGTGCAAAGAATGGGATCGCTGCAACAGATAAAGCAACACTTGCAGCAGTAGGCCCAATCGAGTTACCGACGACTAACTTTGTAAATGGTGTGATAGCTACCATTAAAATAATGAACGGGATGGAACGAATGACGTTTACAACAAACCCGAGGACGGACTTTATCGGTTTATTTTCAAGAAATAGTCCTTTATCCGTGACGAATAAAATAATCCCTAATGGTAATCCGATGATGAGCGCAACGAGTAGGGCAATTCCTATCATATAAATCGTTTCTCCAAATGCTTGCGTCATTTCGGGTAACAATTCCATGATGCGATCCATATCAAATAGCATCACGAATCACCTCCACATCTACTAGTTGTGATGACATATAATCGATTGCTTTACCAATTTCAGTTTTGTCACCTTTCATTTCCATAACGAACATTCCAAGTGGACGTTCTTGAATATATTCAATTAATCCGTGTAAGAAATTACCCTTTACATCAAATGTTTGAATCATATCAGAAATGACGCTTTCCCCAGCAACTTCTCCACGGAACGTAATTTTAACAATTTGTCCAGTACATTTTTGTAACATTTCTTCTGGTACGTCGATATTTACGACATCTTTAATGAATGTTTTCGTTAATTCATTTTTCGGTGTAGAAAAAATGTCATATACGTTTCCGGATTCAACAACTGATCCATCTTGCATAATCGCCATACGGTCACAAATTTCTTTCACGACATTCATTTCATGAGTAATTAATACGATCGTTATATTTAACTCACGGTTTATTTTTTTTAGTAATTTTAAAATGGATGACGTCGTATTCGGATCGAGAGCAGAAGTAGCTTCGTCACAAAGTAATACAGATGGATCATTCGCCAGTGCACGAGCAATACCGACACGTTGTTTTTGACCACCACTTAGTTGTGCAGGGAAGACATCCTTTTTATCTGCTAAATCTACCATATTTAAAAGTTCTTCGACACGTTTATCAATATCTTTTGCTGGTGTGGCTGCTGCCCGTAGAGCGAATGAGATGTTTTCGGCAACTGTTTTTTGGCTAATTAAATGGAAATGTTGGAAAATCATGCCGATTTTTAAACGTGCTTTACGTAAGTTGTTTGCATCCAAAGACATTAAATCAAGCCCGTCAACTAATATTCGTCCGTCTGTAGGTCTTTCTAGTAAGTTAATGCAGCGTAATAAAGAACTTTTACCTGCCCCAGAATATCCGACAATACCGAAGATTTCTCCTTCGTTAATCGTTAAAGATACATTGTCGACCCCAATGACATCTCTATCCTTCGTTTGATACACTTTTGTTAAATTTTCAATTTGAATCATTGCTAGTCTCCTTTTGCAAAAACATAAAAAAACTTCTTTCACAAATATGAAAGAAGAACTGTTAATTTTCAGCTTATCTTTCAGAAATTTGTACGTTCTGAAGGAATTGGCACCTTCCATAATGGGGTTGCCGGACGTCATAGGGCCTTGTCCCTCGGTCACTCTTGATAAGTTATCGACTTATATAATTGTGAAATTTCATATCATTCAAACTAATATATCTAATGATAGCTACTTTCATTTACTTTGTCAATAATTACTGAAAATTTCTTTCTTTTCGAATTTATATTCTTTATACTTATTGTAGAATGATAGAAATGAAATGAGGAATATTAATATGAAATTATCGAATCGATTACAGAATTTGCCAGCACATTTTTTCTCGCAATTAACAAGAAATGTTCAACAAGCTGTTAGTGAAGGGAGAGATGTTATTAATTTAGGTAGAGGAAATCCTGATAAACCAACTCCGCCACATATCGTAAAGGCATTACAAGATGCAGTAGAAGATCCAGAAACACATGGCTATGCACCATTTCGAGGTACGACGGAATTAAAAGAAGCGATAGCGATATTTTATAAACGTGAATATGGGGTAAATCTAGATCCGGAAACAGAGGTTGCCATTTTATTCGGTTCGAAAGCGGGAGTTGTTGAATTACCATTGGCGATCATGGATTCGGGAGAAGTTCTCTTACTTCCAGACCCAGGTTATCCAGATTATTTATCTGGTGTTGGTCTGGCAGATATACGGTTCGAAACGATGCCATTATTAGAAGAAAATAACTATTATCCTAACTATGATGAAATAGCTGACGATATTAAACGAGATGCAACATTAATGTATTTAAATTATCCAAGTAATCCGACGAGTGCGATAGCTGATGAGCCATTTTTTAATGAGACAGTTCAATTCGCGAAAAAAAATAATATTGCGGTTATGCATGATTTTGCTTATGGTGGGATCGGATTTGATGGAAAAAAACCGGTAAGTTTTTTACAAGCAGAAGGGGCGAAAGATGTCGGAGTGGAAATGTATACGATGTCGAAAACATTCAATATGGCTGGATGGCGTGTCGGATTTGCTTTAGGAAATAAAGAGATTGTCGGTGCAATTAATTTATTACAAGATCATATGTTTATTAATCAATTCCCAGCTGTTCAACGTGCAGCTGCAAAGGCATTATTAGGGGAGCAAACGGCGGCGAAAGACATAGTCGCATTATATGAACATCGTCGTAATGTGTTTATCGAAGCTTGTAAAAAGATCGGGTGGAAAGTCGAAGCACCAAAAGCGTCTTTTTTCGCTTGGTTAAAGGTTCCAAATGGACATACGAGTGAATCATTTACGGATTTGTTGTTGAATGAAGCAAATATTGCTGTTGCTCCAGGTATTGCTTTTGGGGCACATGGAGAAGGGTATGTACGAATTGGGTTATTGGAGGAGGAAAATCGTTTACGTGAAGCGGTAGAACGGATAGGGAAACTGGACTTATTTTAATATAGGTCCAGTTTTTCTACGGATAAAATTCATTTGAAAGAGAGGGGGAGCGGTATGAAAGTAATTGATTTAACAGTGACATTGAACGAAAAAATGGACGTTTATCCTGGAGATCCAGCAGTTACGATTGAAAAAGTCCATACATATGACAAAAATGGCTGGGAATTAAGGAAGTTAACATTAGGTACGCATACTGGCACACATGTCGATGCGTTTTCGCATATGCATAAAGGAAAAGCAAATTTAGATGAAATGCCGATCGAACGATTTTTTGGAGAAGCACAAGTAGTTCAAATAGATGCACAATGGCCGAGGGAGATAGGCTTATTCTTCACTGCGCCATTGGACGAAACATATATAGATAAATTATTGCACGCAAAACCTTCCTTTGTCGGTGGAGAAATGACGGAACGATTAGAAAGAATGTTATTAGCGAACGATATTATTACCTATACAGACCTAATCAATTTAGAAAAAATTCCATTCCATCAAACATTTACATTTTATGGACTACCTTTAAAAATAGAAAAAGGGGACGGATCACCAGTCCGGGCGATCGCTATATTATAAAGGCAATCATTAGCATAGCCGGAGAAGACGGGGAGGAACTGATATGCTCCCCCTAAAGTAGACACTTAAAAAATAAAATCTACTTTAGGGGGACTTTTAATTATTTTTCAAAAAAATCAAACTTTTTATATAAGTGATCGTCTAATATATAGCAGGTGAAGGGGGAGGTCGGATAGAAAGTGATCGTAGAAAAAAGGGAGAATGATGAAACACGAGTGACAGTGATGCGGAAATGTTTCCGAAGCTTTAATAAAGAAAGCATTCACTCATGTTTCATCTCTTCCATTGTTGTTTATTTTTCAAATCGTTTATTCGTGTTCATGTAAATTAACATAAATATCGTCATTGTTATGAAAAGAACGAGGCCAATCCAAAATAAAAAAGGCATTGTCCATATTTCGCCTACTAACCAAAAAGTCATACTGAAGGCTAATGCGAAACACATTTGTCCCATGAATTTACATAATGCGACTACATCATACTTTTCTTTTTCCTCCTTTGGCATCGTATTAAAACCGGCGATAAGGAAATGGCCTTTGCCTAGTGAAAAAATGATGCCTAATAGAAAAAATAATAGGATACAAGCAGTAATGATCATTAGTTTTTCTCCTTTAAGAATGAAACATTATTCTATACCAATTTCTTCAAGTAAAATTTCCCCATTCGTGCCTGAAAATTGTAGAGTTAATGTTGTATCTTTTAATGTCTCAGCAGAAATGTCTGTTAATGGAACATGAATGGTCTCAAAAATTGGCTCCCAGTTGGTGTCATATTTGCCATCCCGATAATACGTATCAAGTAAACCGAAAGGCGTTTGATCAATCTCAATGACGGGAGATAATGTATGTGTTTCTTGAACTAGAGTATTATTTTCATTTGACAGAACAACTTCCATATCAATTTTCGCCTTAGGTTTATAATTAGCTATCGTAAGGACGAGCGAATTACGATCAATATTTTTCCCTTTAAGAGAAATGGGAATCAAATATGTAGCTTCTTCTTCCCAAGTAATATGTAATGCATCTTGTGGATGAATTCCACCAGAACGGTTTTTAGGACGAATTACTTCTTTTTTGGTTGCATTAGAAAATTGGCCTAATATTTCTTGATGTTTATTATACGTTAGCAGTGATTGATATTGCCCAGTTTCATATTTGTGTGCCATCGTTGTGTCTGGTAAAAGTTCTTTTTGAACTTGTTCATTTTCGATTAATGTTGCTAATTCAGTACTTTGTTGAAATACATCTTTATAAAAGGCAGTCAAATAGGTGGCTGCAATTTGCTGTTGTTCTTTTTTTGATAATAAGTTCATTTGATTTAGAAACAACCCTTTCGGCATCGCTAAATCATAACGTCCCCAATCATTATTAAATTGAACATGGTTAGCATGTTCAATATATAATGTTGCTTTTATTTGATTCTCATCTGTCAATGCCGTGCGATAAAATTGATGATCTCCTCTAAAATTGTACACATCAGCATCTTGTGCACCGTGCATGATAAAATAAGAAACATTTTCTAGTTTTGGTTTGGTATGATCAATGGATTTATCAGTAGGGGAGATAGCAGCAACAGCTTTAATTTCAACGTCTTGTAGTGCACTAAGTAATGCTGGATCTTCTATGAAACGTTCATAATCTGCTCCCATTGCAGCTGCTTGCCCACCACGTGAGTGACCAGACAATGCAATTTCTTGTAAATTAACTTTTTGATAAAACAAACTATCTTCTTTTTGATTCATCTCTTTTAATTGCACGATATGTTGTAACAATATCCACGTTCTTAGTAGGTAGTTATCATTTGGTTGACCTGTAATATTCGAATAATTAATGAAATCTTCATCAACAGAAATAAAAATAAAGCCATGGGAGGCAATAATTTCTCCTAAATAATCATAGCCACCTGTAGAGAATTTTTCCATAGTATGGTTTCCGTGCACCGTTAAAATAACAGGGAAGGGGCCTTCTCCCACAGGCATAAATACTCGCCCGTTTATTGGAAATTCATGTTGGTCAAAATCCCAAAATTTTGTTCGCTTGGCACTCCAATTTGTTATAAAACTCGATGCATCTACTGTTTCTGTGTGTTCTGTTACTTCATTACCAAAATCCTTTCGATAAGGATCTTTTCCACTTCCATATGTAAAAAATTGTACGTCATAAGGTCCAGTCAATGAGTCGTCTACATTTGACTGGTTAGACATGAACAACGCGATACTGATAATCGTCAAACCGATTGCACTATATAATAGTATTTTTTTACCGTATTTATATGCCCGTATTTGATGTACGAAAAAACTTAAAACGGTAGCAAGAATAGAAGAAAAGACACCGATTATAATCGAAAAAATCGTACCTGCATCAACAACATATAATAATACGCCAAAGCCTATCCCGACATATAAAATACTAGATAAAGCAATTCGTGCAATAGGGATACGTAAAAGGGATAAAATAAATGCCAGTAAAAATGTCACAATGACAAATAAAAATAGATTTAATATAAAGGCAACGACATAATCTAAAGAAAGATGGATGAAGGTCGCCCCTGATGGTCGTCCAGAAATAGCGATTAAGGCGAATATCGTTGTCATGACCCATGCAACTAAAACAAAAGACTTTGTCGCATTTGTGTCGTATTCATACGTTTTTATACATTCTTTTTTAATGTACGAAAATAATCTTTGCATCATTAAGCATAGTTCACCAACTTCCATTTTCATGATAAAGTCTATTTTAGCATGAAACATATGAACCATCACATAAAAGAATGATATACTACTCATAATTGATGATAGATTCATTGAGAAGAATACAAAAGGAAGTGTTTTTTTGAAAATAAAAGATCCAATAATTGGAGAAGATTTAACGAAACAATCTATGCATGACATAGAAGAAGATTTTATAGAAGAGGCAATAATTGAACAAGAAAATTGCATCAATGAACAATTCGAAGGAATTCATATTCAAAGAACAGTATTTAAAAACTGCCGTTTTATAGGGACAGATTTTTCGAGGATTAGTTTAACAGATGTTCGTTTTGAAAAATGTGATTTCTCGAATGCCAATATGGAGTATGCATCTATGAATCGTGTTATATTCGACAATTGTAAACTTGTTGGCTGTAACTTGGAACATGCATATATCGGACATACAAAATTCCAACATTCTTTAGTAAATATGGCATTGTTTGGAAAGGCAAAATTAGAAAAAGTATTATTTGAACATGCATCATTACAACAGGTAGATTTTTATCGTTCGATATTTAAAACGATTCAATTGGATACATGTAATTTAAATGAAGCTAATTTTGAGGAAACACCGTTAAAAGGAATCGATGTCAGTACTTCACAGTTTGACACATTATTTGTGACAATAGATCAATTAAAAGGATTAAAAGTATCACCATTACAAGCGATTCAATTTGCAAGCATGCTCGGACTAATCGTGAAAGATTCATAGGATACGATGTTAATATGAAACATATAATCCGATAACACTAATGATCATAATAACAATCGATAAAGTTAATTGTTTCAAATTTAGTGTATTTTTATAATGGCGGAGTTCCATAATAAAAGTAATAATTCCATATAATAATCCAGCGAATAGAAGTATCGTGTATATTGGGAAATCCATGTTTACCCTCCTATATGTGTTGAAATTTCACATACATATGTGACAAATATACGACAAACAAGCTTATATACTAGTATATATAAAAAAGACTTAGAACGAGTACAAAAAGTATCGTCTAAGTCTTTTATGTTAATAAAATGGTGATATTAATACGTATACTAAGACACCCGTTAAACTAACGTATAACCAAATCGGCATCGTCCATCGTGCGATTTTTTTATGCTTCTCTACTTGCATATTTAATCCTTTTGTAAGAGTAAATAATGATA